>CAYPSO010000023.1:0-49929 GCA_964413275.1 uncultured bacterium | reverse complement strand
TAATTGTTTTAAATCTGGCAGTTGTTTCATTGTTGAGAGTTTACTTCGATATTATCTCACTTAACCTCTATTTCTTGATTTTGTCAAGGTAGTTGAGCAATTACGAAAATAGCAATTATAGATAACTTGCAAACTGCGATTGGACAAGCAGAAAGTTTAACAGAAGTATCAGAAATTGCCGCTTTAGTTCCTTCAGAAATATTATTAAATGAAAACTTTACCCGCAACAGTTTGCGATCGCAAGTTACGAATCTCCCTTATCCCATAGTGCATTTAGCTACTCACGGACAATTTTCTTCCCGCGCTGAAGACACCTTTTTACTGACTTGGGATAATCGCATTAATGTTAAAGATTTAGATCGACTACTCCAAGAAAGGGATTTTGCTGAAGATACTCCCATAGAATTACTAATTCTCAGTGCTTGTCAAACCGCCGTAGGAGATAAAAGAGCCACTCTTGGTTTAGCAGGAGTGGCGGTGCGCTCTGGAGCGAGAAGCACTTTAGCTACATTATGGTCAGTACAAGACGATTCTACTGCCCTATTAATGACCGAATTTTATCAAGCTTTAAAAACTCCTAAAATCAGTAAAGTAGAAGCACTACGCCAAGCACAATTAAGTTTATTGCAATCGCCTCAATACCAACATCCTTACTATTGGTCAGCTTTTATATTAGTGGGAAATTGGTTGTAATGGAGAGTTTAGTAGGTCGTCATTTCATTTAAGTACCTAAACAAAATTAATTGTAGGGTGGGCAATGCCCACCAAGGGGCTAAGACTTTTATCCAGAGATTATGATAAGCATTGCCCACCACTCGATTTTTGTATAATTAATTTTGTGTATCTACTTATCATTAACTTGATAATTCATCATCCTAACGATAATCTTGAGATTGAATATCTCTTAAACGAGCTTCAGGGCGTAAAAAACGATCTATTTGAGATTCAAAAAATTGACGATTTTTCATTAAATGTTTGGGATTTGGATCGTCTAAAGGATATAATAAAGCTTGACGCAAAGCTTGAATTACTGCGGAAGTAACATTATACATCGATCGCTGAAAAGTAATGCCTAATTGAATCAAAATATCGTCTTCCCCTCGACAATGTTTTTGATAGTATGATTGTAAATAATCAGGTAGAAAATGATACATATCATCCATTAATAATGTCGGAGGTATTCCCGCAGTACCTACAGGGAAAACATCAGCATATAAAATACCATAATGGAAATCTTTTTGCTCGTCAGGAACTTCTTTAGCTTGGGCGTTATAAGATTTAGTACCACGAAAAGGGGCAGTGCGATAAAAAACAGCTTCAACGTAGGGTAAAGCAGCCTCATATAACCAAGTAAAGCCCTTTGATTTAGGAATGATTTCGTAACATTCACCCTCAATATAAACGTGATGATAAATTGGTCTTCCTGCTACGGCAAAAATTCCATTAACCAAAAAATTCATCGCATCGGGGACACCTTTAAATCCACCTTCGTCGTAAATATCAGACATTTCAAAGAAAACTGGTGCCATCACTTCCCAAAATAAACCCAAATTAGAATAGTAAGATAGCTGTCTGACTTGTTCGAGAAACATATCAGGAAATAGTTTATACAGTCCTAACATGGCAGGATTTTTTTTAAAATAGGCTTTGATTGCTTTATCTGCATTGGCTTTATATTCTTCACTATCGAGATAAGCATCAAACTTACCCCAACCCATATCTCTGCCATGCCAAAGCATCGCCCGCATACAAGCTTCAGCAAATTCCATATTAATGCGATCATGCCACAGATGATGAAAAAGTTTGGACATCTTACCAGCTTTTCCCGTATCCATAAATTCCAATAATTCTGGATGGGCAGTTGCTTCTCCTCGCCAAATTCTTAAGTCAGCATCATCCCCCGCATAATGATTATGTAAATCTAAATATTCTTGGGGTAAGAAATATTTAAAGAAGGGAAGAGGTTCTAAAAATACTCGTTCGGCAATATATAATAAGTCTCGCCAATAGAAATCCATTGGTACAGCATAAGCTTTATAAATACCAATAATTTGCATTAAATTTTCTGGCGTATCCGGTAACATTGAGCCACCAGCTTCAAGACGATGAATAATATCAGCAAATTCGTGAGTAGATGCATTGAGCATTGAGCATTGAGCATTTATCATTTTTTATTCTGGTAGTTTTCAAGATTGTGAATAGTATCCTGGCAATTTCATCAGCATCTTGATGAATGCTATCAAAAGATTTTGTATCAAAATATCCAGTATCTTTGAGTAGAGAAAGCCAATATTTACTTTCTAAAGTCTCTTTATAAGCAATAGAAATTTTGGTAGAAAAGTCGGCAGGGGAAATTGCTCCGTTTGCTTCAGCAATATTAGCTCCAATAGAAGTTCCACTTCTTAACAACTGTTTTGACAAAACAAACTCTTTTTTTCTTGACTTAAATACTTATAAGCATTGACAATTCTAATGGCAAATTTATAAGCCTTTTCATAGGTGACATTATTACTCTCCATTGTTCGTATTTTTACTTCATTGACTGTTCAATGTTAAATGTTCACTGTTTACTGTTAAATGTTCAATGTTCAATGTTAAATGATTCGTGGTTGGTTCAATCCAACGGAATAACCAATTAGGTTGAATACCGAGAAATAAGATAATTGCAGTTAAAACAAAAGCAGGGATACTTTCAGAGCGCAATACAGGGGAATAATAGGCCAATTTATTATCTAATTTGCCGAAGCAAGTACGATTGAGCAGAATTACAAAGTAAACCGCCGTTAAACCAGAAGCAATAATACAAAGTAAAGTTTGTATGGGGAAAGTAGCAAAACTACCTTGGAAAATAATAAATTCAGCCACAAAACCAACTAAACCGGGGATGCCTGCACTAGCCATACCTGCGGTGATTAATAAGGCACTGGTGAGGGGTAAACCACGAATGGGATTCATTAAACCATTGAGAACATCTAAATCACGAGTGCCGACTTTGCGTTCGATAATACCTACTAAGTGGAATAATAAAGCCAGAATCAAACCATGAGCAATCATTTGCGCCACTGCACCTAATATACTTAATTCCGTGCCAGCCGCCACAGCTACTAATATATAGCCCATGTGACCAATGGAACTATAAGCTACCATACGTTTAATATCTTTTTGGGCGATCGCACTTAATGCACCATAAAGTACACTTATTGTACCAACAACCGCTAATCCGGGGGCAATAATTGACCATGCTTGGGGAAATAGTTGTAAGCCAAAGCGAATTAACCCATAAGTTCCCAGTTTCGCTAAAATTCCGCCCAGAAGAATGGTAACAGCAGGGGAAGCTTCGGTATAAGCATCGGGCAACCAAGTATGTAAAGGTACTAAAGGAATTTTAATCCCAAAGCCAACTAATAAGATAGTTAGTAAAACAAGTTGAGTGTTAATAGATAATCCTTGAGTGGTAATAGTATCGTAATCAAAACTGGTCGCACCATTGAGAAAACCAATCCCTAAAAAGGCAGCTAAAACTAATAATCCTGATACGGCAGTATAGAGAAGAAATTTAATTGAAGCATAACCTTTTTTTTCTCCTCCCCAAATTCCAATCATCAAGTAAAAAGGGATTAATTCTAGTTCGTAAAAAATGATGAACAGTAATAAATTCTGTGCGGCTAATGCTCCGGTTATACCAGCATTAATTAACAGAATTAAAGAATAATAAAGGCGGGGACGTTCGACATTTTCTCCAATACTGTAAATAGCAATAATTGTGAGTAATCCATTTAAAGCAATTAGAGGTAAAGATAACCCATCAACCCCTAAACTATAACTTAAGCCAAGAGGTTCAGCCCAAGGGAAATATTCAGAAAATTGCCATCCCGTATTATCTATATCAAACTGAGTTAATAACCAGATTGTCCAAGCAAAAATAATTATTGCAAAAATTGTTGTTATTTGTCGGAGACGATCTGATTCAAGTTTTCCGGGGAAAAACCCGATAATAATTGCGCCAATTACAGGTAGCAAAAGTAAAAAACTAAGCATTTATTTTGTCCTTTGTTATTTATCCTTTGTTACGTAGGTAGGCAAATCCGGTGAGATTAATAATGATAATAATTACGATGGATTATTTGCCCACGCTACGGTATTTTGTTATTGTTTTTTTTTAATGATGGCGAACAAATATTGTGAGATTAATGAGCAGAATAATTACGATTAATTATTTGCCCATTTGATATTAATACTAGCCAACAAGACTTACTTTTCCTGTTTTAAAATCTAAATATCCTCCGACAATTTTTAATTTACCCGCAGCAACTAATTCAGATAAAACTGGAGATTGTTTTAATTTATTTATTTGATAAATGACATTAGCTTCAGTCGCTTTTTTCAGGGCTTCTTTATCGTCTTGTTGTCCTTTAAAATCTTCTACAGCCGGTTCAATTTGAGCCAAAATACTAGCAATAGATCCCGGAACTGTACCTCCTTGTAAAGTAGCTTTTACTGCACCACAACTAGAATGACCTATTACCATTAATACTTTAGCACCTAACACTAAAGTACCAAATTCTAAACTACCCATTTCTTCTGGTGTTGCTACATTTCCAGCATCCCGAACTACAAATAAATCCCCAAAACCTTGGTCAAAAATAATTTCCAGAGAGGAACGAGAATCAGCACAACCAATAATAGCAGCAAAAGGTTTTTGAGATTCAGAAATCGATTGTAAATGTTCTAAAGATTCATTATTATTGGTAGTTTTTCCTTCAACAAATCTTTTATTTCCTGCCATTAATGCTTCTAAAGCTTGGTCGGGAGTTATATCATTTTGAGCAATTTGAGCAATTGCTGCTTCTGGTTTATTAATATCTAAACCCAATACACTTGCTAGGGTTACTGTTCCTAAAAAAAACGCACCAAATTGCATTAATTTACGGCGAGAAAAATTCGTGCTTGCTTTATGAAAATTTATCAATTTATACCTGCTTTTTGCTAATAATATTTAAGGATTTAAGGTGAAACAATCAAAGAAATTTGAGAGAGTAAAGGGTAACAAACTATGCCAACAAATAAAGTTACTCCTAAAATAATTGAAAGGAAATAAAACTGGGTTTGCCCAGAAGAATTATATTTTAAACTTTCACCACTGAAAATAGTAAATAACCCAACTAGATTAATTATCCCATCAACTAAATAGCGATCGAACCAATAAATAATTTGAGAAATTAAACCAACTACAAAAACAATGGTGACACGATATAGTTGTGCGGTATAAAGATCGTAAGCAAAAAAGTCTTGTATTGCTTTAGGTTTTAATTCAATTGGTTTAGGAATTTTATCATTGAGATAAATAAATGCTGATCCACTTGCACCCACTACAGTTGAGATAATCAATGGAATCGCAACGGTTAAATTGAGATTTTCCCATTCCGGTAATAAATTCCATTGATGTAATAAAATCGGTACGTGCAAGGCAAATCCCATGCCAAATGTCATGGGTAATACTAACGCCCACAAGCCTTCAGGAGAACGAACTGTCATCGGTTTTGGTTTGCCACCAAAAATTAAACTAAATTCACGAGTAATGCTAAAAGCAGTTAAACCATTGACTATAATTAATACTCCCACTAACCAAGGGTGAGTATTCCAGAGGTTATCTGCCATTTCCTTCAGTGTCCAAAAACAGCCCAAAGGAGGAAAAGCAACTAGGGAAGCTGCACCAACAAGATAACAAATCCCAGATATGGGGCGACGCGACCATAAACCACCGTATTTAGTCAAATCTTGGGTAATATTATTTAAAACAATCCCACCAATACTCATTACGAGTAAGGACATTGCGATCGCATAGGTAAATAATAACCTTAAAGCAGTTTCATCCTGTTGTGTTCCTACGGCAATGAAAACTAAACCCATGTAAGCACTAACAGAATAGGAAAGAGAACGTTTAATATCAATTTGTGCGATCGCAATTAAACCTGCACCAATGGCAGTTACTGCACCAATCCCTATCATGACTTTTAAAGCCATAGGAGATAAAGCTAAAACTGGTTGCAACTTAATTAATACCCAAGCACCAGTAGAAACGACAATGGTATTCCGTAAAATAGTGGCAGGCATGGGGCCTTCCATGGCCTCATCTAACCAAAGATGGAGAGGAAATTGAGCGCATTTACCCAAAGGTCCAGCAATTAAGGCTAAACAGAGTAAAGTAGCGACATTAGGGTCAATTGTGGTGGTTTTTGCCCACTCAGCTAACTCCGTATAATTCCAAGTTCCTGCTAAGGGTAATAAGGCAACTACTGCCATCAACAAGATTAAATCTCCTACCCGTTTAGTTAGGAAAGCATCCCTTGCCCCTGTGACTACTAAAGATTGATTAAACCACAAACCGATTAATAAATAAGTTCCTAAAGTCAGGATTTCTAAGACTACATAACTAAAGAAAAGGGAATTACACAAAACCAAAGTGGACATCCCCGCTTCAAACAAAGCTAGTAGGGAATAAAAACGCGCCCAACCCCAATCCATTTCCATGTAACCAATGGCGTAAATTTGGGCAGCTAGATTTAAACCAGTAATTAAAATTAATGCTCCAATGGTAATGGTGGAGATTTCAAGATCGAAAGAGATATTTAAGTCGGCAGCATGAAGCCACTGAAAAGATAAATATTGAACTGGTTTATCCCAAACTTCTAAAAGAGCAATTAAACTATGAATCAAGGCAATGAAAGTCATTACAGCATTAAGATAACCCGATGGCCTAGGCCCAGTCTCACGAATAATACCCGGAGACCAAGGTATAGCAAGTATTGCACCCATCAGAGCGTATAAAGGCACTAACCAGATAGTCTGGCTAAAAATGTCAATCATAGAGTTTTTATTATTTATGTAATTAATTAATGAATTGATTATATTCTATGAATAATTATAGATTAAAGTCTATCATTAATAAAATATAATTGAATTATATCAATAATAAGTAATTATTAAGTTTAATTATCATCGTTATCAATTAGAAAATTGAGATCGGACTGCTAGAGCAATTGCCCAGTCTTCTTGAGTATGAATTACTAATACTTTTACTGAAGAATCTTCTCTAGCAATATTGCTATCTACAGGATTAGTATTATTTTTAGCTAAATCTAGTTTCAAACCCAAATAAGATAAACCTGCACAGGTTTTTTCACGAACGATACTGGCATTTTCTCCCACGCCGGCAGTAAAAACTAGGACATCTAAACCATTGAGACTAGCAACCATGGCACCGATAGCATTTTTTAAGCGATGAATATAAATATCAAAAGCTAATTGTGCTTGGGAATTTCCTTCAGCAATGGCAGCTAAAATAACTCTTAAGTCAGCAGAAATGCCGGAAACGCCTTTTAAACCCGATTTTTGATTAAGTATTATATTAATCTCATCTGCATCTAAACCATATTCCTGCATTAAATAAATAATAATTTGCGGATCGATTGAACCACAACGAGTACCCATCATCAATCCTTCTAAAGGAGAAAATCCCATGGTAGTGTCAACACAAACACCATTTTTAATAGCAGCTAGAGAACAACCATTGCCTAAATGACAGGTAACAATTTTGAGAGACTCAAGGGCTTGTTGTAAAAGTTGGGCGGTACGGTTAGCACAATATTGATGGGAAATACCATGAAAGCCATAACGTTGAATTCCCTTTTGATAATATTCGTAGGGTAAAGGATAAACTTTAGCCCATTGAGGAATTGTGGTGTGAAAAGCAGTATCAAAAACTGCTACTTGAGTTACTTGCGGTAAGATTGACTCTATAGTTTTGATTCCTTCTAAATGTGCGGGATTATGATTAGGAGCAAGGGGAATAAGCTCGGCGATCGCATTTTTGACATCATCATCAATCACTGTAGCTTGGCTATATTTTGCTCCACCATGTACTACTCGATGACCTACTATATCAATCTCATTTAAACTTGCTAATATTTTAGTTTTTCCTGTAATCAAGGTATTTAACAAAACATTTAAAGCATTATCTCGTTCTTTTACTACAATTTGTTCTTTAATACCATTACTTTTAACTGTAATAATTCCCCCATCAGCAGCTACAGTCCAATCTAGATGAGCTTCCCACAAGGGTTCTGAAGGTATATCAGGAATAGAATCACCTAAACTATAAAAACAACTTTTCTGACTACTAGAACCGGCATTAAGAACTAAAATTTTCATGATGATGAAGCAAAAATTATTGTGGATACCACTGATATTGATTGAGATTAATTTTTCCTTGAGCGTTAAATTTAATTCCTTCTGATTCCAATAAATGTTTTTGCAAGTAATCTCCGCCTCGACGTAAGCTTGAATAAGAAATCTCCCCTTTAGCATTAATGACTCGATGCCAAGGTATATCCCCTAAATCAGTATTAACTCGGAATAGTGCATATCCGACCAAACGTGATTTACCATAAAGCCCTGCTAAATCAGCTATTTGTCCATAAGTAGCAACTTTACCTACAGGAATTTGACGAACAGTTTGATAAATAAGATCGTAGCTAGTCATGTAAAATATTTCTTAAATGAGAGCGATCACTTAATTTCAAAAGTCGAGGTCCTTGTTCGCAAAATTCTAAGACACTGACAGCAGCAACAGGCATATAAATTCTGTCTCTATATCGTCCGACATCAATTCCGAGTAGCGAACACAAGATAATTCTTATAGTAGCTTTATGGGAAACTACCAAAACATTACCATCGGGATAAGTTGCTTCTATTTCTTCAATTACTTCCGAACTACGACGAGCAATATCAATTGCTCTTTCTCCTCCTGGAGGAGCATTCCAACCCGGTTCAGATTGCCAACGCATATATTCATCATGAAACTTTTTATTTACCTCTGACAGCGTTTTACCTTCCCATTCTCCGAAGTTGATTTCCTTTAATCCATTTCGTAACTGCATTTCCATTCCTACTAGCTCACATATAGGTCGAGCAGTAGCAATGGTGCGACGCATGGGACTAGAAAAGATCGCTTTCCAAGGTACAGACTGATAGGCAACGGCAAAATCATTTGCCATGATTTCCCCTAATGGAGTCAATTCTACGTCAGAAGTTCCACAAAAACCGTCCGTTTTACTAGCTACGGTTTCGCCATGTCGTAAGAAAAAAATATTTAAAGTCATTTAATAAGGCCACTTCCAATTAGTTACTTCAGATTTATCCATACCCTGTTCGTGAGCATAAGCTAAATTATCGATAATCTCATTTCTCATCCTCTCTCTGACATAGACAGCTTTTGAACCAAGTTTATCAACCCGATCAATTACATCGATTACTAAGTTAAAGCGATCAATCTGGTTTAAAATAGCTAATTCTAAGGGAGTATTAATATTTCCCTTCTCCTTATAACCCCTGACGTGAATACGCTCTTGATTGGTACGACGGTAAGCCAATTTGTGAATTAACCAAGGATAGCCATGGAAGTTAAAAATTACTGGTTTATTAGGGGTAAAAAGAATATCAAATTCTTTATTAGATAATCCGTGGGGATGTTCTCCTTCTGATTGAAGTCGATATAAATCGACTACATTAATAAACCTAACTTTCAGTTCAGGAAATTCCTCCCGTAAAATAGCAGTGGCTGCAAGGGATTCCATCGTAGGAATATCACCACAACAAGCCATGACTACATCAGGTTCATCTGCTTGTTTACCACAGTCATCGTTACTTGCCCATTCCCAGATACCAATACCTTTAGTACAGTGCTTAATAGCTTCATCCATAGTCAGGTATTGCAGGTGATCTTGTTTATCAGCAACAATGACATTAATATAATTTTTACTTCTTAAGCAGTGATCGGCCACTGAAAGTAAACAGTTAGCATCGGGAGGAAAATAAATCCGGGTGACATCCGCACTCTTATTCGTTACTAAATCGACAAAACCGGGGTCTTGATGGGAAAATCCGTTATGATCTTGTCGCCATACCAAAGAAGATAACATCAAGTTAAGGGAAGATACCGGCGCACGCCAAGGAACATAATTTTTGCAAATATCTAACCATTTAGCGTGCTGGTTAAACATGGAGTCAATAACGTGAACAAAGGCTTCATAGCTATGGAAAAAGCCATGCCTGCCAGTTAGCAAGTAAGTTTCTAGCCAACCTTCTAAAGTATGTTCGCTCAACATCTCCATTACTCGACCATCAGGAGATAACTGACTACCATCTTCATCTTCTGGTAAGTAATCTGCCATCCAGGTTTTCTTGGTGACTTCATAAATATCTTGCAAACGGTTAGAAGCTGTTTCATCAGGACCAAAAACACGAAAATTAGTCATGTTATTTTTCATGACATCTCGTAAAAACTTACCTAAAACTCTGGTGTTTTCTACTTCTACTGTGCCGGGTTGATCCATTTGAACAGCATAGTCACGAAAGTCAGGTAATTTTAAATCTTTGCGTAATAAACCACCGTTAGCTACAGGATTAGCACTCATGCGCTTAATTCCTACAGGTGCTAATTCTTTTAATTCGGGAATTAAAGTACCATTTTCATCAAATAATTCCTCTGGCTTATATCCTTTCATCCATTCTTCTAAAAGTCGAAGGTGTTGGGGGTTAGAGTGCATTCCTCCCATTGGTACTTGGTGCGCTCTCCAGAATCCTTCTACTTTATGACCGTCAACCTCTTGAGGACCTGTCCAACCTTTAGGTGTCCGCAGGATAATCATCGGCCAACGAGGACGGAAAGGTTTATTTTGGCTACGGGCTTGCTGTTGATATTCCCTAATTTTAACTATACACTCTTCCATGACTGCTGCCATTTTTTGATGCATTAGTTCGGGATCTGAACCTTCTACTACATAAGGAGTGTAGCCATAGCCTTTAAATAAATTCTCTAGTTCTTCGGAGCTAATACGAGCAAGAATAGTCGGATTAGCAATTTTGTAACCATTAAGGTTTAAAATCGGCAATACTGCCCCATCACGCACAGGATTGAGGAATTTATTAGAGTGCCAAGCCGTGGCTAAAGGGCCTGTTTCTGCTTCGCCATCGCCAACCACACAAGCTGCGATTAAGTCGGGATTATCGTAAACTGCCCCGTAAGCATGGGACACACTATAACCTAATTCCCCTCCCTCGTGGATTGAACCCGGAGTTTCGGGGGTGCAATGACTACCAATGTATCCGGGAAAAGAGAATTGTTTGAAAAATTTCTGCATTCCCTCAATATCTTCGCTTTTGTCAGTATATATTTCAGAATATGTTCCTTCTAAATATACAGGGCCTAAAACTCCTGGCGCACCGTGTCCTGGCCCAGCAATATAAATAGCGTTAAGGTCATATTTTTTTATTAAGCGATTGAAGTGTATATAGATAAAACTAAGAGCAGGAGAAGAACCCCAATGTCCGAGTAATCTCTGTTTAATATGTTCGGGTTTTAAAGGTTCTCTGAGCAAAGGATTATCTCGCAAATAAATCATGCCCACAGCGAGATAATTACAAGCACGCCAGTAGGCGTTTATTTTGTGGAGTTCTTCAGATGTTAGAGTTTTTTGGATTGCTAAATCTTTGGAAGGAGTAGAAACCATAACTTTTTCTCGGTTGAAGAATAATGTAGCTAACAAATTAACAAATTTATTTGTTTTCTATAATCATTCTATCAGTGGAAAGTTAACTAATTATTAACCCAATTTGATGACCAATCATTAAACATTGACGAGCGAACCTAGTGAGGAAACCTCACCTTGGGAACGCGCGAGTTGAACATTAAACATTGATATAATGATAAATGTTCAATGGTAGAGCCTTCAAGCCTAATTTTTAGAGACAAACAATTGCTTTGCAGCTAAGGCAATTGCTTGGGGAAAAATCAAATGTTCTTGTACTTGAATCCTTGCGTGCAAAGTTTCTGAGGTATCATCTTCTAAAATAGGTACAGCAGCTTGCATTAAAATCGGACCGCTATCTACTTCTAAAGCTACTATATGCACGGTACAACCTGTTATCTTTACCTTAGCAGCTAAAGCTTGTTCTATGGCATGAATACCCCGAAAACTGGGTAATAAACTCGGATGAATATTGATTACTCTTTGGGGAAATGCCTCTAATAAAACTGAGGTGATGATTCTCATCCATCCCGCCATAATCACAAAGTCAACCTGATGCTCTTTAAATATTTCGACAATTTTTCCATCTAAATCTTCTCTACTTTTAAATTCTCGATGGTTTAGTAGTATGGTAGGTACTTGCCAACGTTGTGCCCTTTCTTGTACCTTAGCATCGGGGTTATTGTAAATCAGAATTGGAATTTTAGCGTTAAGTTGTTTAGAGGATATAGCCTGACAAATAGCTTCAAAATTACTACCACTACCAGAAGCCATCACTCCTAATCTAATAGTTTTCTCTAATTTTAATTTTTCAGGAGGTAATGAAGGTGAGATAAAAGACATATTATAAACAAATATACAACCTATTAATTTATAGTTATGCTTAAGCCTAAGTCAAGTTAATTAATAATTAAATTTTTTGCTTACAAAAATATAAATAAAATCATGAAAGATTCTTTAGTCCCTTGGATATTTTTAGCACCTGCTTTAATTTTATTAAGTATATTTGTAATTTGGCCTATTGCTTATTTGGCTTATCTTAGTTTTACAGATGGGAGTTTAACAGCTAAAGGATTAGAATTTGTGGGTTTTGATAATTATATTCATTTATTTCACGATTCTGATTTTTGGCAAGTAATCACAAATACGGTTTATTTTACTGTAGCTACTGTTATTCCTAGTATTATTATTCCTTTAGTTTTGGCAGTATTTTTAAATGAAAAAATACCTTTTCGAGGCATATTTAGAACGGCTTATTTTCTGCCTTCAATTACTTCTCTTGTAGCTGTTGGATTAGGTTTTAGATGGTTATTTCAAAATGAAGGGCCTGTAAATGATTTATTAATTAATTTAGGTTTCGATCCTATTAATTGGTTAAGTAGCACTACTTGGGCTATGCCTATTTTAATCTTACTGAGTAGTTGGAAACAATTAGGTTTTAATATGGTAGTATTGTTGGCGGGTTTACAAACTATTCCCTCCTCAAGATATGAAGCGGCAGAATTAGATGGTGCGAATAGTTGGGCTAAATTTTTATATATTACTTTACCCGGTTTACAACCTACTTTAATTTTTACTATTGTTACTACTATTATTTTTACTTTACGCAGTTTTGAACAGGTTTATATTATCACCGGAGGCGGCCCTTTAAATACTACCAATATTTTAGTTTATTATATCTATCAAGAAGCTTTTTCTCGCTTTGAATTTGGTTATGCTTCTGCGGCCGCCACTATCTTATTAATTATTGCTTTACTATTAGTAAGTATTCAATTTACAACTTGGAAAAAAGTAGATTAAACTAAAAAATAGTAAAGCATCAATGATGCTTTATCTTTTTAAGCTAAAAATCTAAATCGCAAAACTCTTCTTTTAAGTCTCGCTCCATTAAAGCCTGTACTGCTTGCTGAGGAGTAATTCTGCCCTTAATTAATCTAAAAACTTGACGAGAAATAGGAACAGGAATTGATTCTTGATTAGCTAAATTAATTAATACTGTTACTGTATTAACACCTTCAGCAGTACCTTCAATTTCTGATAAAACCTGTTCTAAAGATTTACCTTGAGCTAAACCATAACCCACCTGATAATTACGAGATAAAGGACTGTCGCAGGTAGCAAGTAAATCTCCTAATCCTGAAAGTCCAAAAAAGGTTTCCACAGATGCACCTAAATGAGTACCTACCCGAATCATCTCTGGTAAAGCACGAGTTAATAAACCAGCTTTAGCATTAGTCCCTAATTTTAAACCATCACAGACACCTGAAGCGATGGCCATTACATTTTTTAATACCCCTCCTAATTCTGTACCAAGAGGATCGTTATTGACATATACTCGAAAAATATCAGAGGAAAGAATTGCTTGTATTGTTTCTGCTGCTTCTATATTGGTACTAGCTACCACTGTAGCTGCGGGTAATCCTTTTTGAATCTCCTTAGAAAGATTAGGCCCGGAAAGTACCACAATAGGATGATCCGGAAAAGCCTCTTGCCATATCTGGGTAGGAGTATGGGTTGTTTGGGGATCTAAACCTTTAGTAGCATTAACAATAATGGTATCAGCCGGAAATTCTAATTTTTGTAATTTCTCAATGGTAGGTCTCACACCCTTCATAGAAATTGCAGATATAATTATATCTGCATCGGCTATGGTAGATTCTAAACTATCTGAACCACTACGAGACCAAAAACGAATATTATGATTATTCCTTGATGCTAAACTGCCCAAGGCCGTACCCCAAGCACCTGCACCGAGAATTGTTATGTTTTTCTTTTGATTATTCACGAGTCTTGGGTTAACCTATTCTAAAATCATGATTTTAGCACGTAATTAGATTATCTTGTTCCCTAAACGCTTTTAGAAAAGTGGGAATAGTTCCCCCTTTTCTCTAAATTATCTTAACGCCAATTTTCCCAATCTTCATTAAAAATTGAGGTATCTGGGAAAGCAGTGGGATTACCAGTATTATTCAGAAATTCTTGTAACTTTCTTAAATCTGGTTCGCTTTTTGGTAAATCATCAACCATTTGATAGGGAAATATATCATTGTTTAAAGCATATACTACAGTAGCTCCAGCACCAACGCCCGCAGACCATTCAAAGGAGTGAACCCGATAAGCAGCAGAAGCAATATGACTGGTGGCAATACTCTTACCTGCTACTAACATATTATCTATTTTTTGGGGAATTAAGGCTCTTAAAGGTATTTGAAAGGGATAAGCTTGACCTGCACCGAATCTTTCTCCTTCTCTTTCAGTATTACCGGGTTTTTCTGGAGGAGATTCGGTCATACAGGGGTGAAAATCGATCGCATAATGTCCAATACCCACCGAATCAGGAAAAACAGTTGCTCTAGTGCGATATTCAGCTTCTTCGGCAGTTTTCTTACCTGCTAAAATCGACAATATATCATCTCCCGCTAAACCAGAGCGTAAACTCTCATAGGTAGTTTCATCAAGAAGTTCCTTATATTCATCCTTGCGATAATCGGCACGAGACATATCAATTTCTGCCACCATAAAGCCACCATCATAGCCAAAAGAAGGTCGTCCAATAATTCTTCTGCCTTCTCGTATGTAGGGATATTTAGACAAACCATGCTCTGTACCCATGGGAGAATCTAAACCGGAAAGATAGCGGTAATTAGGATGAGTTTGCTTAACTCCTTCACCTAACTGGGAGTCTGTAGTTCCCGCTACATACCAATAAAAATAGGCTATAGCGTGTTCTTCTCCTTTTCTCAACGCATCCTGACGAAGCCCTCCCATCCAACCGCCGGGGGCTAATTGGCCTGTGGTTTCTAATTGTTCCCTAGTATAAATGAAATTATCCTCTGAAGTTCCGGGACGATAATCATTGCCCCAAGTCCAGTTTTGCATAGAAATATCGCCGACAGTAGGAGTAGTAAACTCAATACCACCGAATTTATCTAATTCTCCTTTTTTCGGACTCCAGATACGGCGATAGGTAAAGACTAAATCAAAACTGGCCAATCTTTCTAATTCATAACTATAATATGGCTCGTACTGAGAATAAAATTCTGGCATTTCATGGGTTTGAGGCTCTTTAGTTTTCTCCATAGCAAAAGTATAAGTAAACCCTTGAGTACAATAAGGATCGCCAGTTTCGCTAGAAGAAGAAGGTTCAAAGGCAGAACGAGCATCAATACCTAATTTATAAGGTACATCAGCTAAACCGATTAATTCACCAGTTTCTGTGGCATCTACCACATACCAAGGAGCAGATTTTTTAGTGCTATTTTCTGATTTGGGGACAAATTTAATGATTTTCTTGTGAAAACGCTCTGAATCTTCGTAGGTATAAGCGTCTTGAAATATTGCTGATAAGGTTTCTGTATTTAGGGGAGGGGTGTTAGGTTTGGGAATGTGTTGAATAGCAATACTGCTAGTGATTTGCGAGCCGTTTATATCTAATTCTTTAATTACGGTGGAAGGATACCATTTTAATTGCCCTTTACCTTTTTTGGCCGCAGAGGTTAACTGTTCAAACAGCAATTCATGGCCATCGTAGGGGAAAAAACAAGATTCACTTACCCAACAGTCGCCAGGATTGAGCTTATTATAATGGTCTTTGATTCTATTTCTAAATTCTAAATAGCCACGAGGATAAAATAAAAGGGTTCGTTGAGTTGGTCTTTCATCCAAGGCTGATGTACCTTGAGCGGAAATTTGTCCTCCCACCCAGTCAGTAATTTCGGTTAGGCAGACGGTTTTACCTTCGAGTAGTGCTTCATAAGCTGTAGCTGAACCAGATAACCCGCCACCTGCTACTAAAATATCGCATTCTACCGTTTCTTCTATTTGTGGAGGGGCTGCAAAAATCGGAGAAATAGCTGATTCTAAAAAGATAACAGTTAGGGGTAAGGTTATAAAGGATCGTATCCAAATGTTCATATTTTTCCCTTAGAAGACATTTAGCACATCATTATAACCAAAAATAGTTAGTTTTTAGCTTTTAGCTTTTAGCTTTTAGGTTTTAGCGGTTAGCGGTTAGCGGTTAGCGTTTAGCTAACAACTAATAATCAACAACTAACTATGAACCACTAACCACGAACTATTTTTTAGCCTCTAATTTTTTGTGACCAAACTCTGGTGGGAAGTCCCCAAATATAGATAAAACCTTCTGCTGCCTTATGGTCAAATTTATCATCTGCGCCATAGGTAGCTAAGTCAGGAGTGTAAATAGAATTATCGGATTTACGGCCGACAATGTTAGCATTACCTTTAAAAAATTTAACTTTAACAATACCAGTTACTTGTTGTTGGGTTTTGTCGATAAATGCGTCTAAAGCTTCTTTCAAGGGAGAATACCATAAACCACGATAAATTAAATGACCGTAAGTATCTTCTAAACCTCTTTTATATTGGGTAACGTCAGCCGTTAGGGTTAAGCTTTCTAAGTCACGATGGGCGTGGATTAATACCAGTAAAGCAGGTGCTTCGTAAATTTCTCTGGATTTAATTCCGACAACACGATTTTCAATCATGTCGATTCTGCCGTAACCGTGCTTGCCAGCAATATCATTAAGTTTAGTGATTAAATCTATGGGAGCTAAAGCTTCACCATTGATACTGACAGGAATACCTTGAGTAAAGCCAATTTCTACGTATTCTGGTTCATTAGGGGTATCTGCGATCGCTTTAGTCATTAAGAATACTTCTTCTAAAGCTTCATTCATGGGATCTTCTAAAGGCCCTGCTTCTATACTACGCCCTAATAAGTTGCGATCGATACTATAGGGAGAAGATTTTTTTACAGGTGAAGGAATGCCAAATTTTTCTCCATAGGCAATAGTTTCTTCTCGACTCATGCCCCATTCTCTAGCGGGAGCAAGAATTTTTAAATCAGGATTTAGGGCGGCAATACCAACATCAAAGCGTACTTGATCGTTACCTTTGCCTGTACAACCGTGAGCTACAGCATCAGCACCATATTTAGCCGCCGCATCCACTAACATTTTAGCAATTAAAGGACGTGCTAAGGCAGTGGAAAGGGGATACCGATTTTCATAGAGAGCATTGGCTTTTATGGCCGGAAAAGCATAATCTGTAACAAAAGTTTCTCTGCCGTCTTCAACTAGAGATACCGAAGCACCTGAGGTTAAGGCTTTTTCTTTAATAGGGCCTAATTCTTCTCCTTGACCTAAATCTGCGGCTAAAGTTATAACTTCTTTTACTCCCCATTCCTCTTTGAGATAAGGAATACATACTGAAGTATCAACACCACCAGAATAAGCAAGTACAACTTTATTTGCTCTAGACATAATTTTTATTTCTAAAAGGACTAATCCGTTATTGTAACGGTTTATTTGCTTGATATTTTTTCTTGGTTTATGAATAAATAAGGATTTCTTGACCTTTATTAAATAACCAACACAAAAGCCTAAAATATTATGGCTCTTCTAGAGTAGCTATTTAATTTTGTTCTTCTCTGATGCCTGTTGCCTGTTGCCTATTTCAACTAATAATTTATTACACTCAAACTAGAAGAGCCAATATTATTGGAAGATAGCAATAAGCTCCATTTCAAGATTATGCCTTAATATCGAGATTATTCGCACAAGTTTCAATAGTATATTTAATTTGTTCTTCTGTATGGGTAGAACTAATGAAAAAGCGTAAACGAGCACTATTTAAAGGTACTGAAGGATAAACCATTGGTTGGACATAAATACCTTTTTCAAATAATAAATTTGATAATCGTAAGGCTCGATCGCGATCTCCTATAATAATGGGAATAATTGGTGAAATTTGATTATTCTCTCCTGTATTAAAACCTTTATGTTTAGCTAATTCTAAAAATAATTTTGCCCTTTGTTGTAATAAATTTACTCTTTCTGGTTCTTGTTTTAGTAATCTTAAAGCTGTGAGTGCTGCTGCTGTATTGGCAGGAGACATACCCACACTAAAAACAAAACCGGGGGCAGTAAATTTCAAGTATTCAACTAAAGTTTTAGAAGCAGCAATATAACCTCCACAACTAGCAAAGGATTTACTTAAAGTTCCCATCCACATATCAACATCATTTCTATTTACTGAAAAATATTCGCCAATTCCCGTACCAGATTTACCTAATACGCCAATAGAATGAGCTTCATCCACTATTAACCAAGCTTTATATTGTTTTTTAACAGCGATAATTTCTGGCAAAGGAGCAATATCTCCATCGGTGCTATAAATTCCTTCTATTGCTATTAATACTTTTTCATATTGATGACGAAATTGTTTTAAAATACTCTCTAAAGCCGGCCAATTATTGTGAGGAAATTCCATTAATGTTGCTCCCGACAATTGACAACCTTGACGAATACTATTGTGACTTAAACTATCATAAATAATTAAATCTCTTTTGCCCATTAAATGACCAATGGTGCTGACATTGGTAGCATGACCTCCAATATAGGCGATCGCATCTTCTGTTCCTAAAAAATCAGCAATTTCTCTCTCTAATTCTTGATGTAAAGAAATTTCGCCCGAAAGCACTCGACTAGCACACACAGAAGTTCCATATTGAGCTACAGCTTGTTGTACCGCTTCCGCTATCCTTAAATCGCCACATAAGCCGAGATAATTATAACTAGAATAATTAATTAATTCTTGACCTTTAATTGTAATAGTATTATTTGCTATATCTTCGTGGGGTACAAAAAAGTTATTACCTATTCTTTGGGCTATATTTAAATCCGCTTTTAAGTCCAAATATTCGGAAGTTAATTCAAATTGATAATAGGCAGGGGGAATATCTAAGGATTGTTCGGTAATATTTTCTACTTGAGGAATAATTTCTCTTTCTATTTCTGGTAAAAGCGGTAAAAGATAATTGGCTAAACTACTAACAGTCGGATAATCAAATAAAATGTTCGTTTCTAGAGGAATTTCTAAACTATTTTGTAAACTATTTTTTAATTCTACTGCCATTAAAGAATCCATCCCTAAATCAGAAAAATTAGTATCTGAATCTATATTGTCTGGCGAACTAAATCCTAAAACTTTGGCAAGTTGAGAACAAATAATATTAAGTATAAAATTTTGTCTCTCATCTACATTTACAGTGGCTAATTGTTTTATAAACGGAGAATTAGTAACTTTTTCAGATTTCGTTTTAAGAAGTAATTTTTCAAAATAACTTAAGTCTAAATTCTGTCTAGTTTTGTTCAAAAATTCTGACCAATTAACCTTAATTACTCCGACTTGATTCAGATTTTTTATTAATAATTGCTCTAGGATATAAAATCCTTGCTCTGCATTAATAGTAGTAATTCCTAAATTATCCCATTTTTGTTTATCTTCCTCCTTCGTCGCAGCCATACCAGCATCTGCCCAAGCCCCCCAATTTACTGTTAAACTAGGTAATCCTAACTGATGACGATAATGGGCTAAACCGTCTAAAAAGGCGTTAGCTGCTGCGTAATTGGCTTGACCAACTGAACCAATTACAGAAACAATGGAGGAAAAACAGATAAAAAAGTCTAAGGGTAATCCTTTAGTCAAATAGTGCAAATTCCATGCACCCTGTATTTTAGGATTAGTAACCTGTTCAAATTCCTCCCAAGTTAAATTAGGGATGAGCCTATCTCTTAAAACGCCAGCAGCATGAACAATTCCTTTTATATTACCGTATGATTGAATAATTTGTTCAACTTGCTCAAAATTAGTCACATCAGCCTCAATAAAGCTGATTTCTGCTCCCTTATTTTCTAATTGCTTAATTTTTTCTTGGTTTTTATTACGCCCAATTAAAATAAGATGGGTTGCACCTTTACTAATTAACCACTCAGCAACCTGTAAACCCAATGCACCCATCGCACCTGTAATCAGATAACTGCAACCTTGCTTGATTAAAGTATCTAATGAGTTAGGCTGGGGTATAGTAATGACGATTTTGCCAATATGTTTGGCTTGAGCCATAGTACGAAAAGCAACTGCCGCATCTTCTAAAGGAAAAACTTGATGTGGTAAGGGTTTTAATTTACCTGTGGCGAATAATTGCATTAATTCATTTAATAAAGAGTTAATTAATGCTGGATTTTGTTGAGATATTTCTAATAAATCGAAGGGAAAATAACCGATATTTGGTTTTTTATTTTTAACTTCTGATTCCTGCCAAATACCAATTTTACCTATTTCTACAAAACGTCCATTATTGCTCAAAATTTCTAAACTTTTAGGAATAAATTCACCGTTTAAACTATTTAAAATTACATCCACATTTTCAGTGTATTGTTTAATTTCTTCAGCAAAATCTAAACTACGGGAATTCATCACATATTTTAGGCCTAAAGACTTGAGAAAATCCCATTTATTTTCACTAGCTGTAGCGTAAATTTCTGCTCCTGATAATTGAGCTAATTGTACCGCAGCTTGCCCAACTCCTCCTGCGGCTGCATGAATTAAAATACGCTCTTCTTTTTGTAATTTTGCCTGATAATATAACCCATAATAAGCTGTTAAAAAAGTAGTCGGAATAGTGGCTGCTTCTATAAAGCTTAATTGTTGCGGTTTAATCACTACAAATTGAGCATTAACTGTCACAAAACTAGCTAAACTTCCTAATGCACAAACGGCTATAACTTCATCTCCTATTTTTAAGCCTTTTACTGCTGCACCTACCCTAACTATTTTGCCCGCACATTCACCGCCAAAAGGAATTTCTGCTGCATTTTTAAAGCCCATTTTTTCAAGAAATTCCTGTAACATTCCTAAAGCATTTAAGACATCTCTAAAATTAACTCCAGCCCCATAAACTTGTATTTCTACTTCTCCCATTTTCGGAGAATTATGAGTCATTGGTATGGTACTAAGATTATCTAATACTCCATATTCAGATATTTGTAATTGTAGGGGTTTATTTTCAGTCTGAGATTGATGTTTTATTAACCTTGCTACATAACGATTGTTTTGAAAATAAGCAATTTGATTTTCTCGATCTGAAAAGCATAATTCATCATAAAAAAGTTGAGTATCTTCTGTTTCTAAATCTAAACAAGTACAATTTAGTTGAGGATATTCTAAATTAATAACTTTGCCTAATCCCCAAACTGATGCTTGTTGGGGTTGTAAGTTTTTTTGATGTAACGATTGACTTCTTTTAGTTACTAACCAAAGACGATTTACTTGAGAAGTATTGCAAAATTTAATTAAATTTAAAATACTGGCGCAATTAGTATTTTGTATTTTCTCAATTTGGCAATTTTCTGAACTAATATCACTATCTAAACCCCAAAGATGAAGTATTCCTTGATAATTATCTATATCTTGAAATAATTGTTTGAAGTCTTCTGAATTATTCGGATTTAGATAATAATTATCATGGTCAATTTTATGATAATTTGCTCCTGCAAAAACTAAAATACATTTTTTACTTGCTTGTTTTAATAAATTAGTTAATTCTTCTGCTAATCCTCGATTATCGGCAAAAATTAGCCAACTGTTAATTTCAATATTTTTATTCTGATTTATAAGTGGTTTTTGTTGCCAATTAAGTTCATATAACCAATCTTTTAAATCTTCCTTATTTTCTAATTTTTGATTAACATATTTCAGTAATAAACCATTTAATTGTGCGATTGGTTCACCTTTTTGATTAAATAAAGTTATATCGACTAATTTATTTTGAGAATTGTTAGATGATTTAACTTTTACTTGACTCCAAACTATGGGAATACAAGGAGAAAAAATTTCTAAACTTTCTAAAGCTATAGGAAGATAAGTATTATTTTTTTCTTCCTCGTTAAAAGATGCTCCTAAGACTTGCAAACAAGAGTCTAATAAGACAGGATGTAAATGATAATTTGATAATTCTTCACCTAAGTCTAATGGTAATTCTATTTTACCTATTGCTTGTTTTTCCTGCACCCAAAGTTGTTTAATTCCTTGGAAACTTTTGCCATATTTTAGTCCTTGTTTTTCCATTTGCTGATAGTATTCAGAAACATTAATTTCTTGTTTTGAATTATTAAGAGTAGAAAAATCTAATAAATTGTAATTATTGATAGTTTGATTAATAATATTTCCTGATGCGTGTAGTGTAGTAAATTGTGAATTATCTGTTAAACTAAAAATTTCTACTTTATAATCAGAATTAATAACTATTTTTATAGTTTTTTTATCTGAGAGAATTAAAGGTGCTTCTATGTGAAAATCTTTTAATATTAACTTATCTGATTTATACATATAACTCCCAGCAGCATAAATCATTTCTAAATAAGCAGTAGCTGGCAAAATCACCTTATCTAAAACAATATGATCTTTTAAATAAGCAGGATTATCTTTACTAATTTCTAACTGAAAAATAGTCTCATCAGAATTAGTAACTATTTTTTGTCCTAATAACGGATGAGTTACAAAATTTTGATAATCTTGTAACGAATCTTCTTGAAGTTTAGCATCTTTCCACCAATAGGATTGACGCTGAAAAGGATAACTCGGTAAATGTAATATTTGAGGAGAAGAATATTGATAAAAATTATCCCAATTTACCTTGACATTATGTAGATATAGTTGAGCTAAACTTGATAACATCTGTTGCCAGTCATCGGTATTAAAACGTAAACTAGGTAATAATAAAATATCGTCTGTATTTAAGGATTCCTTAGCCATGCCTAAAAGAGTAGGTTTAGCTCCAATTTCTAAGAAAATTTGATAACCTTTTTTTTGTAAGTTATTAATACTTGCTGCAAAGTTAACCGATGCTAAAATATGTTTACACCAATATTCTGGCGTTGCGATTTCCTCAGATATTATTTCACCTGTTATATTAGAAAATAACTCGATTTTTGGTACATGATAAGTAATTTTTGCAGCAACTTTTTTAAACTCTTTTAACATAGGTTTCATTAAAGGAGAATGAAAGGCATGGGAAACTTTTAATTGAGTAGTTTTTATATTTTTAGCTGTTAACTCAGTTACAAGTTTTTTAATTACTTCTTGTTTACCAGAAATAACTATATTATTTTTACTATTAATTGCTGCAATAGTAACTTTTTTCTTATAGGGATTAATAACTTCTGTAACTAACTCAAGACTTGCTAATACAACTAACATTGCACCACCAGAAGGCAATTTTTGCATTAGTTTTCCCCTAGCAGCAATTAATTTTAAACCATCTTCTAAACTAAATACTCCTGCTAAACAAGCAGCTACATATTCCCCTACACTATGGCCTAGTAAAACTGTAGGTTTTATCCCCCAAGACATCCATAGTTTAGCCAAACTATATTCAATAGCAAATAAAGCAGTTTGAGTATATGCTGTTTCGTTTATTTTATCTGTTGCATATTTTTCTTTTTTCTTGCTAGGAAAAATTATTTTAGAAATTGATTCTGACAAATAAGGTTTTAAGATTTTAAAACAGCGATTTAATGTTTTACGAAAAGTTGGTTCTGTTTGATAAAGTTGTTTAACCATGTTCACATATTGCGAACCTTGACCTGTAAATAAAAATACAATTTGAGGTGTTTTATTATTAGTTACTTTATGATAATTATGATTTTCTTTTTCGTTAATAAATAATTCTAATTGCTGATGTAAATCAGATAAAATATCAGCAACTAAAGCTAAACGATGATTAAATTTTTGTCTTTTATTATTAAGGGTATAGCAAAAATCTGTTAAATTAATTTCTGGATGAGATAATAAAAAGTTTTGATAGCGTTGTACCAATTCTTTTAAAGCATTTTCACTTTTAGCAGATAAGGTTAAAATCTGTAAAGGGTAATCTGCATTTTTTTTATTTTTATTTGTTAATAATTGAGGTACTTCTTGCAAAACTAAATGAGCATTTGTACCACCAAAACCAAAGGAATTAATACCTGCAATTGCTGGATTTTCGCCCTTATACCAAGGGGTTAAATTTTGTTGTACCCGCAATTTTAATTTATCCCAATCTACACTAGGGTTAGGTTGCTGACAATGGAGACTGGGGGGAATTTGTTGATGATGCAGACATAAGGCAACTTTAATTAATCCGGCAATGCCCGCCGCCGTCTCTGCGTGTCCGATGTTGCTTTTTACCGAACCAATCAGACAATAATCCCCTAATGGGCGATTTTCAGCCATTACAGCCCCTAAAGCTTGTAATTCCATGCGATCGCCCACTTTAGTGCCTGTTCCGTGAGCTTCAATATATTGCACTTGACTAGGCTCAATCCTCGCTTGACGATAAGCTTGACGTAATACTGTCTCCTGCGCTTGGGGATTAGGTGCTGCCATGCCATTTGTCGAGCCATCCTGATTAAGCGCACTTCCCCGAATTACCGCATAAATGGAATCCCCCTCAGCCTGTGCTTGAGACAAGGGTTTTAAGATGACAATTCCCGCACCTTCACTACGCACATATCCGTTAGCCTCAGCGTCAAAACTCTTACAACGTCCATCAGGAGATAAAAAACCGCCTTTAGAAAAGCCCACTGTCAGGGTGGGTAATAAAAGAACATTTACGCCACCAGCTAAGGCTAAAGTTGATTCTCCGCTCCAAATACTTTGACAAGCCAAATGAACAGATACCAGAGATGAGGAGCAAGCCGTATCAACGGCAATACTTGGCCCTTTAAAATCAAAAACATAGGAAATGCGATTAGCAGCAATACAATTGCCTGTGCCTGTGGTAGCTAATCCTTCATTAACGGGTTTTTGCCACATTAAAATAGAATAATCGTGAGTACCGATACCAATAAAAACGCCAACAGGTTGTCTTGTAAGTTTTTCAGGTATTTGTCCGGCATCTTCAAGGGCTTCGTAACTTACCTCTAATAATAATCTCTGTTGGGGGTCGATAACTGTTGCTTCCCTCGGCGAGATACCAAAAAATTGTGGCTCGAATTGGTCTATATTTTTGAGGAAACCACCCCAGCGAGTATTGGCTTTATTAGGTTTGTGAGGATCACAATCGTAATAAAAATCAATATTCCAGCGTTCTTTAGGTACTTCGGTGATAGCATCAACACCATTTTTAATCAGTTGCCAAAAACTTTCGGTGTTATCTGCGCCGGGGAATCGAGAGCCTATGCCAATAATTGCGATGGGTTCTAAAGACATGATTTAGGGAAAAATAAATATAATGGTTTAAATAGCTAATAATCTATTCTACAAATTAAAACTTAATACCAATTTTGCCATTAATACCACGAATAGAATGATAACCAGCACCTAAAATAAGATCATTCGTCACATCAAAATGAGCGCCAAAAGAATAGGCAAAATTTTCATCTCCAGAATAATAACCTACACCTACATAGGGCGAAACCACTGGTAAGGAAATAAATTTGAGCAAATCTCCTCCCGTAGCTCCATCTTCTCCCGTACCAACTTCCACACCAAAACCAAAAAATCTCACTCCACCACCATAACTAATATCACCATCTTCAGAGCCTACAGTAGCCCAGACATGGGGAAGAAGCTGACTTTTAGCTTTTTGAGCCGGTAAAAAACTTAAACCAACAACTACACCCAAAAAAAACAAACTACTTTTAAAAGAATTAAACATCTTCATAAATACTGACCTAATTGCCTAAATAGAGAATACAGAATAGTTAATAGTGAATAATAAATTACCAATAACCACAAAAAAATTACGAACTACGAACTAATATTATCTGGTTTTATGGTAACTATACCGAAAGCATCAGGAGAAAGATAACGCCTAGCGGCTTCCTGTAAATCTTCTACTTTTAATGATTGAATATGACGGGGATAATTTAAAGCAAGTTCCAAATTTTGTAATTGTGAGTAATAATAACCATAAAGGTTAGTGCGATCGCTTGGTCTTTCATTAGCAAAAATAAAACGATTAGCCACTTGGGTACGAATACGATCAAGGTCGCTTTCGTCAACTAATTCTCGATGAAGACGACGAATATGCTCTCTAATAAGACTTTCTACCTCCACAAGATTTTCCCCAGGTAACGCCGCCGAGATATAGAATGCTCCCTGTATCCCTTGAGTCATATTACTAACACCAATTTGAGAAACTAAACCCCTATCTTCCCTTAAATCTCGAAATAAACGGGAAACTTTACCTTGTCCTAAAATTACGGCAAGAATGTCTAAAGCATAGGTTTCTGATAGATCAAACATACCGGGTACACGCCAAACCATAACTAATCTGGCTTGCTGCAAGCTAGAATCAGTATATTCTCGGCGAACTATTTGTTTAAAAGGCTCTTCAGCATCAAAAGATGGAACACTTTGAGTATTGTCAATTGGCGCAGGATTATAAACTTGATTAATTTCTTCTCCTACAATTTCTATTAACTGCTCTACGGGTAAATTGCCAACCACCGCAGCAGTTATTCTTTTTGGTTGATACCATTGATTATGAAAATCCCTCATTTGTTGAGCTTTTAGTTGTTCAATAACCTCCACAGGGCCTAAAACTGGGCGACGATAAGGTAAGCTTTCAAAACAAGTCTCCATAGCCCGATGAAAAGTGCGGCGACGGGGGTTATCTTCACTGCGTCTGATTTCTTCTAATACTACTAATCTTTCTCGCTCAAAAGCCAAATCGGGAATTGTAGGATTCAAAGCTACATCTACTTGTAGGGGTGCTAATTCAGCAAAATCTTTAGGAGCAGTAGTAATATAGTAATGGGTGTATTCTTGGGATGTAGCCGCATTAGTAACTGCGCCTCGCTCTTCAATTAAACGCTCAAATTCTCCACTTGCTAGTCTTTCTGTGCCTTTGAACACCATGTGTTCTAAAAAATGAGCCATGCCATTAATTTCGTTGGCTTCTAAAACTGAACCCACATTAAGCCAGATATTCAAATTTACTGCTTCTACTGGCATTTGTTCGGCGATAATAGTTAAACCAGAAGGTAAGGTATAAATTGTTGGAGTGTTTAGGGTTGAAGATTTAACAAGGGTGGATGTCATTGTTTGTTATTTGCTAAGAGGTATCATTATTATCAATGGTAAAACAAAGATAAGACTTACGCACCTAGGTATTAGCAATTAGCTGTTAGCGATTAGCTTTCATTGTGCATTCTAAATTCTAAATTCTAAATTCTTTTAATACGCTCCTTCTTTAGTCACAATAACCTTGATAGTTTGCAATAAAATCTGAAAATCAAGGGCTAAACTCCAGTGCTTAATATAGGCTAAATCAAGCTTGAAAACTTGCTCAGAATCCACATCAGAACGACCGCTAACTTGCCAAAGGCCAGTGATACCGGGTAAAATTTCATGGCGAAGAAAATGATGTTTTTCAGAAAACTTTTCCACATCTCTTAAAGGAAGTGGGCGTGGCCCGATAAAACTCATTTCTCCTAGTAAAATATTCAATAACTGTGGTAATTCATCTAGGCTATAACGACGGAGAAACTTACCAACTTTAGTAATACGAGGATCTTCTTTTAGCTTAAAAAGTAGTCCGCCTTTTACTTCATTTTGTTTTTCAAATTCCTTTTGTAATTCACTAGCATTTTGTACCATTGTTCTGAATTTCCATATTTTAAATTGCCGTCCTTTTAAGCCCACACGAGACTGTTTGAAAAAAACCGGGCCTGGTGAATCAATAACAATCGCTAATGCGATTATCAGCAAAGGAATACTTAGTAAAAACAAAAGTAATAAACCAAAAATAAAATCACAAAGTCTTTTTATCCAAAATTCAATCCCAATAATCGGAGCAGAATTAAAACGGATAGTAGTTAATTTATCTACCATTTTAATTTCCGACCATTGTTTAGGTATATCAAAACCCAGAGGAAGGATTCTTAAATTCACACCAGCAGACTTGAATTGCCAAAACAAAATAATTGGTTCTTTAATAGATTGCCAAGAACAAATAATAACTTCATCAATTCCCATCTCATTGATTTTTTGTAATAGTGAACGACAAGCCACTGAGTTATCAAATACTGACAAATCAGCAGTAGCCAAAATTTTAAATTTTTGAGATTTTTGTAATAATCTGTGAGCATCTTCAACATCTTCGTGAGTACCAATGAGCATCACGGGTTGTCGCAGAACTTTATATTTATTACGAATACCAATAACAAATAGATGCACTAAAAAACGTTCTGTACCAACAAAAGTTAAGGAAAATAACCAAGCCAATAAAAAAATGGAACGGGATACCCAAACTCCGGGTTGATGAAGAAAGGCTAAAGTTAAAAGAATCAGATGAATTTGGCTAATAACTTTGATTAGTCGAGGAAAACTACGGACTCGATCATCAGTTCCATAAAATCCTGAAGTTATGAAAATACCAAGACTAATGACTAAAATTGGTACAAGTAGGCCAACCTGTTCGCTATTTTCAGGTATAAGATGAAACCAAGGAATAGGAGTTCCTAGGTGCTGGGCAAGAAACCATGCCAAACACAGCATGATTGAATCCAGTGCAATTAAGCCAAATACTCTAATCCAACCTAAAAGCTTTTTAGCTGTAATAGTTATCTCTCCAGTAATTGGAGCTCTAATATCCTTAGTTTTTGAGAACAAATTGAATGACAAAGAACCCATTTTCAGAACCCTCAATATAGTAATTAACAATTTAGAATATTTCCAAAATTTAGTTCACTATTCCACCTAGCTTAACTGATTCTACAATTACCAACTATAGTTAAAATTTGATAATCCTTCATCTATCTAGATTTGATCGTGTTTAATTGATTATTCATAAGCAGAAAAATATAGCTATTTTTGATTATGTTAAACAGTTTTGATGTTTGAGGTACTATCATAGATGCTTGATGAATATATAATTTTTCAACAATGTCAGTGACTAGATTTAGCATTATCATCACTACTTTCAATCGTCTATCTTTATTAAAGAAAGCGATTGATTCAGCTTTGAATCAAACGATTCCCTGCGAAATTATTGTATTAGATGATTGTTCTTCTGATGGTACGGCTGAATACGCACAACAATTAGGAGATAAAATTGTATATCATCGTAACTCGAAAAATATGGGTCATGCGGCTTCTGTTAATATTGGGGTTAACATCGCTCAAGGCAAGTGGATTAAATTGTTAGATGATGATGACTATTTAGCCTTGAACTGTATTGAGGAAATGAAAAAGGCCATCGAAAGACATACTCAAGCAGTTATCTGTTCTTGTCAAGTCATTGAAGTGGATGTTAACGAAAAAGAAATTAGTCGTTCGGCTAAAGTCGGTTTTGAAAAAGTTTTCTATATAGCTCAAGAAGATATTCATTATGGGATGTTGTTAGAGCAAGTCCCTTTTGGTACTCCAGTTCAAATTGCTTTTTGTCGAGAGGCTTTTCTCGCATCGGGAGGTTGGAATTCTAAATTTGATTTGGCCTATGATGATATTGATTCTTGGGTGAGAATTAGTCAAAGAGGAGATGCAATTTTTATCAATAAATATCTAGCCTATCGAAAATTGTGGAAAGGAAGCTATCATGATAAATTTTCTTTTCGTCAAAGACTTGAAACTCATATTGCCATTAAGGAAAAAATTTATTCCTTGGTTCATGAAAAATATAGAAAGGTTATTCCTTCATTTTTAACTATTAAAAATTATCTCAAGCTTCATTGGGGATTTGTTGCTTTAATCTCAAAAGATATTAAGCTTTTTTTGAAAATAACTAATTTTGCTTTAATTTCTCCTTGTGGTTGGTTTTTATTTATTAAAATATTTTTATGGAAAAAACTATTAATCCGTAGTAATTTTTCTCAAACAAAGTATCATTGTCTAAAATAGAGGTTATTGAAGAACAACAGTATAAGTAAAATTTCTATTTTATCTATAGATAAATACTTCTTTGACCTAAAAACAATATAATAAAAAAAATGTAAACTTCAACCTGTTGATCAGCAGTCGCTAGCAATGAACAGTAAATTTCTCAACCGTCTCAAAAGTCCAAATCGCCCCGTACTCGTATTTGATGGTGCGATGGGAACAAATCTACAAACCCAAAACCTCACTGCTGAAGACTTTGGCGGTGCGGAATATGAAGGTTGCAATGAATATTTAGTACATACTAAACCCGAAGCTGTAGCTCAGGTACATCGAGGCTTTTTAGAAGCAGGTGCAGATGTAATTGAAACCGATACTTTTGGGGGTACTTCCATCGTTTTAGCAGAATACGATTTAGCAGATAAGGCTTACGAATTAAACAAAACCGCCGCAGAATTAGCCAAAAAACTCACCCAAGAATACTCTACCCCAGAAAAACCTCGCTTTGTTGCCGGAAGTATTGGACCTGGTACAAAATTACCCACTTTAGGACATATAGACTTTGATATCCTGAAAAATGCTTATATAGAACAAGTTAAGGGATTATATGACGGAGGAGTAGATTTATTATTAGTTGAAACCTGTCAGGATGTATTACAAATAAAAGCTGCTTTAAATGCAATTGAAGAAGTTTTTATCGAGAAAAAAGAGCGTTTACCAATCATGGTTTCGGTGACAATGGAAACCATGGGAACAATGTTAGTTGGTACAGAAATAGGCGCAGCACTGACAATTTTAGAACCCTATAATATAGATATTTTAGGTTTAAATTGCGCCACAGGCCCAGAGCAAATGAAAGAACATATTAAATATCTTTCAGAAAATTCGCCCTTCATTGTTTCTTGTGTTCCTAATGCTGGACTTCCTGAAAATGTCGGTGGACAAGCTCACTATAAACTAACACCAATTGAGCTAAAAATGGCATTAATGCACTTCATTGAAGACTTAGGAGTGCAAATTATTGGAGGATGTTGTGGTACTCGTTACGAACATATTCAAAGATTAGCTGAACTTAGCCAAGATTTAACTCCAAAAGAGCGTCATCCAAACTACGAACCTGCGGCGGCTTCTATTTATAGTACCCAAAATTATATTCAAGATAATTCTTTCTTAATTGTAGGAGAAAGATTAAATGCTAGTGGCTCTAAAAAATGTCGTGAATTACTAAATAGTGAAGATTGGGATGGTTTAATTTCCCTTGCTAAAAGTCAGGTTAAAGAAGGCGCTCATATTTTAGATGTAAATGTGGATTACGTAGGGCGAGATGGGGTAAAAGATATGCATGAATTAGCCTCTCGTCTTGTTAATAATATCACCCTTCCTTTAATGTTAGATTCCACTGAATGGACAAAAATGGAGGCGGGATTAAAGGTAGCTGGTGGTAAATGTATTCTCAATTCCACTAACTACGAAGATGGCGAAGAAAGATTTTTTAAATTATTAGAAATTGCTAAAAAATATGGTGCGGGAATTGTAGTTGGTACTATTGATGAAGATGGCATGGGACGTACCGCCGAGAAAAAATTTGAGATTGCTAAAAGAGCTTATAACGATGCTATAGCTTATGGTATTCCCGCTTATGAAATATTTTTTGATCCTTTAGCTTTGCCAATTTCTACTGGTATTGAGGAAGATCGTAATAATGGTAAAGCAACCATTGATTCAATTAAACAAATGCGGGATGAGTTACCCGGTTGTCATATTATTTTAGGAGTTTCTAATATATCTTTTGGCTTGAATGGTGCTGCAAGACAAGTTTTAAATTCAGTCTTTTTACATGAAGCCATGAATGTCGGTTTAGATGCAGCAATTGTTAGTCCTAATAAAATTTTACCCCTAGCAAAAATTGATCCCGATCATCAGCAAATATGTTTAGATTTGATTTATGATAGAAGACAATTTGACGGTGATATTTGTACCTACGATCCTTTAGGTAAACTTACTACTTTATTTGAAGGAAAAACGACTAAAAAAACTAAAGTTGATACGGCTAGTTTACCCATCGAAGAGCAACTAAAAACTCACATTATTGATGGAGAAAGAATGGGTTTAGAAGATGCACTAAAACAAGCTTTAAAACAGTATCCTCCCCTTGAAATTATTAATACTTTTCTGTTAGATGGGATGAAAGTTGTAGGGGAATTATTTGGTAGCGGACAAATGCAGTTACCTTTTGTGCTGCAATCTGCTCAAACGATGAAAGCTGCGGTTGCCTTTTTAGAGCCATTTATGGATAAAGCTGACAGTGACGGTAGTGGTAAAGGTACGATGATTATTGCGACAGTTAAAGGTGATGTCCATGATATTGGTAAAAACTTAGTTGATATTATCCTTTCTAATAATGGTTATAAAGTTGTTAATTTAGGGATTAAACAACCAGTAGAAAATATTATTTCGGCCTACGAAGAGCATAAGGCAGATTGTATCGCCATGAGCGGTTTACTGGTTAAATCAACCGCATTTATGAAGGATAATTTAGAAACTTTTAACGAAAAAGGTATCACAGTTCCTGTTATTTTAGGAGGTGCAGCCTTAACACCTAAATTTGTCTATGAAGATTGCCAAAATACCTATCAAGGTAGGGTTATTTATGGTAAAGATGCTTTTGCAGATTTGCATTTCATGGATAAATTAATGCCGGCTAAAACGGTGGGTAATTGGGATAATTTACAGGGATTTTTAGATGAAATTGAGGAAAATGAAGCTAAAGCGCAGGAAATAAAAGCAAAACTTGAAGCTAAAGAAGCTCGTCAAGCTGATAAAAATGAGCCAATAATTATAGATACAAAACGCTCCGAAGCAGTCAGTTTAGATATTACTAGACCTATTCCTCCTTTTTGGGGTACAAAATTAATAGAGTCAGATTCCCTTAATTTAGATGAGGTATGGGAATATTTAGATTTACAAGCTCTGTTTGTGGGACAATGGCAGTTTAGAAAACCCAAAGAGCTCTCACGAGAAGAATATGACCAATTTATTAGCGAAAAGGTGCAACCCATTTTAACTGAATGGAAACATCGCATCCATGCAGAAAATTTACTTCAACCTACTTTAATTTACGGTTATTTTCCTTGTCAGTCTGAAGGTAATTCACTGCACCTATATAACCCAGATAACCCAGAAAATAAGGAAATTGTGGCTACTTTCGAGTTTCCTCGGCAAAAATCGGGGCGTAGGCTATGTATTGCTGACTTTTTTTCCCCCATAGATTCGGGTATTATTGACGTTTTTCCGATGCAAGCCGTAACTGTCGGGGAAATTGCCACAGAATACGCTCAAAAGCTATTTAAGAATGATGAATATACTGATTACCTTTATTTTCATGGTATGGCTGTGCAAACCGCCGAAGCCTTGGCAGAATGGACTCATGCGAGGATTCGTCGAGAATTAGGTTTTGGGGAGCTTGAGCCAGACAATCTGCGGGATGTATTACAACAGCGTTATCAAGGCTCTCGTTATAGTTTTGGTTATCCTGCTTGCCCAAATATTCAAGACCAATATAAACAGTTAGAGTTATTAGGGTGCTCAAGGATTAAGATGTTTATGGATGAGTCTGAACAAATATATCCTGAACAATCAACCACCGCAATTATTGCCTATCATCCTGTTGCTAAATATTTTAGTGCTTAATTTATAATTAAGGTCGGCTTTTTGCTCACCCGACAAATTTAGTATTATTTATGAGTAGAAAGCAAAAATTATTAGACAAAGCAAAAAATAATCCTAAAGGCTTAAGTTTTGATGAATTTGAAACCTTATTAAGTTTATATGATTGGATTTTTGATCATCAGACAGGAAGTCATCGCATTTGGTATTCCACCAAAAAAGCACGTTTATCTATTCAACCCACTAAAAATGGTAAAGCAAAAGCCTATCAAGTAAAACAGTTTCTCAATTTAGAATCGGAGGAAAAGTAAGATGTCACAAACAAAAAAACATGATTTTAATGGTTTTACCATTACCCTTTTTCAAGATGATGAAGGCGATTGGGTGGCTTATTTTGTAGAAATGCCTAATGTTTCTGCTTTTGGTGACACTCCCTATATTGCAATAGATGAATTAGAAGTTGCTTGGCAAGGAGTCAAGGAAAGTTATCTTAAACATGGGGAAACAATTCCCGTAGCTTCATCTTTTAAAGAGCGATCGATCATATAATTCAGATGATAATCAACGATAGCCTAAACTAAGGATGGAATGATTAAAAAGTCGTAGTATGGGCTTTAGCCCTATAATGATAATAATGCCACTCACATTGCCTACTACAAGCCTAAACGTTTATTTTCTAGTTTTCTCATTTCAGTTTGTACGCTAACACCAATTTGTAAGGCTTCGTCTAAAAATCTACCGTATTCTGTGGCTTTTTCGGTTGCTTCTAATGCTCTTAATCCGCTTAAATCAATGTTAAATTGTTCTGGTTGAAATTGGGGATTTTCTTTTAAAATTCGTTCTGTTTGTAAGGCACGAACTATATTTTCTCGATTAATTTTTAATGCTTCTATTACTTTTTGTCTTTCATTTAATTTAACGGGATTTCCTACTGCTTCTAATTGATCTAAAATATTGATATTGAAGATAATTTGATTGTGTTTATTAACTTCATCAATGAATGGTAAAAAATTTGTCTTCAGGTATTTCTCCATCAATATTTTGACAGAATTTTTCACAAGAGAAAGAATATAAATACCCGCACTTGACCATAATAAACTAAGAATGACCGCACACAAGATAGGCACATAATCAATATCATCTATGTTATAGTCAACGGTTAATCCCGTACTTTCACCTCTCCAAATCATCCACATTGCATCTATAAAATATGCTAATCCCAACATAAGCAGTATAACTCCGATTATTCTGCTAAACCACACACTTAAGGAAAATATTAAACTTGAAATATTTTGTTGTTCTTTAATTTGTTTTTTTCCTTTGAATGCTATTTCCTTTAAATTAAAGGTAGTTAATCTTTTTAACTCTCCTATCGTAATTTCTAATGCTTGTAAATCCGATCGCATATTTTATTCATATACTGGCTTTTTGTGGGCAAATTATAATTGAGGTGGGCATTGCCCACCCTACAAGACTCTCGCTTTGATTAAAAATTATTTCCGTTTTGAGTCCATTTGTTTCTTGATTTCTTTTTCAAAAGTTTTGATATATTCCCCTATTTGATAAGCATCTTGTGAAGAATAATCAAGTTCTTGAGTCAGTAAATTTTCAAAAGCATCTGGTAACATATGAAAGCGTATATCTAATTTCAAAGCTAACTTAGCAAGTTCAGTTATCATTGTTTGGGTATCACCCCTACCCATCGCTTCTAATGTATTTTCCGCATATTTTAATGCCTCCTTACCCCAGATAATATTTCCGACAATGATTGATGAAGCTATTGCGATTGTACCAACCGATGTGGCAGTAGCGGCAATCCCTTGTATAGCAACACTTTTCGCTATCACTGTCCCTGCTTTAGCCGCCATAGCACCTGTTCCGTGTGCGGCTAACCAATGTCCGATCGCTACTGCACCTTTGACTGTGAGAGCTACGGGTATATGCCAAGCCATAATTAATTACCTCTTTTTGTATTATTTAAAATTTGTGATAATACCTCACCTGAAAATTTATTTTTCAAATTATTGATGAGAATTTTGGCAAAAACCATCTCAAAAACTACACTAAGAATAAGTCCAGCCACTATCTGAAAAACTAAGGGTAGCCAAGAAAACAAGACAAGAGCAATCACAATTTCAAGACTAAATCTAAAAGTTTGGGATGTCTCTAATTTTTGTAAAAACCAATTTTGTTTTGTCATAGAACAATTTTTTGCTTTGTACTTTATGGTAAATTAAGAATATATAAATTGTTACCTTATATAGATAAGGAATTTTATTAGGAAATAAAAAAGATGACAATATCTATTAATGAAGAATTTAAAGAAGTTGAAGAATCATGGGATTTAGAGAGTTTATATACAGATTTAGCATCAGCAAAGGGCAGACATTTAACCCCCATAGAAAAGTTACATTTACGAGGTTTATTAGCAGGTCATAGTCCAGTAGAAATTGCGGAGAAACTAAATAAAAATCCTCAAGGTGTTAAAACAGATTTATGTTCAAGTATTTACAGATATGTCAAAAATTTAATAGATAAATGTGATGAAAAAGTAGAAAACTGGCGTAACATTAAAGATTGGTTAGAAGAAGCAGGGTATAGTAATTTTCAAAATCCACAAATTAAAGGCAAAGAATTATTACCAGATAAAAGTATGGTTAATGTTACTAATATTACTATTAAAAAAAATCAAATAGTATTTTTAATTGATTTGAGAGTGCCTATTGTTTCAAGTTCAGATAAACTTAATGATAATTCTTATTTAACTGAAGATAAATCCGATGACTGACTGGGAAAAATTAGACTCTCTTCAAGATGAAGATATTGATTTTTCTGATTGTCCAGAGATAACACCCGAAATGTTAAAAACATCTATTGTTCATCGTGGTTTTGAGTCTAATCATCAAAAACAACCCCTTACTTTATATCTTGATAAGGATATTGTTGCTTGGTACAAAAGTAATGAAAGTTATCATCAAGCTGAAATTAATACATTACTTCGAGAATATATTAAAAAACTTGAAAAAGCATCTTGAATTATTTTTATAACGTCATTTCGGGTTAAGACTATTTTGCTAATCATTCTACGAAGTAATAGGGATTACAGCCAACGGAACAATAATGGTTTTAGCTTATCCCGAACTCAGGTTGATTAATAAATTGTTGAAAAATTAGATTTGTTAATTGTTGGCGACGGGATGAAGTGTTCAAAATTAATTGATGTTGATAGCAAGCAACGGTTAATAAATAAAACGTTTCTAGGTGAACGGCCTCACCCCTAGGACTACTGACTACTCACCCCAACCAGTCAACGAGTTCAGCAAACCCTAATTAATTATCAATTGTATTACCTTCTTCTAGCCAAAAAGTTACATATAAATTACCGCTATTATTATATTCATAATACAAATCGCCATTATTAAAAATATCTACACAAGCACTAGGTAAATTTACGTTATCCCAATTCACACAAAGTTGATTATTATCTGTTAAATTATAAACTCCTTTTCCCATAGTTCCTGCACTATTAATAGACATAATTGTCCCATCTTCAGCAAAATAAGCTTTAAACCATAAACCTACTTTATGATTTTGCCCGTGCATGGTAGTATTAGGAATGATTTTTTTTAGTTGACCTTGAGTTAACTGTGTATTTCCTGTTGCTTCAAAAGCTTCCTTTTCTGTTATTTGTTCTGCTTTAGCAACAGAAAAAAAATATTTGTTGTAGTAATAACGGTTGTTAACAACAAAATAAAATTTTTTATCATTTTAAAATAATAATTTAGTTTAATAATTTCAAAATAGTAATTATAGTAATTGAAACATCACCTAGCAATTCAGTTTTAATTGAATAGAAGAAAACCAGTTAAATTATCCTAGTTTTCTATTTCTACTTGATTAATTAGCAGTAATATTTTAAACAGTTTTTTCAAAAAATACCTCAATTATTAATCTGCTTGACCAAGGGTACTCCACATAGAAGCCTGATGAGCCACTACACCAGATTCAATAACTTGATTTTGAGCGGGAGATTGACTCAAATAAACGGAAGTTGCAGTATAACCAACAATAAACATGGAGAAAGCTGCTAAAGATGCCGCTAAAATATTATCTAAAGAAGATGTTTGGTTTTGAGTAGATGTATGAGTTCGCATAAGAGTAAATCCTCACAGATGTTTTACCCTTATATTTTCTCACGAATTTTTGTATATATAGATACTTTTTATAAAAATTTAATAATTTAATTAAAAACAGAATTTTCAACTGGCATGACTTGTAAAATTTGGTCAGTTAAAGACATAGGTAATCCCGCATTGTGAGAAACAATCCCATGACCAACTCCAGTCATTAAGCCAAATAAAGCAGGAACAATTAAATTAGTTAAGCTATTCATGTTGTTGGTAATTTAATGATTTAACTTCGAGTTAGTATCTCAACTAGGTCACGTTAATTTCTGTAACAACATTTACTTTTTAATATTAATAACAATTAAATCATGCGTTTAACGCATCATAGTCATGAAATAATAATTTTTAGCAATTAGCTTTTAGCGGTTAGCGGTTAACAAATCACAAATAACTATTTTAACTTTCATCAATAATTGCTTCTCTATCTAACAGTAATAAATTACGAAGTTGGTCTGTATCTAATTCCGTTAACCAATTTTCTCCTGCATCAACTGTTTGTTCTGCTAGTTGTTTTTTACTTTCGATCATGTCATTAATTCGTTCTTCTAAAGTACCAGTACAAACAAATTTATGTACTTGTACATTACGTTTTTGGCCTATACGAAAAGCTCTGTCTGTGGCTTGATTTTCCACCGCAGGATTCCACCAACGATCAACATGAAAAACATGATTAGCACGGGTTAAATTTAGACCAGTGCCCCCTGCTTTTAAGGATAGGATAAAAATAGGTGGCCCATTAGGATCGTTTTGAAATCTATCAACCATTTCTTCTCTTTGTTCTCGACGAGTTGCACCATATAAAAACAAGATAGAAACCCCTATCTTTTTCTCTAAATAGGGTTGTAAAAGTTTTCCCCACTCGGCAAATTGAGTAAATATTAAAGCTCTATCTCCTGCTGTAACTATTTCTTCTAACATCTCTTCTAAACGTAAAAGTTTACCAGATCTACTAGCAAAATTTTGGTTAGATTTTTGTTTTTGAATTAAATCAGGATGGTTGCATAACTGTTTTAATCTAAGCAGAAGAGTAAGAATTTTTCCTCGTCTAGTTATTCCTTCTGTTTCTTCAATTTCTGCTAAAGAAGTATCTACTAATTGTTGATATAATTCTGCTTGTTCAGAAGACAAACCACAAAATACATTCATCTCCTGTTTTTCAGGTAAATCTTGAATAATATTTTTATCAGTTTTTAGGCGGCGTAAAATAAAAGGTTGGACTAAAGATCGCAAAGTTTGTAATGATTCTCCATCGCCATATTTTTCGATAGGAATGGCAAAACGACGCTGAAAAAATTGCCGATTTCCTAAGAATCCGGGATTTAAAAAATCTAAAATTGACCATAATTCTGAAAGGCGATTTTCTACAGGAGTACCTGTTAAAGCTATTCTAAAATCTGCTGGTAAAGCACGCACTGCTTGAGATTGTTTTGCTGTCGGATTTTTAATATTTTGAGCTTCGTCTAATACTACTCCTTGCCATGGAATTTTTTCTAAGGTTTTTAAATCTCGATAAACCAGAGCATAGCTAGTAATTACTAAATTTTTTTTCTGGACAGTTTTACTAAAATCCTGTGATTTTTGTCGCTTATCTCCATGATGAATTACTGTTGAAATACTAGGGGCAAATTTTTTAACTTCTTTTTCCCAATTTCCTAAAACAGAAGTCGGGCAAACTAATAAAATTGGATTTTCTAAGGCTTTTTCAGCTTTTAATTTTAAAATAAATGCTATTAGTTGAATAGTCTTTCCTAAACCCATATCATCAGCCAGACAAGCACCTAAACCCCATTGCTCAAGAAAACTCAACCAACTAAAACCTTTAATTTGATAAGGACGTAATTTACCTTGAAAATCTTGAGGAGTCGGTAACAATTTTAAATTTTGATTATTAGTTAAATTATTAATTAATTCCTGTAAAATACCAGAAGCTTCAAAATTAACAACTGGTAATCTGGCAATTGTTTTAGTATCTCCGGTACTAAAATGTAAAGCATCTTCAACAGATAAATTAATATTTTCATTAGAATGAGTAAACACAGATTGTGCTGCTTTTACATCAGTAGGTTGTAGTGCAATCCACTGTCCATTTACCTGTACTATGGGAGATTTTTGTTCTAGTAATTTTTCAAATTCTGCTTGGGAAATTGTTTGTTCGCCTATGGCTATTTCTAATTTATAATTGAGTAAACTTTTAAGGGTTAAACGTTGATTTTTCTTTTGTTTAACTTCCGCAACAATTTTAACACCTAAACGTTGTTCTCCTGTACCTGAAGCTAAACCCGGAGGCAAGATAACTCCTAATCCATTATCTTGTAGTTGCCAAGCCTGAGAACGAATAAATTCATATACTTGAATGGAGTTGAGTTTACATTGAATAGGTTGAGATTGTTGCAGACTTTCTGCTATGGGTTGATATAAACGAGAAGCTAAACCTAATCCCTTTAAAAAAGTCTCTTGAGGTTGGTCGATGATTCTTTCTTGAATTACAATTTGCTCAACAGGATTTTCCCAAATAGTTTCTGCATCTATCAGGAAATTATGATCGTCTAATGACTGTAAAAAATAATGTAATTTCCAATCAAGATAACCCCAATTAACTTCTCCTTGACTTGGAGGTATTAAGGATAAACAAACTCTATATTGATTGTTGCCTAAATTAAGATTATTTGCACTAACTAAATAATCTTGAATTGGTAATGTCCAATTTAATAATGCTGTTTCTAAACGGTTAATATTTATAGGCTCATCTTGATAAATTTTATTGGTTTTGGTGAGAGAAGATAACCAAGGTTGTAGAAATGTTTTTTTCAAGGAAATATTATTAATATTTAAAAATGTTCTTATTTTTGTATCTACAATAATATTGAGTCCTTGTAATAATACTTTTTGAGGTTCATAAAACTGATTACTATCAATATTATAAGCACGGCAAGCATCGGGAATTAAGCGAGTAAATTTAGCTAGACGAGTCTGATCTATACTACTATCTAATAAAGGTTGCCAACAACTTTGAGCTTGATTTTCTTTTAGATGAGATGTACTTGGTAAAAACTTATCTCTTACTAATAAATCTAAACTCCATCGATAAATATGAGTCCAGAAATGCAAATCTGCTCCCACATAATTATCTCTAATTTCTACTGCATTAAGAGGTAATGATTCTAATAATTCAATTGCTTTTTTAGGTGATAACCTAAATCCTGATACTTGCCAATTTGCCAATTTTAAAGATTTTGATGATTCTAAATTATTACTAATAATTGGAGCGAGAGACTTTCCTTTAGTTTTTTTAGTGCTACTAGGCAGAGTAATAATTTCTTGTTGCCATTGCTCATTAGATAAATCAGATATTAGCTGATGTTCTTCTAAAAAAGTTTGTAATTCTTCTTGCTGCATACTAAAGGGATGCAAATTAATTGTATCCTCAACAAATTTTCTGTCTGTAATAGTTCGCCAAGTTTCACCCCAAATAAAAAAATAACTATTTTCAGGTGTAATAATCCAACTACCGTGAAGATTAGACATAAAATATTGACCAAAAAATCTTTAATACAATTAATAAGACTTTCCCTTAAATTTTTTAGTCAAGGGATAAAGAATTATAACACTGTTCATAGCAGTTCTCAATTCAAAAAAAATAATTTATTCTCAATGTCAAGAAAAGTATCTGAACAGTTACCGATTCAGAAAAATTGTGGCAAAATTATAACCAAGATGAAAGGATTCTCAAGATGAACAAAATCATCACCAACACTATAAAGATTCTCAAGATAAAAAGATTATTTACATCTTCTCTAAGCCCTAACCCCTAGCCCTTAATACTATAATGAGTAATCTAGATTTTAGTCCCCAAGGTTATAAGATTGATAAAGAATTAGGTAGAAATCCCGCAGGTGGCCGCACTACTTATCTTGCTAGAGATATTCAACATGATGTCCCTGTGATTATTAAGCATTTTCAATTTGCTGAATTAGGTACAAGTTGGAAAGGATATGAAGCCCATCAGCGAGAGATTGAACTTTTACAAAAACTTTATCATCCCCTTATTCCTCGTTATTTAGCTGATTTTGAAACCCCTAATGGTTTTTGTTTAGTACAGGAATATAAACCAGCTCTTTCTTTGGCTCAACGCCGACATTTTACCCCTGAAGAAATTAAAGAAATTGTGATCGGGGTTTTAGAAATATTAGTATATTTACAAGATCAAACTCCGCCAATTTTCCATGGAGACATTAAGCCTGAGAATATTTTAGTCGATCGCACCGGGGTTATTAAAGTTTATTTGGTGGATTTTGGTTTTGCCCATCAAAGTTATAGTAGAGAAGTTAGTAGTGTAGCTAAGGGTACTTTGGGTTTTATGCCTCCCGAACAAATTTTAAAACATCCCCTTACCCCTGCTTCTGATTTATATAGTTTAGGCGCAACTTTAATTTGTTTGTTAACTGGAATAAAATCTGAAGATATTGGTCAATTAATAGACGAAACCTATAATTTCAAACTCGACAGCTTAAAATCCATTGTTAATAAGCGTTTTATCGATTGGCTTAAGAAAATGGTTGCTCCTCAAATCAAAAATCGTTTTGCTAATGCTGCGGTTGCTTTACAAGCTTTAAAAGCCATTTCAGTGGTATCTAATCATTCTTACATAGGCCAAATTATCCATCGCATTCCCCTTAAAATTTTACCCCCATTAATAGGATTATTTACCCTCAGTTTTGCTGCGGCTATTGGTAATATTTTAACTCCTAATCCTACACCTCCTCCTCCTGAAATGGTTTTTAATATTGATGGAATAGAATCTAATTATGATTTAATCGATCGCCTTTTAGTTACTAGACAATGTGAGAATTGTGATTTACAGGGGCTAGAATTAAGGGGAGCAGATTTACAAGGAGCGGTGCTTCATCTGAGTGATTTATCCTATGCTGACTTGCAAGGTGTCAGGTTAGAAGGAGCAATACTTAGATTAACTAATTTTCAAGGTGCTAAGTTACAGGGTGCAAATTTTCAAGGTGCTTATCCTCAAAAGGCTAATTTTGCCCAAGCTAATTTAGAAGGAACAAATTTTCAGGGTGCAAATTTACTTGACGCTGATTTTAAACAAGCTAACTTACAGGGTAGTAGTTTACGGGGTGCTGATTTAAGAAATGCTAATTTAGAAGAAGCAAATTTAAAAGGCACATCTTTGCAGGATGCTAATTTAGGTAATAGCTATTTAGCTAATGCCTTTTTAGATAATGCTAATTTGAGTGGAGCTAATTTAGACAATGCTAATTTAGAATTTGCTTACTTAAATTCTACTTATTTACAGGATACCAGTTTGCAAAATGCTGATTTAAACAATGCTCATTTACAAGATGCTAATTTAAGCAGAGCTAATCTTACAGGGGTAAATTTACGGGGTGCTGATTTAAGAAATGCTCAATTGCGAGATACTAATTTGAGTGGAGCAAATCTCACTGGGGCAGATTTACGAGGTGCAGATTTAACTGGGGCAATTATGCCTGATGGTGCTAAATTTATTCAATAAACTTTAAAAATTAATTGTGTATTTTTTAGACTGCTGTAAGTTAATCCTAAGATTACCTGATTTCAATATAAGGAAAAATTATATTTCTGACTATTGCCCCCATTGTATAAAATTCATGATAACCACAATGCTCTGTGAAAACAGCAACTTTCCGCTTCTTTTTATCTATTACGGCAAAAGCAGAATTAAAAGAGCATACAGACTTATCTGAGTATGTTATTTGAACTTTTTTTGAAGGTGAAAAATCATAAGCCGACAATCCCTTTTTTTTAATTTCTTCGACAGATTTCCCTAACTTTTCACTCAACAACTCAGCCCATTCATCAATTATTTGTGGATTCTGCATATAATTTTAGCGAAGCATTATATCGTTTCCGATGATCTAGTTGTGATGCGATTACATTACATTACTGAGCGGTGTACCCACCGTCGATAGAATGGACGCTCCCGGTTATAAAGCTCGCCCGCTCACTCAACAAATATGTGACCAAATCTGCAACTTCTTCGCGGGTAGCGAGAGGCTTCATGGGATTTCACGAGTAATGAGTAGTGAGTAATGAGTAATGAGTAATACCTCTGCCTGAAGTCAGAGGATTCAATTATTGAATTATATTTTTAGCTTTTTCCTCATGAATGAGGAGGCTTTAGACCAAACTTCGGGCTTTCACTCATTACTTATTACTTATTACTCATTACTTCAGCCCGAAGGGCTTGGTAAGCTAGCCATAATAGTATTTTTGATTATCAAATTACTCTAAAAAAGATAAGGCTCACATTAAGATAAAATGTGTTAATCTCCCTTAATTGCCTAAATTCTAAATTAAGCCCATGTTATGCGACTATTTAGTACAAATCCTCACTGCCCGCGTTTATGATGTTGCCCAAGAAACACCCTTAGAAATTGCACCTAATTTATCAGCCAGACTCAATAATAAATTGCTCTTAAAACGCGAAGATATGCAATCAGTTTTCTCTTTTAAACTGCGGGGTGCTTATAACAAAATGGTGCAACTTCCGCCGGATTTGTTGAAACAAGGGGTAATCGCTGCATCGGCTGGTAATCATGCTCAGGGTGTCGCTCTTGGTGCTAGTCACTTGGGTACAAAAGCTATTATTGTTATGCCTGTAACTACGCCACAAGTAAAAGTAGATGCGGTAAGAGCAAGGGGCGGAGATGTGGTTTTATATGGAGATACTTACGATGATGCCTATGGTTACGCTCGTCAATTAGAAGCAGAAAAGGGTTTAACTTTTATTCATCCCTTTGACGATCCTTTTGTGATTGCCGGACAGGGTACAATTGGTATGGAGATTATGCGCCAGTATCAACAACCAATCCATGCTATTTTTGTGGCTATTGGTGGTGGTGGCTTAATTTCAGGAATTGCTGCTTATATTAAGCGTTTACGCCCAGAAATCAAAATTATTGGAGTTGAACCTATAGATGCTAATGCTATGTATCAATCCTTAAATGCAGGGCATCGCATACGTTTGTCGCAGGTGGGTTTATTTGCCGATGGGGTGGCAGTAAGAGAGGTAGGAGAAGAAACCTTTCGTCTTTGTCAGGAATATGTAGATGAGGTTATTTTAGTAAGTACCGATGATACCTGTGCGGCAATTAAGGATGTATTTGAGGATACTCGCTCAATTTTAGAACCTGCTGGTGCTTTGGCCATCGCAGGAGCAAAAGCTTATGTGGAAAGGGAACAACTTGAGGGACAAACTTTAGTTGCTGTTGCTTGCGGTGCTAATATGAATTTTGATCGCCTTCGTTTTGTAGCCGAAAGAGCCGAATTAGGGGAACGTCGAGAGGCCATTTTTGCGGTGACAATTCCCGAAAAAGCTGGTAGTTTACGCAGTTTTTGTGAATGTTTAGGGCAACGCAACTTAACTGAATTTAGTTATCGTATTGCTGACGATACAGAGGCACATATTTTTATCGGAGTGCAAATTTCTAACCGAGCAGATGCGCTCAACATTGTTCAATCTTGGGAAAACTGTGGTTTTAAAACCCTTGATTTAACTGATGATGAGTTGACTAAGCTACATTTACGTCACATGGTAGGAGGGCGATCTCATCTAGCCCATCACGAACTATTCTATCGTTTTGAGTTTCCCGAACGTCCGGGGGCATTAATGAAATTTGTTAATTCCATGAGCCCTGATTGGAATATCAGCGTTTTTCACTATCGTAATAATGGGGCAGATTATGGGCGTATTGTAGTTGGTATTCAAGTACCACCAGATGAAATGGAGCAATGGCAAGCTTTTCTGGATACTTTAGGTTATCGCTATTGGGATGAAAGCAATAATCCTGCTTATAAATTATTTTTGCTCCATAATTGATAAGTACCTAGACAAAATTAATAGTAGGGTGAGCAATGCTTACTGAAAAGCTGAAACTATTATTTAGATATTGTTGTAAGCATTGCCCACCACTCAAGTTTTATATAATTAATTTAGTCCAACTACTTAATTAAAGTTTATAACTACTAATGTGGTTTCTTGGAATAAATATCCCAGACTTCAGTAAAGGTGCGTTACGCTATCGCTAACGACACCCTACTGGATTGTTTCAGCTAAAATGAGGCAATAGAATTTTGATTATCTTTATGATTTGGTGGGCATTGCCTACTAATGCACACTTTTAACTGAAACAGTCCACTACCATTATAAAATGTGGTATAGCTTTTTTTGGAAATGACCTAACTTGGTTTATCTATTGATAAGTTGTTGAACTTGTTCTGCATTATCAAGTAATATTTGTGGATTGGCTTGTTCGGGAGATACAATATTAATTAAACCGGTAGCTTGAATTTTTACCTGGGGATTAATCAGCATATTTCTACCAGCTTTTGCTGTTGCTGTATTTTCTGACCAAATTTTAGCTAACTTCTGGCGAATATTCTCAAATTCATCCATATTTGTAAAGTTTACTAACGTAAAGTAACTTTTGATTCCGTGATTATCAACTTCTAAAGCATAAACATCAAATTTTAATTGAGGACTTTGGGGAAATTTTACTAGATTACCCATTAGAGTTTTTTCTTGATTATGCCAAGATGCGATCGCATCTATAACTTCTAAAGGTTTTGCTACTGTAGTATCTAATTGTAAATGGGTTGGCTGTTGCGGATATTCTTGAATTTTATAAGCAAGTTTAACAATATCTCCACGATATAAATCTTGAGTGTATTCTGTTGCCTTTACAAAAATCGGAATTACTCCATCTTTATATTCCACTACTAACACTTGCCCTTTTTCACCGATGGCATGAATTTTACCAATCAAAGTGGTTTGCTGTTGTAATTCAGTGGGAAGAGCTATTTGTCTTTCATAAGGAGCAAAACCTTTCGGTTGTGGCCAAGATTCTAAAACTTGAATTGAATTTACTGCAATATGTTTTTGTGGACTTGGATTAGCAATGAAGCTACCTTGAATACATACCTCACTATGACGATTAACTTGGTTTAAGGTATCGAGAGTTGTTTGATTGTTAGATACTAAAGAAAATTCACGATGATTAAAAAAATTATCTGGCTCACGTACAGACAAAACAAACATTTTAGATTGGCTGACTGCTCCATGAATTCTGCCAATTAATCCTGTATTTGTTAATTCCTGAGATAATTTTGTTAATTCTAAACCTTGATATGCTTCTGCATTGTAATTACAGATGTTTTGAGAAAAACTTACAACTTTGGTAACAATTACTACAACTATTGTCAAACTAATTAGTAAAGCATATAAATATTTTTTAGCCATCATTTTATAAATATATTTTTATCTTTAAATTATAAAAGATTATGATTTAAGTACCCTAAGCCTTAAAACTAGATCGAATAACCTCAAACCTAGACGTTATAATGTAAGTTTGTAATTTTTGTAATTAATTTATTATTTAGGAACTAATTTCCATGATTTACGAGATTTTTATGCCCAGACTTAGTTCTACTATGACCGAAGGTAAAATAGTCTCTTGGAATAAAACACCGGGGGATAAAGTAGAAAAGGGTGAAACTGTTCTTATAGTAGAATCAGATAAAGCTGATATGGATGTAGAAGCCTTTTATGAAGGTTATTTAGCTGTTACTTTAGGAGAAGTAGGAGAAGTTGTACCTGTTGAAACAACTATTGGTTTAATTGCTGAAACCGAGGCAGAAATTGAAGAAGCAAAAAAACAAGCAGCTAATTTAGGAAATGGTAAAAGTGTTGCCCCTAAAGCAATTGAAACTGCACCTGCTCCTGTAGCTACTGCTACAGCTACTAGTAATGGTAATGGTAGAACAGTTATTTCTCCCCGCGCTCGTAAGTTAGCGAAGGAGTTAAAAATTGATGTAAAAAACATTAAAGGCAGTGGTCCTTATGGCCGTATTGTTGCTGAAGATGTGGAAAAAGCGGTAGGCAAAGTTCCCACATCTGTAGCAACTGCCCCTACTCCCGTATTTACTCCCACTGCACCTGTTGCTCCTGCGCCAACTCCTACAGTTGCTATTGGTGAAACTGTACCTCTAACTACTTTCCAACAAGCAGTAGTCAAAAATATGAATGCTAGTTTGCAAGTGCCTACTTTCCATGTGGGTTACACCATTACGACAGATGCCTTGGATGCTCTCTATAAAAAAATCAAGTCTAAGGGCGTGACAATGACGGCTTTACTAGCAAAGGCTATTGCTAATACTCTGCAAAAACATCCTATACTCTATGCAACTTATACCGATGCAGGTATTAAATATAATCAATCCATTAATATTGCCCTCGCTGTAGCTATGCCTGATGGGGGTTTAATTACTCCTGTTTTACCAAATGCAGATCAAATGGATATTTATTCCCTGTCTCGCCATTGGAAAGGTTTGGTAGATAAGGCTAGAGCCAAGCAATTACAACCTGATGAATATAGCACTGGCACTTTTACTGTTTCTAATTTAGGAATGTTTGGCGTAGATCGTTTCGATGCTATCTTACCACCCGGACAAGGTTCTATTTTGGCGATCGGTGCTTCTCGTCCTCAAGTAGTTGCTACTGAGCATGGATTGATGGGTGTTAAACGTCAAATGGCGGTCAATATTACTTGCGATCATCGTATTATCTATGGTGCTGATGCTGCATCTTTCTTACAAGATTTGGCGAAATTAATTGAAACCGAGCCTCAATCTTTAACTATGTAAGCAAGAGATAAAAAAAGGTTATTACTTTACACCAATCGTAATATAGCGTTTTCATGTATTTTTTGAAAACGCTATATGACTCTTTTACGCCTATATCAATATGAAAAATATAGAACGAGTAGCTAAACAAGAAATTAAAGGATTAAAAAATATAAAAGTTGCTTCAAATTCAATAACCTATTTTCTAGTCCCATTTCTAATTGCCGTAGTAGTTGGCTACAAAAATGAACTTGAACACAGTAGTACATTATTATATTTAGGACTACTCATTTCTCTAATAATAATTCAGTTGACTTTCGGAGCATTTTTGCTTTTTTTTGATAATAATCTCGCCATTGAAAGTTTTTTTAAGGACACGTGGGAAAAGCTTTTATTGATGGTAATGCGAAAATAACAGGAAATGCTTTAGAACCAAATACTGCTAGTCTAATGTCACCACCGCAAAACCTAAAACGTAGCTATGATGAAACAACTTATTGTTCTTTTGCTTCAATTCCAATTATGCTAGAAAACGAAACAGAAAAAGTATTAGGAGTTGTGGTAGCAACAAGTAACAAAGTAAATCGATTCAATAAATTTAATTGTTTAATTCTTAAACATCTAGCTGATACATTAGCTAATGTGTTAATTTTAAAAAATATATCGAATTAATTTGAACAGGGATTACTCATCAGCTTTAGATAGAAGTCAAAATACAAGAACATGGAAACTAACATGAAAAGCTACGAAAACCATAAGTCTAACCTAGAAAGCTATAATAATGATATTAGAAGAGCTGCTTCCTCCATTATCAGAATTGAATCTTCTTCAAAAGATAACTCTATCAAAAATTTGAGAGATAGCATTCTTTAAAGTAGCGATGAAATGAGTGTGTATATACTAAATCGAAGTGCCAAAAACGCCGCTCACTCTCCCGTCGAGCATCCTAGATTAACTCGTTTACTACGGCTGTTTTTTTAGTTCAAATAAGAGTGAGCATATTTTTTACAAAAACTTAACCAATTCTTGTAATTTATCCCAAGCTTTACCACTGTTAATAATTTCCTTAGCTTTAGTAATACCTTTAAGGTGATTACCAATGGGTACAACTTCGCCAACCTGTAAAGCTAAACTAGCATTTAAAG
>CAYPSO010000022.1:21446-49938 GCA_964413275.1 uncultured bacterium | reverse complement strand
GGCTTATATCCCCATGTCTGAAGACAGGGGCTTTACGCCGACTTTTCGGTAAAAATAAGTTGTATGATATATTAAAACTTTTCATAATCTGAATTAGATGATTATAATTTACAATCCGAATCAATAATTTTAATCTATTATTTTTTTAATAATATTTGCGATTTTTAGAGCTGCTCCAGATTCTCCTCTGACTCTTCGTAAATTTGTTTTTATTTAATTTTAATTTTTCTGGATTTTCTAATAAGTTAATTATCATTTTTGCTATTTCATCTGGTTGTAATTCCCCTACTAATTCGGGAACAATTTTAGCTTTTTCCCAAATATTAGACCAAGCAAATAATCTTTCTTTTTTTTCTAGACATTAATCAGTTAATTAAGTTACCAAAATTATTGCCAATTATTGGTAAATTAGCTAAAATTACGGGGATATTATCCTAGGATGGCCTTGCGTCTAATTGCAATTTTTGTAGAGAATAATCACCTAAACGCTTATAAAAAATACGATAATTACCTATTTATAAAAGTCATTCACAATGGATTTTATTTCATTAGCTGTAATATCTTCTTGTTCAGATTTACTGTAAATTGTTAATAATAAAATACTGGTTTCAGACTCAAGTAAATAAATTAATCTGTAACCAGCACTTTTCCCTTTTTTGATATTACTATTCTTAACTCTCAGTTTATAAACATAAACATCGATACCAAAACCAGACAATCTATCACCTAAGAATTTTCCCTTTTGTAATTCTGTAATAATAGGTTGAGTATCAGAACGAATATTATGATATTTTTTGGCTAAATCTTTTAAATTTCGCTTATATTCAATAGTTAAATTAATCTTAACCACAAAATTATTATTCGGCATCAATTCCTTCCCACATTTCTTCTAAGGGAATAATTTTTCCTTCTTTTGCATCCTGTAAAGCACGTTTTAAACTAGCTTTAATTTCTTCAACAGAGGTATCATCAGGATCGGATTCTATCTCATTTGATAACAGTAAAATTACTTTAACTCGGCTAGGTTTATTTATTTTAATAGCTTCATCTAATAATAATTGACCATTTTTATCGACTGTACCCATTACTTCAAATGCTTGCATAATTCGATAACTGCTAAATATATTATAATGTGGACAATACCCACCCTACAATTATAATAGTTTTTCTATTATATTTACAATTTTTTCTGCTGCTCCAGATTCATCCCTGACGTTACGTAAATTTATCTTCATTTTTTCTAATTTTTCAGTATTTTCTAATAAGTTAATTACCATATTAGCTATTTTTAAAAAAATTAATAATACTTAAAATAATTAGAAGTTAAATCTAGTCCTTTTAATCCTTCAATTACAGCAATTAATTCATCTTTAGGATTTAAGATTTGATTATTGTTAGTATCAAGATAAATAGCTTGTCCAGAAATTCCACTGAGGGGAGAAGTACCAATTAAATAATTATTAGCTTTTCCTTCAAGTTGTATTTTATCTTCAGATTTTATAAAGTCTTGAATTACAGCATAATCTTTTTTGCCAGCATTAGTTTTAACACCATCATTATAAAAAACTGTTTGTTTATTAGCTAGAACAAATAAATCATTTCCCTCACCCCCAGTTAAAATATCAACTTCATTTTTTCCTTTATTTTTCCCTGTACCAATGAGGGTATCATCGCCTAATTCACCTGCTAAAACATCACTTTCTGAGCCACCTAATAACTTATCTTTACCATTACCGCCATTAAGAATTACATCGCCAAGGGTAAATTTAGAAGCATTAAGAATATTTTTTCCTTTGCCACCAATAAGATAAGCTTCTTCAACACTGTTTAAAGTATTTTTTCCTAATCCTTGAAGTTGGGTATTTGTTAGGGTAAAGTTAACATTGCCAGACTCAAAAATCATGTCTTTACCCTTACCACCATTTATAGAATCGTTACCTAAACCTCCTGAAATTGTATCATTACCATCATTACCATTAAGGGTATCATTGCCACCATTACCAAAGATTAAATCATTGTTTTTAGTACCATTGATTTTGTTATTTTTGTTATTGCCATATAATTTTCCCTTAGTAATATTAATTTCCTTTGAGATAATATTATTGTTTTCTTTTTCTTCAGGAATAGCATTATTTTTATCTGCTACTATTAAGATGTATTTTTTCCCTGTGATATTATTAGGAATAATAAATTTTTGGCTAAAGTTTTGGGTATTGCCTATGTCTAAAGGATTAATTAAATTCGTGCCATCAGAACTTAATAATAAATCATTAGCATTTAGTTTTTTATCGTCAGATAAATAAATATTGTGAGTCCAATTATCCGCAAGAATACCATTACCAAGATTTTTCACATTCCAAGAAATAGTAATTTCTTTACCCCAATTAGCCTTAACAGGTGCTGTTGAATTACTTAAACTAATATCTGGCTGAATAATTACACCGTCATTAGCTTCGCTATTAATTATTACTTTCGCTGAAGTATTATTAAGGATACCGTTAACAGGATTAGATAAATTAATAGTAAAGTTTTCTTTATTTTCCGGTAAATAATCTCCTAAAACTTTAACAGTAATTTCTTTGCTAGTTTCCCCCGGTTTAAAGATTAATATACCGGCAATTTCTTCATAATCTTTCCCACCTGTAGCAGTATTAGAAATGGTATTATAACTAACTTTAACTTGCTTAGTATTAGCTGCGGATAGTTCAACGATAAACTTAACATTAACAAATCCACTATCTCCTTCAGTAACCGAGATATTTGCTTGACTAAAGTTAATTAAAGGTTGAATATCAAAAGTACCTTCACTGGCAAAATCAGAAGTTAATAAACCAGCATCTACCGATTGCACGCTCCAATAATAAGTGCCATTTTTTAGATTATTAATTGTCCATTCAAGATTATGATTAACGTTACCTATTTCTGGTAAAAGTAACTCGCCATCTTTAGTAACAGGGGCAGAGAAAATATCAGATTCACCGGGTTTTGTGCCTATTTTTAAATTATAGGTTAAACCTTTAGCATTAGTTTGTTCGTCTGTACCTCTTGTCCATTTTAAAGTAACATTATTTCCTGAAATAATTGGCTCTAAAAGTGTGGGTGCGGTGGGTGCAGTATTTAAGTTATAAGCCTGATTTTCATAAAGTTGAGTCTCACCAGTTTTAGATGAAGCTAACAATAAATCTAAGTCGCCGTCATTATCGTAATCTCCCTGAATCAGACTGTCATATTTAATATTTTCTGTAGGAATTTGGTCAACAAAAAGTTTAAATGAACCATTGTTTCCTTCGTTACCATGATAAATTTGGATGGTACTTTTCCCTTTATTATTACTTCCAGCAATAGCTATATCGAGGAAACCATCATTATCGTAATCTCCCCAAATTGCCTCACCATTACTAATACCTGTTAGGTCAAATTTGCTGACAAAATTTCCTTTGCCCTCATTTTGATAAACTTTAGTAATTTCCTTAACTTTATCGGTTTTTCCTGTTATTAAAATATCAAGTAAACCATCATTATTATAATCGCCCCATGTTGCCGAACTATTATTTATGCCTAAAAGATTCGCTTTTTCAGTAAAGGTATTATCGCCTTTATTTTGATAAACTTTGGTAATACTTTTACCTGTATTAGTTTTTCCTGTTAGTAAAATATCTAGGAAACCATCGTTGTTAAAATCACCCCAACTTACCGCACCATTACTAACACCTGTAAGCTCAAATTTTTCGATAAATTTATCTTTACCATTGTTTTGATAAATTTTGGTAATCGCTGTAGCGTCAGAGGTTTTTCCTGTGAGAATAATATCAACTAAACCGTCATTATTAAAATCACCCCAATCACTAGAACTATTACTTAAACTTGGTAAATTATTTTTAACTTCTTGGAATTTTCCGTTAACATTGCGATAGATTTTTGTAAAGGAATTTTGCTGAGAATCTTCACCAACTAATAATAAATCTAAATCCCCATCATTATCCAAGTCACCCCAAGAAGCAGAATCTGTGGTAATTCCTGTGCCGAATACCACATAAGTTTGACCTGTAAAATTATTAACAACTAAAGCATTAATAATAGTATCATCAAAACCATCTTGGTTAATATCCCCCCCATCACTAACAGAAATTCCTGAGAAATCATTGGAGTTAATTCCATTAATAATAAAGCCATTTTTACCATTAATATTAGATAAATCTAAACTAGCTGCAAATTTAGCTTTACCAAAAATAATGTAACTTTGACCTGCCTTATTATTACCATTAAAAGAGCCAATAATAATGTCATCATAGCCATCATTATTCACATCTCCAGCCTTACTAAAATTGCGATCAAAAAATGTAGGTTGTCCACTAATACCATTAATAGTAAAGCCGTTTTTGCCATCAAGATTAGATAAATCTAAAGTTGCATCAAATCCCGAAGCTTTGCCAAAGATTACATAATTTTGACCTGTAATATTATTAACATCATAAGCACCGATAATAATATCGTCATAGCCGTCATTATTCACATCTCCAGCACTGCTGACATGATAACCTAAATTGCTCAAACCACTGATACCATTAATGGTAAAGCCATTATTGCCGTTGAGGGTAGATAAGTCTAAACTACTACCAAATCCTGAAGCTTTACCAAAGACTACATAACTTGCACCTTGACTACTATTTGCACCCACAGCACCTATAATAATGTCATCATAGCCATCATTATTTATATCGCCCACACTCGCTACACTATAACCCAAACCATCATCAGCATTAATACCATAAATGGTAAAGCCGTTACTTTCATCGAGGGTAAATAAGTATAAATCAGGATTAAATCCCGAAGCTTTACCAAAGACTACATAAGTTTGACCTTGACTACTATTCGCTTCATAAGCTCCAATAATAATGTCATCATAGCCATCATTATTTATATCTCCAGCACTACTAACATTAAAACCTAAATTATCACCTACACTAATGCCATTAATTCTAAAACCATTAGTACCATCGAGGTTAGACACATCAAAGCTCGCACTAAACCCAGAAGATTTACCAAAGATAACATAAGTTTGACCCGTACTACTATTAACTCCAGAAGCACCGATAATAATATCATCGTAACCATCATTATTAATATCTCCTGCACTGCTAACAGAAACACCTAAAACGTCGCCAGCAGTAATACCATTAACGATAAAACCATTATTGCCATTGAGAGTAGATAAATCAAAATTAGTGGGGAAACCAGAAGATTTACCAAAGATAATATAACTTTGACCGACATTATCTAAACCGTTATTATTAGCATTAGGAGCGCCGATAATAATGTCATCATAACCATCATTATTAATATCTCCCGCACTACTAATAGAAAAACCTAAAAAGTCCCCTTCACTAATACCATTAATCGTAAAACCTTGCTTTTTCAGTTGAGCCAGTTGAATATTATTAAAAGCAGTTTGTGGAACAATTCTTTTAACGGTTAAATTGTCTAAATTAATAACTAAATTACCGTGATTTAAGTCAAGTTGTCCATCTCGGTTGGTATCTATCCAATTTATTGCACCTAAACCTCGACTTCCAGGGTTAAATTCTGTAGCTGTAAATGGATTAGTAGTAAATTTAATTTCTGTGGAAAAACCAGAGCCGGTAAAATTATTATCAATGGCTTGTACACTAGCATAATAAGTAACTCCACGCTCTAGGGTGCTACTCGTCCAACTTGTATTATGACCTACATTGCCCATTTGAGAAACGTTACGTGCGCGCAGCGTGCCCTTGGCATCGCCATTATTTTCGGCCATCGGTGCGAAAACATCATCACCACCAGAAGTTGTACCCAAACGCAGATTATAGGTTAATAATTCTTGATTGTCTTTTGGCTCATTCCAAATTAATTTAACTGCTTGTTGTTTCTTGTCACCAACAGATTTTATTTTCGTGGGTTTACCCGGTGCTTCATTGGCTTCTTTGCCATTTTCCACCGCATTATTTTGATATACTTGCACTAAAGGTAAGCCATCATTACCAGATGTACCCGTAATCACTAAATCTAAATCCCCATCATTATCGTAATCTCCCCATGTTAATGTACCGTTTTCGACTCCGGGTAAATAGGTGGGTTGCTCTTGAAATGTTCTTCCTTTGGTGCTAATTTCAGTTTGCGGATTGAGATAAATTTGACTGACTAAACCGTCAGCACCTAACCCTGTAACTGCTACATCCAAGTCACCATCATTATCATAATCACCCCAACTTGCTGAACTATTGAGCAAGCCATTAATTCCCGAACCACCAATAGCTAACTCATAATCGCCAAAAATTGAAGAGCCATAACTGGTAACTCTGACAGTATAGGTAATATCAGCATCATAGGTAAATTTAATTAAAGAATTTAAACCTTCACCACTATCATCATCATAGGTAATAACTTCACCTGTACTATTATTAATTAATTGGAGATAAGTATCAAAAGTTCCTGAAGTGAGACTAATTTCAAATACTTGACCATCTTGGGGATTATTAAATAGGCTAGTTAAATTATAGTCATCTTTGTAATAAGTAAAAGTGGGATAATTACGAGTGGGATTGACTGCATCTGTATTTTCTAAAGTACCTTTTTTAACCGAACCTTTAGCCTCCGTAAAGTTAAAATCGCCTTGATTTTCATAAATTCTGGTGGTTTGTTCTCCGGTTAATAAAATATCTAGTTGACCATCTAAATTATAGTCACCCAAACTAACAGCATCAGAGCCTTCTAAATGTAAATCTGTTTTAGTAAATCCTTGACCGTTATTATTACTAAAAACCTCAACAGTGCTTTCAATAAGTTTAACTTCAAGCTGAAAATCTCCTGTTCTTCTTTCACCAGAAGTGGCATAACTTGTGACCCTGATTTTTAAACCATCTTTATATTGAACTCTTAATTGAGAATTTAAACCCATACCTTGGTCATCATCAAAAACGACTACGTTACCCTCTGAATCAATAACTTGTAAATAGGTATCAAAATCATTAGAACTTAGATTAATTTCAAATTCTTGACCAATATCTTCTAAAGTTAAATTTGGGAAAAAATTAGTTTTTAAGTCGTAATCTAAATAATAACTTCCTAAACGTTGAGGATTTTCAGGACTCACTAAAAGCTCATCATTGATACTTTTAACTTGAGAACTTTGGTTAGTTACAAAAACTAAATCTTGATAACTATCATTATTCAAATCACCGATCGCAAAAGAGCCACCTTTAACTACAGTATCTACAGATTGAGGAGTTGTAGTATTAAAATTATTACCATCGCCATAATAAAGCTTAACCCCAGTTTTACTTAAGGTAATAATATCTAATTTACCATTATTATTAAAGTCAGCCCAATCAGCTTTAATTGGTACATTTGAGATAATCCCCCCTTCGCCCCCCTTACTAAGGGGGGTTGGGGGGATTGAAGCAAAATTTCCATTACCTTGGTTAGCATAAACTTTAACTACATATTGCAATCCCAGTTGGCTACCTTTGAGAATGTTTCTGTTACCTGAAACCAATAAATCTAAATCGCCATCGCTATCGTAATCTCCCCAAACTGCCTTATCAATTCTATCTATTCCGGGTAAAGATAAAGGAATTGCGGTGAAATTTTTACCGTTATTATTGCGATAAAGATTAGTAATTCCATTTCCATAATCATCTTCACCAACCACAATAAAATCTAAATCCCCATCATTATCATAATCGCCCCAACTAGCTTGACTATGCCAATCGCTAGTTTTAGTATCATCAGTAAAAGGATAGGTTTCTTTTAAGACAGCATTAAGTTCGCTATTTTGTTTTAAAATGTCAACCGAAGTAAGAAAATCAGGAGCAATAAATTTAGTTTGTGGGATAATTTCCCAAGTAGTTGTTCCGTCTTTTTGCCAGAAAAGTTGAATCTTCGCATCTGCTAAACCTTCGATATATTCGAGACGAATTGGTTGTTTTTCATCTAAAATTTGATTATCAAAAACAAATTCTCCCGGATTAACTGAACTATTTATTAACTTTTTACCATCAAGAAATAGATTAATTGTTGAGTCAGCATCAGTAAGAATCCTAAAGTTATAATTACCTTTTTCTGCGGTTTCTAATCGAATATCTCCTTCCCAAATAGCCGAAAAATAATCTTTAATGGTAACTGCCACATTCGGCGCATCGAAACCCCAATTAAAATCCACACTGCCATCGATGCGAGTTAAACTAGGAAGATTAAAATTATTATCACTGTAATAAGTTGCCTTTAATCCTGCTTGTTGAATGGTATTAATACTACCTGCACCTTCGGCTTGGGTAGGATTACCTTTTTTATCTAATTTGAAAAAGTCTAGGATAGAAATGTCATCTTTTATATTAGCAACACCATCTAAATTCGTATCAATAATTAAATCCGCTCCATCTTGGAAAAAGCCCATTTTACCCGGTTGTAAACCGATATTTTCTAAAATGGCGCTGCTGTAGAGAATCAAAGTATCGCTTTCAAAACCTTGTTCTTGGATTTGCGTACCACCGATAGATTGACGCAACCTGATCCCCCCAACCCCCCTTTCTAAGGGGGGCGAAGGGGGGATCGGACTTGCTAAGGGGGGCAAGGGGGTTACATCGACTTCAAAGCCTAATTCTTGGTATCTTTGAGATTGTACTACCCCATTCCAACGGGTGGGATCGGCCCAAAGTTGAAAGGTTTGCCAAGTTACTTTGCCATTAGGAGTATCTATCGAGCCTTGAATTTTAGAATTGCCCCCTAAAGCAACAAAAGCTTGCTCTAAAGATAACCAATCGGTTTGTAAAATATATATATCGTTACCCGCACCACCAATGAGGGTATCCGCACCACCACCACCGACAAGGGTATCAAAACCTTTACCACCGTTGAGTAAGTCGTTAGAATTACCACCTTCAAGGCGATCGTTACCATTATTTCCTATGATGGTATCATTACCCGCTAATCCTGAAAGTAGATTACTTAAATCATTACCTATCAGGGAATCGTTATATTGCGAACCGATGATATTTTCGACTGAATCTAAACTATCTGTGGTGTTATAACCATCAGTAGCCACACCAGTATTGAGATTAACTATAACACCGGCAGGATCGTTACTATAAATCGCAGTATCGATCGCATTTCCTGCTTTAAGGGTATCATTTCCTTGCCCACCTTCAAGGGTATCCGCATAGGCATTACCTAACAGGGAATCATTACCATCACCACCAACGAGGAGATTTTGCCCAATTAAACCGTTAAGGGTGTCATTTCCTTCCCAACCTAAAAGAGTATCAACAAAATCGTCAATGTTACTACCTTTGAGGCTATCATTTCCCGCACCACCATCGAGATAACCAACAACTGCACCTCCAACGGTATCGTTAGCATTTTGACTTCCTTGTAGGGTATCGTTACCGTCACCTCCTGCTAAAGCGCCAAAAGTGCTACCTTCAAGGGTAACTAAGGTTGCGTCACTAGCTTGGAAATTATCATTATTAGGTGTACCTTTATTGGTAATAATAAAATCAACGGTTTGACTATCATCCTGTCTGGGATTAGCAAAGATAACATTACCTTGGGTGAAGAAATTACTAACTTTTAGTTGTGAGGCTAAAACTCCTTCAACGGCAAAAATTGCCCCAGAATATAACCAAATAAAAGTATTTACGCCATCATCATAGAGAGCAAAAATACTTTCTTCTGTACCGTGAAGTTGAATTTTATCGAGATTAGGGTTGAAATCTCTGATGGTTGCAGAGGTATAAAAATCCTCGTCTTTATTACCTAAAACAAAAATATTTTCGACAGGAGTACCAATTAACAAAGAATCGCCAACTTCACCATAACCCGGTACAAGTTCAATACCTCCCCTCGGATGATCGTAAGCGATACCTTTAAGTTCGTAAACCCCCGGTGTTAACGATCCAGACCAAAATTCATAGTCAAAAGTTGCCCAACGACTGTCATTTTCATTAACTGTAAAGATGGGATTATTAAATTTAATTTCGTCAGCAGTAGAGTCATTACGGTAAACTGTACTGGTAGGATTGCCAAAAATATCTTCACCAGTAACTAATAAATCTAAATCTTCATCATTATCATAGTCACCCCATTGAATCGAGCCTTGAGCTACACCGCTAAATCCGGCTTGTACGTCAATATATACTTTTTTATCGGCATCATATTGATATAACTTAGTGATGGGAATGGGTACTTGTTTTCCTTCGGCAGTGCGCCGTAATTGATTGCTAAAACCTGCGAGAACTAGATCTAAGTCCTCATCGCCATCAAAATCACGCCAGAGTACATTTCCTTGACTAATTCCGGGTAATTCGCTGGTTTCTCCCTTATTAACTTTGCCGTTTTTATTTTTATCTGCCCAAACCTTCAGGGAAATTTCGCTAAAAGTTTTATCTGCTTCGTTATAGCGATATAGTTTAGTGATTGCTTGGGCTTTTTGTAGGTCGTTATAGGCGTTATTATTATCTTCGGCAGGTTCGATATATTTACCAGAAATGATAATATCATCGCTTTTACCGTCATTATCGTAATCTCCCCAAATGGCTGTACCATCGAAAATGCCTTGTAGGGTAGCTTTGGTATCTATTAACGAACCATTTTGGTTGCGGAATACTTTAGTAAAGGGTAAAGCGTTATTATCAAAACCCGTTTGTAATAAATCTAAATCGCCATCGTCATCGTAATCGCTCCAGCGACTAGAATCAACTCTGAGAATATCTCCTAAACTAAGTTTATAGGCGTGATGTGTGCCATCTTTAAAGATACTACTAGTAATTTCTCCGGAATCGTTAATATCGATCGCATTAGTTAAAATACCTTCACTGGGGGAAATTAAGCTATTCAAATCAATAATTAAACCGTTTTGCCACAAAAAAGCCCGATTTTCAAAATTGTCATTTTGATAATAACCAACAACTTGCCCTTTACTATTAATTTCGTTGACGAATACCCATTGATTACCTTCTAGTTGGATGTTACCAAGATCGATGGTTTCACCGGGATCGGAAATTCCGTTATTATTGCGATCGCTGAAAAAGAAACCATGAAGGCTGGTAAAATCCTCACCATATAAATTGCCAATAACTTGCCCTTTTTCGTTAATTTTCGGATTACCCGTTGCCTTAACATAACCTTCTAATCCGCCCAAATCAACCATACTGGTTGTGTAGAGGAAGGGATGATAGTCGCCATCAGTATTTTGGGCTAAACCGACTATTTGACCTTTATTATTAATATCGGAAGCATAGCTATAAGTACCGCCTAATGTACCTAAGTCGCTAATTGTGCCATTTTTCCATAAAAAAGCATGGTAAATACTGCTATCAATATAGGCATAACCGACTACTTGACTTTTCTCATTCAGGGCGTAAGGTTGGCTATAAGTACCGCCTAACGTACCAATATCGGTCATAACCCCATTTTTCCAGAAGAAAGCATGGGTATTGCCATTAATATCTGAAGATTGACCGATTACTTGACCTTTATTATTAATTACATTGGCAGAGCTAAAATTACCGCCTAATGTGCCTAGATCGGTAATTACATTATTTTCCCAGAAGAAACCATGAGTATTATTACTAATATCACTGGCATAACCAACAATTTGACCGGAATTATTAAGATCGTTAGCTTGGCTAAAATTACCTCCTAATGTTCCCAAATCCCTGATATTATTGTTTTGCCATAGGGTAGCATGGGAAATAAAGTTAATATCGTCAGTATAGGAATAACCAACTACTTTACCTTGACTATTAATGGCGTAGGATTGGCTATAATTACCGCCTAATGTGTCCAAATCTACTAAATTACTGCTACGGGAATAGTCAATTTTAGTAAATATTTTAGTGTTATTATTCCAGTTTTGATAAACTATAGTACCAATACTCAGGTCAACTTTACCATCGTTATCAAAATCATTCCAGACTACTTCTTGGCTTATGGGTGCATTTAGTTGTACTTGAATTGGTAAATTAAAATTACCTTTATTATTCTGTAAATAAATTTCCGCAACTGTAGCATTGGATGTTTTATCAAATCCCGTTACCAGAATATCTAATTTTTTATCACCGTTGAAATCACGCCAACCAATGGTACTTTGTTCTAAAACGCTTAACTGTCTGCCAATAATTTCCGTACTATCAAAGGCATCTTTAACATTAGCTAAATCTAAAACCTCAACAAAACCCGCATTGCGATCGTTACGATATAGTTTAGTAGTGGGTACGGGATCGAAATTATTATCAAATTTATTCTCAGCATTTTCAGCAACGCTATTTCCCGTCACCAGAATATCTAAATCCCCATCTTTATCGTAGTCACCCCATGTGATATTACCCTTATCAATACCAATAATTCCTACATCTTTGCGGTTTTCCCACGTACCATCGGGTTTGTGTAACCAAAAATCAATTTTTTCAATGTCATTTGCACCGTTTGCATCCCTCACTTGGCCATCAACAATGCTAATGGTTTCTTTTCGAGCATAAATCGGCTTTTTACTTTCAAATTCCAGTTTATCTGGGGCTACGTTTTCTTCATCAACATTGGAGCGATTAATAACTCCTTCTCCAACACCGATAAATTCGGCTAAAACCTGTTGGGTATCTAAGTCAATAATTTTAGTAAAAGGATTACCGTCGCTATCTAATTCGGTAACAATATCAATAAAGTTGAAACTTAAACCCCCTGTAAGGAAAATAACATCGCTACCATGATCCTTATCCCCAGCATAAAAATTATAAACCGTATCCGTACCCGCACCGGGGGCTAAATAATAAACTACACCATCGTTTTTAGTACGATCTGGATGATCTAAAAATGAATAGCCATATAGTGTATCATTACCAATACCACCAATTAGGCGATCGAATCCTCCACCAGATTTGAGAATATCATTACCTAAACCACCAAAAAGACTATCATTACCTGCACCACCTTCAAGGGAGTCATTACCTTGTTTGGCTTTATTGGCTAAAGGATCGTCAGAATCATCGCCCACGAGGGTATCGTTACCATCACCACCTATTAGAGTATCATGGCGATCGCCCCCATGTATTTCATCATTTCCCGCTCCACCATCAAGATAATCATCAGAATCACCTGTAGGAGTAGAAGGGCGTTGGTCAAATCCTTTGAGTAAATCATCACCATCATTACCAAATAATCTATCTGCACCTAAGCCACCAGCGAGGGTATCATTTTCTGTACCACCGATTAAGGTATCGTCGCCGTTATTGCCTTCTAAACTGTCATTTCCCGCATTACCTTCAAGGGTATCGTTATTATCCCCACCTCTTACTGTATCGTCACCATCTTCCCCTAAAAGGGTATCATTTCCCGTACCACCGTCTAAAACATCGTTTAATTCGCCACCTTTGAGGGTGTCATTTCCTGCTTCCCCTAAAAGACTGTCATCTCCAATTCCACCTTCTAAACTGTCATTTTCTGTACCACCTCTGAGGGTATCGTTACCAGTATCGCCATAAAGGGTATCAACACCTGCACCACCGTCTAAAATATCGTTATCATAACCACCATATAACTTATCGTTGCCCCCTGCACCCTGCAAGTTATCATCACCCGTACCGCCAATGAGGGTATCATCATCGTTAGTATTGCCACTGTCACCACCGATTAAGGTATCATTGCCACCATCACCGGATAAAAAGTCTTGACCTAAATTACCTTCGAGGCGATCGTCGTTTTCTCCACCATAGAGGGTATCATCATTATTACCGCCTAATAATTGGTCATTACCAGCGTCACCATAAAGGTTGTCGTATCCATCACCACCCTCAAGGCGATCGTCGTTTTCCCCACCAGAAAGAATATCATTACCGGATTCTCCCATCAGGGTATCGTTACCAGTTTCCCCATAAAGGCTATCATTGCCAATACCACCTTTAATTAGGTCATTATTTTCGCCCCCAAAAAGATTATCGTTACCTAAATCCCCTGACAGGGTATCATTACCCACTCCACCAAAAAGGGTATCTTCGTTATTCCCACCCGCTAAATTATCGTTACCTCCTTCACCATACAAGCTGTCGTAACCGTCATCACCTGTAAGCACATCGTCATTATCGCCACCATAAACCGAATCATTACCTTCCCCAGCTTTGAGGGTATCATTGCCACTATCGCCATAGAGAGAATCATCGCCAATGTTACCTTCTAGGCTATCTTGGTCATTACCTCCCCTTAAAGTATCATTGCTTAAACCACCTTTAAGGGTATCGTTACCTGCACCTCCTTGTAATTGGTCATTGCCGAAACCGCCATCAAGTTTATCGTTGCCGTCACCACCGTCTAAAACGTCATCGCCATCTTCTCCTGTCAGGGTGTCATTGCCTCCGTTACCGAATAGAGTATCATTACCCTCATTGCCTTTGAGTAAATCGGCTTCTGAGCCACCTTTTAATAAATCGTTGCCGACACCTCCCGCAAAACTAACGGCGATGGTTAGGTTAGTTGCATCTAAAACATCGTTATTGGTGTAACTATCGGCAATAATTTTATTAATATTTTTATTGGTGAAAATTTCAGTGCGTCCACCGATTGGCCCTGTAACCATTACAGAAGCGGAGTTTCCTGAGAGGATAAAGACTTCATTAGCAATATCTCGGTTGACGGTGCGATCGCCGGCTGAACCTCCTACATTCAACTTTAAGGTACTATTATTTAAGTCTCCTAGTCTAGGAGTTTCATCTAAAGATGGCCTTGGGGGGCTATAGGCAAAGGATAAGCCCGGAATATCTAATGGCCCTAAGCCAAGAATTGTGGTTTTTCCTGTTAGAAATGTGGAGAAAAATATATCCGCCCCAACTTGTATTTTACCATGAGCATCAAAGAGATATTCTATGCCTTGATTAAAGTTTTCTTCTATTTCTTGAAATCTAATTTTACCATCGTCGTTAGGGTCAAAGAAACTTAAACCAACTAATCCTTGAATATAGGCTTCTACGCCTACGGTTGCGATAACAGGAATCCCTGCTTGAGCATCTAAAGCTAACCGCAAACTTAAATTTAAAATATCACTATCTTGTAAATAAAAGCCGTCAAAAATATCACTAGCTTCTCCATCAGTTTGGGCAAATTTAACTAAACCAGAAGCATCATAACCAATGGTTAAATTAGGAATACCAAAGGAAATTGCGCCAGTTAAACCTACGGTTACAGGGAAAGGAACTGGTAACGGAAAACGAATAATATCCCCTGAAAAAGATGCGCTCAAACCGGGTAATTCGTAAGTAAATAAACTAACGCTACTATCACCTAATAATAAGCGAAAAGCACTAAGAGGATCGTTTAAAATCGGAAAATCAAAGCCCGCTCCATCTATTACATTAAATGCTGAAGTATCGGCTCTGGTTTTGAGTTCACCAGTAACATCATTAATATTAATTGTTGTAATATCATTAAAATCAGGAGAATTAAAATCGTTGAGTTTAAAACTACCTAAGTCGATAAATTTACCACCTAAATTACCAATAGTATCTAAAACATTAGTAATATCATTAATGGTTTTAATGGCCTTAAAAAAGTCTTTAGTATCTGCTGTGCCTAAAGATGAAACTATGTCTAATAAACTATAATCTAGTCCAAATTCATCTATAACTGGCAAAGATGTGTTGAAAAAATCCGTAACAGGCTTAAAAAAGTCGGTAATTTCTTTTACTTGAGAGGCGATTGGTTCGACAAATTCTTGAAAATACGAACCAAGTTCCATCTGTACGTTATTAAATTCTAATACAGGGGAACTTTTATTATTTGAGCCTAAATTCCAGTTATATTTAAAGTCAGTTTCAAATTTTGGTAAATAAGATGAAGCTTCTAAACTTAAATTCAAATCGACATCAACTAAGGCATTAAAACCTACATCAATATCGTTATTATTTTTGAGATCAATAGTAAAATCGCTGCTAAATGTGGGATTATTATTAGTATGATTATCTGTAGCTGCTAGATTTAAAAATGCTAATTTACCACTAGCATTTAAGTCATAAATATCTAGTCCTATTTTTAATTCTTGTCCTTCTTTATCTAAGAAAAAATTATTATTTTTATCTAACCCAAAACCTAAATCAAAAGCAAAATCAAAGCCTAATTTAACTCCTCCATTTAATTCTAATCCTAAAGAAGATAAACCTAAGTCCGTACTAACATTAATATCTTTAGTAAATTGGGCATCAATAGTTTTAAGATTAATATTAAAGGCAATTCCACCATTTTCTTCACTAGAAGTTACTGTAGAAATAACACCATATTGTCCTAATGAGTTATTAATTGCGCCTTGAACTTTGCTGGCAATATCACTAGCACTAGGTGAATTTAAAGAACTTAAGGAATCTTGAATTGTTGCTCTTAATTCTTTAATTAATTCTGAGGCGGCATTTCCTTCAAGGGCATCGCCTATTAAATCTTGTAAAAATGGATTATCCCCAAATAATTTACCATTAAAAGCATCTTCAAGCTCACTTAAGGCTCCATCGACACCTGTAACTATTTTTTCTATTTCTGCTAAACCAAAATTTGGCACAAGATTAGCAAGTAAGATAGGCTGATTTAAGTTACTAATCTTAGATTTATTGTTATTATTGCTTTGCTTATTATTATCTTCAAATAAATTGGTCTTGATATTAGTTATTAGATTAAAGTTTTGATCTAAATTCAAATAATTTTCTGCAAAATCATTGGTAATAGTGATACTATTCCAATAAGTTAAACTTTCTCCGAGTAAATTATAATTATCCAACAATTCATTATTAAAATTTAGATCGGCAATATTTTGAGATGTAGAGTCTTCTAAATTGGTACTCATAATTTTCTCTCTATTGAATAGATATAGAAAAATGTTTGATGGGATTATAAAGTTAATATTATTTCCTATTTATTGAGACGAAATCTTTTGATCGCCACTAATATTGAAAAGGGAAAATACTTAACTTTAACTGAAAAATTCTTGACTTTGCACACAAATCTATAGCACCCCTAAGATACTCTTTGTCTATATATTTACAAAGGATAAGATTTGGTGAACCACTCTAGACCGATCTTAGTGTTGAGAACATACCGGATTTATCTAAGTTTATCGATAACTCATAAATCGAGGAGTTAAACCAAAAATACTGTTTAGGGTTGAGTATTATTTTGCTATGCTATACGATTCTAGATCGCAAAAAGTATTTTGTCAAGATGTAAAGACATAAGTTATATTCATTATCAAACATTTGCCCACCTATTTCATAGTTTACTTACTATATTTACAATTTTTTCTGCTGCTCCAGATTCTCCCCTGACGTTACCTAAATTTATTTTCATTTCTTCTAATTTTTCAGGATTTTTTAATAAGCTAATTACCAGATTAGCTATTTTTTTTGGTTGTAATTCTCCTACTAATTCAGGAATAATTTCAGCTTTTGCCCAAATATTAGGCCAAGCAAATAGCCGTTTTTTTCTCGACATTAACCAGTTAATTAACTTAGCAAAATTAGTTCCTACTCCGGGTAAATTAGCTAAAATTCCGGGAATACCGTCCCACGATCGCATGGCATCTAATTGTTGAGTTGGTAATAATACAATCATGGGTATAGCTAGTGAACATAATTGGGCTGTATTTGCTCCCACTGTCGTTAAACAAAGACTGCATTCAACTAATCTTTCATAACAGGGAAATTCCGTAATTAATTCTATTTTTACTCCTCCATTAGTTATTAAATATTCTGTATTATTTTCCTTAATTAAATTACCAGTAATTCCCCCAAAAGTATTGACAAGAGGATTAAATTCTGGATTAGCAAATTTAGCTAAAGTTTCTGTATCTAAAGTGGGAGCAACAGGTATTACGAACTTAACTTCAGGTTTAGATTTTTGTATCTGTTCTGCGATCGCTAAACACAAAGGAATACCTTGCATTAACTTAGCAGTTTTCGAGCCAGGTAACAAACCAATTAGATCCCCCCTACTCCCCTTGTTAAGGGATGTAACATCATGGACATCTGCCATCAAATCTCCAACCACAGTAAACTTATGTTGATACACCTTGGGAATACTATTAATAATATCTGATTTCATAACAGCAAAACAATCTATAAAACGATACCAACGAGCATCCCATTCTGCATAAATTAAAGTTTTATATCCCAATTTCTTACCAATTAATGCCGTATAAAATTGATCCCCGCCTAAAAACAAAACAATTCCTTTGTGATACCAATCCCAATTATCTTTGGTTTTTCCGAGTAATAAAAACTGCCAAAAATACTCCGCCTTTTGTACTCGATCTACCTCAGAATAATTAGTTAAAATTTCTGCTTCTTTGCCTGTACTATGGGGACAGGGTGATAAAATAACCGAAATTCTTACTGTATTTTTGCAAATAATTCTCAGTTGTTTGACAACCGGATAAACCCATGTAGTAATTTCTCCGGGGCCGTTGGATAAGATGACAATATCTTGAGGATTTTTAATCATACATAAAAACTTTATTTTGTCAATAAAATACTATCTTAATTTTTGTTACTAAGATATAAGAGTAATTGATTTTATATTTGTTAAAATTTGTTACAAAGTGTTTAATTGTTTATATAAAATTGTGTCAAATAGATACTTAAAGGTGTATGGACATCACTTTTTTTGATACAAAAATTAAAGAGGCAGTTTTAATTACGCATTAGTCAGGTAAAACTGACGATAAATCAAGGAGAAGCACAATTTATGTTCACTCAGGTAAAATCTACAATTCGCCATCTATCCCCAGAAAATCTTAATGGGCGTTCATTACTGAAGGTGGTATATGTATTATTAGAGCCTCAGTATCAGAGTTCCCTGTCAGCCGCAGTAAATAAAATAAATCAAAATAACCCAAATTTAGCCATTGAAATTAACGGTTATTTAATTGAAGAATTACGAGATCCAGATAATTACGCTGATTTTAAACGAGATGTAGCCGAAGCAAACATATTCATTGGTTCTCTAATTTTTATAGAAGATTTAGCGGACAAAGTAGTTGAAGCAGTTCAACCTCATAAAGATAACATTGATGTTGCGGTCGTATTCCCATCCATGCCGCAGGTTATGCGTTTAAATAAAATGGGTAGCTTTAGCATGGCGCAATTAGGCCAGTCTAAAAGTGCGATCGCATCCTTCATGAAAAAAAGGAAGGAAAACTCAGGAGCATCCTTTCAAGATGCCATGTTAAAGCTGTTGCGTACCCTACCACAAATATTAAAATATTTGCCTATGGATAAAGCTCAGGATGCGCGCAACTTCATGTTGAGTTTTCAATATTGGTTAGGAGGTTCACCAGAAAACTTAGAAAATTTCCTCTTAATGTTGGCTGATAAATATGTATTTAAAGACTTAAATAAAGGGGAAAAAGTTAATTATTCCGAACCTGTAGTTTATCCCGATACTGGTATTTGGCATCCCTTAGCACCAAAAATGTTTGAGGATGTCAAGGAATATCTTAACTGGTATAGCAACCGAGATGATATTTCTGAGGATTTAAAAGATCCCTTAGCACCCTGTATTGGTTTAGTCTTACAACGTACTCATTTAGTCACCGGTGATGATGCTCACTATGTGGCTATGGTGCAAGAATTAGAATATAACGGTGCCAGAGTTATTCCCGTATTTTCTGGCGGTTTAGACTTTTCTAAACCCGTAGATCAGTTTTTCTTAGAATCTCCGATCCCCCCTAACCCACCCTTAGTAAGGGGAGACAAAGGGGGGATTCAACCTATATCTATAGTCGATGCAGTGGTTTCCTTAACTGGCTTCGCCTTGGTCGGAGGCCCAGCTAGACAAGATCATCCCAAAGCTATAGAATCCTTAAAACGGCTCAATCGTCCCTATATGGTAGCCTTACCTTTAGTTTTCCAAACAACCCAAGAATGGGAAGAAAGCGAATTAGGCTTACATCCGATTCAGGTAGCACTACAAATTGCCATTCCCGAATTAGACGGTGCAATTGAACCTATTATTTTATCAGGAAGGGATGGTACAACCGGAAAAGCCATTGCCTTACAAGATAGAATTGAGGCCATCGCCACCCGTGCTTTAAAATGGGCTAATCTACGGAAAAAACCCAAATTAGAGAAAAAATTAGCCATTACAATTTTTAGTTTTCCCCCTGATAAAGGCAATATAGGTACTGCGGCATATTTAGACGTTTTCGGTTCTATTCACGAAGTAATGAAGGGAATGCGGGGAAATGGCTACGATATTCAGGGTATTCCTGAAACTCCAGAGGAATTAATGGAATTAGTAATCCATGATGCCCAAGCCCAGTATGCTAGTCCTACCTTAAATGTAGCCTATCGCATGAGCGTTGAAGAATATGAGAGATTAACTCCCTATTCCGAGCGTTTAGAAGAAAATTGGGGGAAACCACCCGGACATTTGAATAGTGACGGTCAAAACCTCTTAGTTTACGGTAAGCAATTCGGTAACTTATTCATTGGGGTACAACCTACCTTTGGTTATGAAGGCGATCCCATGCGCTTGTTGTTTTCCCGTTCAGCTAGTCCCCATCACGGTTTCGCCGCTTACTACACCTACTTAGAAAAAATTTGGGAAGCTGATGCAGTCTTACATTTTGGTACTCACGGCTCTTTAGAATTTATGCCGGGGAAACAGATGGGTATGTCTGGAGAGTGTTATCCTGATAGTTTAATCGGTAATATTCCCAACGTTTATTATTACGCAGCGAATAACCCTTCTGAAGCAACTATTGCTAAACGTCGCAGTTACGCAGCAACCATTTCTTACCTGACTCCCCCCGCAGAAAATGCCGGTTTGTATAAAGGTTTAAAGGAATTAAGCGAGTTAATCGGTTCTTATCAAACCTTAAAAGATAGCGGTAGAGGTGTTCAGATTGTTGATACTATTATGGATCAAGCTCGTCTCTGTAACTTAGACAAGGATATTGAGTTTCCTGAAACCCCTGCTCAGGAAATGAGTTCATTAGAGCGAGATAATATTGTCGGGATTGTATATCGCAAGTTAATGGAAATTGAATCTCGTCTGTTACCTTGCGGTTTGCACGTAATTGGTAAACCCCCAAGTGCTGAAGAGGCGATCGCAACTTTAGTTAATATTGCTAGTTTAGATCGAGAAGAAGATGGTCTTTTAGCTTTACCTAGAATTATTGCTAATAGTCTTCGTCGTGACATTAACGAAATTTACAAAAATAGCGATAAAGGAATTTTAACAGACGTTGAACTCTTACAAAATATTACCGAAGCTTGTCGTGCATCAGTGAGAGCTTTAGTAGAGGAACAAATAAACGCTGAAGGTAGAGTTTCCTTTGTTTCCAAGCTAAACTTCTTGAACATGGGTAAAAAAGAGCCTTGGGTAGCGAAATTACACGAATTAGGTTATAAAAATGTTGATACCGACGCATTAAAACCTCTATTTGAATATTTAGAGTTTTGTTTAGAGCAGATTTGCGCTGATAACGAATTAGGTGGATTACTCAAAGCCTTAGAAGGGGAATACGTCTTACCCGGGCCTGGTGGTGACCCTATCCGCAACCCCGACGTATTACCCACCGGTAAAAATATTCACGCTTTAGATCCCCAATCTATCCCTACTTTAGCAGCAGTTAAATCAGCAAAAATTGTCGTCGATCGCCTGCTCGCCCGTCAAAAGTTAGATAATAATGGGAATTATCCCGAAACTATTGCTTGTGTGTTGTGGGGTACAGATAATATTAAGACTTATGGAGAGTCTTTAGCCCAAATTATGTGGATGGTGGGAGTAAAACCAGTGTCTGACGCTTTAGGAAGGGTAAATAAACTAGAATTACTTTCTTTAGAAGAATTAGGCAGACCTCGTATTGATGTTGTCGTAAATTGTTCTGGTGTCTTCCGTGACTTATTCATTAATCAGATGAATTTATTAGACCAAGCTGTCAAAATGGCTGCCGAAGCAGATGAGCCTTTGGAGATGAATTTTGTTCGCAAACACGCCCTAGAGCAAGCAGCAGAAATGGGCATTAATCTCCGTCAAGCAGCAACTCGGATTTTCTCTAATGCTTCTGGTAGTTATTCTTCCAACGTTAACTTAGCGGTGGAAAATAGCAGTTGGGAAGAGGAGCAGGAGTTACGGGAAATGTACCTCAATCGCAAATCATTTGCGTTTAACTCCGATAATCCCGGAGTAATGAATGAGAGTCGGGCTATTTTTGAGAAATCCTTGAAAACTGCGGATATGACATTCCAGAATTTGGATTCTTCGGAGATTAGTTTGACTGATGTTTCCCACTATTTCGATTCCGATCCTACAAAAGTTGTGGCCAGTTTAAGGGATGATGGTAAAAAGCCCACCGCCTTTATTGCAGACACAACTACTGCAAATGCACAGGTGCGTACCTTATCCGAGACAGTGCGTTTAGATGCACGTACCAAGCTTTTAAATCCTAAGTGGTACGAGGGTATGTTATCCCACGGTTACGAAGGTGTACGGGAATTATCCAAGCGTTTGGTGAATACTATGGGCTGGAGTGCTACGGCTGATGCGGTGGATAATTGGGTTTATGAGGATACTAATACTACCTTTATTAATGATCCAGAAATGTGTAAGCGTTTAATGGATTTGAATCCTAACAGTTTCCGTCGCATGGTTGGCACTTTACTTGAAGTAAATGGCCGTGGTTATTGGGAAACATCCGAGGAGAATATTGAGCGATTACAACAGTTATATCAGGAGGTTGAAGACAAGATTGAAGGCATAGAATAAGATTGTGGGGTGGGTAATGCCCACCTTTTTGGGTTTTTTATAATTAAGAAATAATGGCAAAATTACCTGAAGAAATCACGAAAATTGTTTTACAATTACAAGAACAGCTTTTAACAATTATTGATGAAACCACCGCTACAAGCTATCTAATTTTACAAAGTTATGGAGAAACCGAAACAACTATTATTGCTTTAGATGACTTAGATAATGCTAGAGAAAGAGCTGAAACTTATTATTCAAGATTGCATAATCTTTTAGGTAAAATTGCTGAAACTCAACCCATTGCTAATAATGCTATGCTAAATTTACTCAATCGATCTATTGAAGAAGCACAAGGTACTATAGCAGCAACAAAAGCAACGATTAGAGAAGAAAAAAGGAGTTTTGATTTACCATGACACAAGAAAAATTTATTCCAGATATTGAACAAGTTAAAAAAACTTCCATAAAATTTCAAGAACTATTTAAACGAATGGATGCAGAAATTTTAATTTTAGATGATATTATGGCGCAATTGGATGAACAAAATCGTTCTTCTCCCTTGTATATTTATCGTTTAAATAAGGCAAAAAGATTATTAAATAATAATCAGATTATATTAGAAGAAAAAGTGTAATTCTATGTGATTAATTTTTTTACAGTTCTTTTCATTTCAGTGAACTACATTCATTTAGTTATAATTATCAGTATATTATTAATAGCAACTCTTATTAGAGCTTTAGATAAAGCCTTTGAAAATTACAAAGATATTAAACAAAACCTTATTCCCAAAATTAAATATGTTAGAAAAGAAGAATCTACAGGATTTATTATCTGTCTTTTAGAACACTCTGATTTATTTGCAACAGATTTGATGATTTCTGTTTTTTATACTGATGAATTTGGTTTTGAAGCATTAGTGGGAGTGGGATATATTATAAATGTACAAATAGATCGAAAAATACAAGCTGTAATAAATCAACCAATTTCTACCTATCAAGATATTTTAGATAAATTAGCTAATAATGATAATACAGTCTTAAATAAAATTAGCTTTAGACCTAGTATTACTATAAGTTTTTTAAATGAACTCAAAAGGAGAAATTAATATGGAAAATACAACAGATACACCAGTATTAGGCAAAAAAGGAACATTTCCAGCTAGTGTTGTTGAAATTATAAGTGATACTCGTTTAGTTATTAATAAAGGTCAAGAAGATGGTATTAGACAAGGACAAAGAATGTTGATATATGAATTAAGTAATGATGAACTTAAAGATCCAAATACAGGAGAATCTTTAGGTTATTTAGAAATAGTAAAAGGTACAGGGAAGATTATTCATATTCAAGATAAAATGTCTATTATTGAATCAGACCAAATAAAATCTATTAAAAGAACTTATTATCCTCAAGCTTCAAGATTTTCTTCTTGGGTTGATTCATTAAAGCCTGCACCTTTAGAAGAAGTTGAAGATAAAATTATAATTCCTTTTGAAAATCCTCAAGTTGGCGATAAAGTTAAACCAATATAGTTTAGTTTGTAGGCTGTAATATAATTATTGACTTAGTTTAGACTAACAGGCGTTGCTTCTTAAAATTGGGATTGCCCCTTGAGATTTTGATTTAATCTAAACTCCAGTTATAATTGCAATAAAAATTAAGGATTGTGTATAAAGCCTAGTGATTAGTAAAAATATTATTAAAAATCCTTTCCCCATCGATCGCCTTTGGTGGGCTAAATTTGATTTATTGCGGACTTTAGTACGACGAGATTTAGAGGCTAGATACAAAGGTTCTATTTTAGGTAATTTTTGGCCTATTTTAAATCAATTATCCCAATTATTGATTTATACCTATGTATTTTCCATTGTTTTGAAAGTTAAACTTACCCTTAAAGGCTTACCAGCCGACGATAACTTAGTATTTGGCCTATGGTTATTTGCAGGTTTAGTTCCTTGGATTGCCTTTACTGGTGGATTAATGCAATCTGCTACCTCAGTTTTAAATCAAGTTAATTTAGTTAAAAAAGTAGTTTTTCCCCTATCTTTATTACCCTTAGTACCAATTTTATCAACCTTTATTGAAAGTAATTTTGGTTTAGCTGCTTTGATTGTTGTGGTAGCTATTTCCTCTCATACCATTCATCTTACCCTAGCTTTATTGCCTTTAATTTGGTTGCCTCAATTACTATTTACTGCCGGATTGGGCTATTTAATGGCGGGCTTAACAGTATTTTTACGAGATATTCCCCAAACTTTGGTGGTAATTTTTAATCTTTGGTTTTATTTAACTCCCATTGTTTATCCTATAGACGTTATCCCAGAATCTTTTCACCCTTGGTTATTTCGCCTAAATCCTATGGCCACTATAGCTGAAATTTACCGAGATTTAATCCTCACAGGAGAGTTAACTCATTGGGGAGAATGGGGTTTACTTACGCTCATATCCTTGATTAGCTTTATTTTAGGATTTTGGGTATATCGTAAATTACGTCCTGCTTTTGCTGATGTTTTATAGTATCTATACTTTTGCTCGCCCCGCTCGAATCTAGAGTTTAGACTCAAACATAATTTATATAATTGGGCATTGCATCATATTCAAAAAAAATACTTAACATGAGCAAAGCAGATAAAATTTTAGAAAAAATGAAACAAAATCCCCGTAATTGGCGGATTGAAAGTGTAAAAACCGTCGCACAAAATTATGATATAGAATGGAGACAAAAAGGTACTTCTCATGTAGTTTTTATTAGGGGTGATGGGAAAACATTACCTATCCCAGCACATCGTCCAATTAAAACAATTTATCTTAAAAAGTTTATAGATTTTGTTGAGAATTACAATTATGAATAATTTATTTTTATATCCTTTTGAAATAAAACCATTAACTCAAGAAGAAGGCGGCGGATATTTAATATCATTCCCTGATTTTAATGAATGTATTTCTGATGGTGAAACTCCTGAAGAAGCAATAAAAAATGGTTTTGATGCTTTACAAGAAACTATTTATGCTTTAGAAAGTATGGGTTTGTCTATTCCTAAACCTTTTACTCGAAAGAAAGATAGTGATAATTTGGTAAAACAAATCCCTAAAAATATTCATCAACGTTTAGAAGCACTGGCTAAAAAAGAAAATGTTAGTATAAATAGTTTAATTAATTCAATGTTAGAGGTTGGCTTGAAAAAAAAAGAAATGGATACAAAATAAAAAATAGACAGACAATACTCTTCAGATATTTTGCTGAAAAATGTTATTGTATCTGTCTCTCTCCCCTGATTTTTAACGAATCTCTTTAAGTCAAGATTGACTTTTATCCTTAATCTAGTTATCTTAGGTGATTAAAGTGTGGGAATTTTGAGGAGCAATTTTTAAAATGGGCGATAATATCGCAATTTCCCTAAAAAATATCTCTAAATGTTTTAAATGTTACGATCACCCCATAGATCGCTTAAAAGAAATCTTATTGCCTGGGAAAAGTAGAGCTAAAGATTTTTGGGCTTTACACAATATTAATTTAGAAGTTGCTAAAGGTGAGACTTTAGGAATTGTAGGTAGAAATGGCTCTGGAAAAAGTACCTTACTACAAATTATTGCAGGAACATTAACTCCTACAAATGGACAAGTTAATGCAGCAGGAAGAATTTCAGCTTTATTAGAATTAGGAAGCGGTTTTAATCCTGAATTTACTGGTAAACAAAATGTATTTTTTAATGGGAGATTATTAGGATTAACTCAACAAGAAATTGAAAATAAATTTGATGAAATAATTAGATTTGCTGACATAGGAGACTTTATTAATCAACCAGTTAAAACATATTCTAGTGGTATGTTTGTTAGACTTGCTTTTGCTGTAGCCATTAATGTTGAACCTGAAATATTAATAGTTGATGAAGCTCTATCTGTAGGTGATGGAGTTTTTGTTCATCGTTGTATGGGAAAAATTAAGGATTTTCAAGAAAACGGAGGAACTATTTTATTTGTTTCCCACGATTTAGGTTCAGTTAGTCGTCTATGTTCCAGATGTATTTGGATAGATCAAGGTAAAATAATTGAAGATGGTAGTCCTGTCGAAGTAAGCAAATCATATCAGGCTTGGATGTATAAAGAAATTAATACTAGAATACAAATGGAATCAAGCCAGCAAAATTTAAAAGAAAATAATTTAGAAGAATCAAACGAACAGACAGCAGAAATAAGTCAGCTAGAGGCAACAAAAAAAGAAGAAGTAACCAAACAAATATACAGTTCAATTAATCCTTTTACTCAAAAAAAATATATACAATATTCAGAGATTAAAAGATTTGGAACTGGCCGTTGCGAAATAATTTCTTTGCAAATTTTAAATCTTAAAGGAGAAAAAACTAATTTTGTTTTACCTGATGAAATTTTAATAATAGATATTAAATTAATTAGTCACGATCAAGTTAAAAATCCGATAGTAGGAATTACTATTTATGATAGATTAAGAGTAACTTTGACTGCTTGGAATACGACCCAATGTAAATATAACTTGAGTGAATTTAATCAAGGTAATTTAATCTCAATTAGATTTGCAATTAAATGGCCGCATATTAAAAATGATAATTACTGTTTAGAACCAGCCATCGCCGATGGCAGTCAAGAAAACCATGAAATGCTTGATTGGCTTCAAAGCCCTATCACCGTAGAATCAGGAGTAACAGATATGATGTTTGGTTTAATGAGATTTCAAGATATAAAAATAATTCATAATGTTACTGAAATTGATCGTAACTCAGTTTATATTTAGATAAATAAAATATTTCATTATTTATGAGCATGGAATTTACTGGTGAAAGATTTGTACCATCTTTACAAGGAGATTTAAAATACGAGCATTTACATAGGTATGCTCTTTCTATTTATTTTGGTGAAGGTAAAACAGTTTTGGATTTAGCTTCAGGTGAAGGATATGGTTCATATATTCTTGCTCAAGTAGCTAAGACTGTTATAGGAATTGATATTGATAGTGTATCTATTGATTATGCTAAAAATCAATATAGTCAATGTACAAATTTGCAATTTATGGTTGGTTCTTGTGAATCTATACCATTAGAAAATAATTCTGTAGATTTGGTTACTTCTTTTGAAACAATTGAGCATCACGATAAACATGATGAAATGATGCAGGAAATAAAAAGAGTATTAAAACCAAATGGAGTTTTGATTTTATCTTCTCCTAATCGCTTAACGTATTCAGATCAGCCGAATTATAGTAACCCTTATCATGTTAAAGAATTGTACTATGATGAACTGTGTATTTTATTAGAAAAATATTTTAAATACACTCAAATATACGGACAAAAACTAGAAGCAAGTTCCTTTGTTTACCCATTAGAAAATTCTCAGCAAAACAATTATAAAGCTTTTTCTGGCGATGTTGAAAATATTTTTCAGAGAGTTGCTATTTTAAATTCTCCTATTTATTTCATTGCTATATGTAGCGATGAAATCCAACAGATATCTACTTCTCTAGATTCGATTTATGTTGATACTAATGATAGCTTACTCTCACAAATAAAAAGTAGATGGGAATCGGTTCAATTTGCTTTAGAAGAATCACAAAATGATTTAAAACAAGTACAACAACAATGCACTCTCTTACAACAAGAATTAGATAATTCTCAAGCTCAATGGCAAGAAAAATACGCTCTCTTGCAACAAGAATTAGACAATTCTCAAGCTCAATGGCAAGAAAAATACGCTCTCTTACAACAAGAATTAGATA
>CAYPSO010000022.1:0-21346 GCA_964413275.1 uncultured bacterium | reverse complement strand
TACAACAAGAATTAGATAATTCTCAAGCTCAATGGCAAGAAAAATACGCTCTCTTACAACAAGAATTAGATAATTCTCAAGCTCAATGGCAAGAAAAATACGCTCTTTTACAACAAGAATTAGATAATTCTCAAGCTCAATGGCAAAATAAAGAAGAAGAATACAAAGCAAAATGCGAATATATTCATCAAGAATGGCAAAAAACGCAAAATATACTCAAACAAACTCAAGAACAATGGAATCAAAATCAAATCAAGTTAGAACAAACTCAACAAAAATGGGAGCAGGCAGAACAACTTATTGAAGCAATGGAAAGTAGTAAATTTTGGAAAATTAGAAGAATTTGGTTTAAGTTTAAACATTTAATTGGAATAAAAACCGATTAATCAATTTTTTTTAAAAAGTTAACTAATACTCTATTGGACACAATTAACACTGTTATGTCATCAAAAGAAACTAAACAACTAAATAATCGTCAACAAAATTTACTAGCTACACAGAAAAGATTAGATGAAAAACATTTTGCTCTGATACAAAAGTATGTTGATAATCAAAATAAATTAACGAAAACCGAAGATATACAAAATATATTAACTATTTTTTATAAAATCAAGCGTAAAATAATTCTATTTTTAAAAAATATTAAAAAATATCTTTCATCAAAAATCAAGCGAAAATCAACAGAATATCAAGATATTTTATTAAATAGCCAATTAGTTAAACAAAATATAAATATACAAGAACTATATAAACAACAAATAACCAACTTATATCAACTTAAATTATCTACTTTTTTAGCTAGCGATTCTCATTTGAGATTTACCGAATATCAAAATCCTTTAGTAAGTATAATATTAGTTTTATATAATAGAGCAGAATTAACCTATGAATGTCTTATTTCAATATTAAATAATGTTAATATTCCATCAGAGATTATAATTATTGACAATAATTCAACAGATAAAACTAATCAATTATTAGATAAGTTAGAAGGAGTTAAAATAATTAACAATTCTAAGAATGTCAACTTTCTTTTAGCTGTAAATCAAGCAAGTAAAATAGCTCAAGGAGAATATTTGCTATTATTAAATAATGACGCACAAATACTGCCAAATTCTTTAAACTCAGCATTAACAACTATCAGTAATAGCGATAATATTGGTGCAGTGGGAGCAAAAATCATTTTACTGGATGGTACATTACAAGAAGCAGGAAGTATTATTTGGCAAGATGGCTCTTGTTTAGGGTATGGTAGAGGAGATAATCCCTTAGCACCAATGTATATGTTTCAAAGGGATGTCGATTATTGTTCGGGAGCATTTTTATTAACCAGTAGAAAACTTTTTCAGGATAACGGTGGTTTTGATGAGGATTATAAACCAGCTTATTATGAAGAAACTGATTATTGTTTAAAACTATGGCAACAAGGAAAACGCATAGTTTACGATCCTAATGCCGTTATTTTGCATTTTGAATTTGCTAGTTCTCAATCTAATCAAAATGCAATTTCTCTACAACAAAAACATCAACGTATTTTGGTTAAAAAACACAAAAATCAGTTAAAAACACATTTATTACCTAATATTAATAAAGTTTTATTAGCTCGTAGTCATCCAAAAGATTCACAAAAAGTATTATTTATTGACGATCGTATTCCTCACGCTTACTTAGGTTCTGGTTTTCCTCGTTGTAGAGATATATTACTTTCATTAATAGCATCTAATTGTTTAGTTACTTTCTATCCTCTTACTTTTCCAGAAGAAGAATGGAAAACTGTTTATCAAGATATACCTAGAACAGTGGAAATAATGGTTAATTATGGTATAGAAAAATTAGAACAATTTTTACAAAAAAGACAAGAATTTTATGACACTATTATAGTCAGCAGACCTCATAATATGAGTATATTACGCCCTATATTAGAAAATCATAGTGAATGGTTTAAGAAAACAAAAATAATTTATGATGCTGAAGCTGTTTATGCTTTACGAGAAGTTAAGCAAATGTGTTTAAAGGGGAAAAAAGTTTCACAAACAGAAATAGAAGTGCTAGTAGAAGAAGAGCTAAAAATAGCTAAAGGTGTAAATTCAATTATTGCCGTTTCCGAAGCAGAAAGAAAACACTTTCTTGAGTATGGTTTTAATTCAGTTTATACTTTAGGTCATACTGTACAGTATAGTCCTACTTCTAATTCTTTTGAAAATCGCAATAACCTTTTATTTGTGGGAGCAATTCATGAAGAAAACTCACCTAATGCTGATTCTGTTTTTTGGTTTGTCGAAAATATTTTTCCTAAAATTAAAGAACAATTAAATAGACCAATTAAATTTATTATTGCCGGTTTTAATACCTGCGATCGCATTTTTCAATTACAAAGCGATTCAATAGAAGTTGTGGGTAAAGTTGATGATTTAACGCAATTGTATAATCAATCTCGTTTATTTGTTGCACCTACCCGTTATGCTGCTGGTATTCCTTTCAAAGTTCATCATGCTGCTTCCTATGGTATTCCGATGGTAACAACTTCTTTGATTGCTAATCAGGTAGGTTGGGAACATGAAACTGATTTATTAGTAGCAGATGATCCAGAGTTATTTGCCCAACAATGTGTACGTTTATATTCCGATCCTCAACTTTGGAAAAAATTAAGAAATAATTCTCTAGATAAAATTAATACAGAATGTTCGGAAAAAATGTTTACAGCAAAAATGAAAGAAATATTAAATACATAAATTTAATTTGATAATAATATGTTGCTGTGAAAAATATTCTAAGTTTAAGTAAATATATTTTGAGACAATATGAAAAATCATTATAGAAGTTTTTTTATTTTAAACAATAAAATTTTATTATTTATATTATTTTTCCTATCACTTTTACCGGCATTATCTCTATTTTATTTGGTCAATCAGTATGCAGTAAATGTTCCGTCCTGGGATGAGTGGCGGATTGGAGCGATACTTGTCAAAACATTTGAAGGTCAACTAACTTTTAATGACTTAATCGCTCAGCATAATGAAAGTCGCTTATTTTTTCCGAGGTTAATTTATATTGCTTTTGCCTATTTAACAAACTGGAATATTCGAGATGTAATCTTAACAAGTGTTATTTTTTCTTGTGTTATCTCTTTCAATCTTTGTTATTTAATAAATAAAACAATTTTAGGAAATCTTGTCAATAAAATTGTAATCTTATTCCTGATAAATTCATTAATTTTTAGCACAATTCAATTTGAAAGTTGGCATTCAGGATTAATGTTACCTAACTATATTTCTGTAGCTTGTATAACTGGATGTCTTGCTATAACTTATACTCAACTAACAAGTTATCAAAAACTTTTTTTATGTAGTGTATTGTCAATAATAAGCACCTTTTCCTTTGCTAATGGGATAATATGTTGGGTTATATTTCTCCCTGCTTTAATAATTTTGCATTCATTTAAGAGTTTAAAAGAAAAAAGAATAATTATTGTTACTTGGTTTATTGCTTTTATTCTTAATGTATTTATTTACTTCTATAACTATATTAAACCGGCTCATCATCCGAGCTTTTTGCTAGTATTTAACAAACCTAAAGAAGCTTTAGAATATTTATCAGTTTTTACCGGTGCATCTCTGGGATTTGGAAATCTTACTGCTTCTTTAATTGTCGGCAGACTAATCTTATTACTTTTTATAACTACAGCAATTTATACGCTAATTAATTTTAGGAAACGTCTATTTTTTGCTCATTCAATTGGCTGGTTTTTGCTTGGCGGTTATGCTTTTGTTACCAGTTTAGCTACAACAGCAGGTCGATTTGGCTTTGGGGTTGAACAAGCACTTTATACTTCTAGATATACAACACATTCAATCTATTTACCAATTGCTTTAATTGCTTTGATAGCTATTATTAGTAATGATATTGGGTTAAAATCACAAGGGTTAAAGAAAAAGATCATTCAAAGTTTAATGATCTTAATGTTAGTTATATTCCTTGTTTTACATTTTTCAACTTACGTCTATGGCTATCGACAAATGATTTTAATGGGTCAAGATAGATTGCGGAATAAAGCTTGTTTGGCGTGGATTAATCAAGTTCCAGAAGAATGTCTAACTCGTTATGTAGAGCCAACTTTACCTTTTTTAAGAGAAACCGCCAATAATTTAGATAAATTTGGCTTAATTAAACCAAGTTTACTACAAACCAAAAAACTTCAAGATATAGAAGGAAATATTAACTCTAAGAAAAATATTTTTGGATATTTTGATAGTTTAGAAAAAACAGATAAGGGTGAATTTATCGCACGAGGATGGGCTATTCTTCCTGAGCAAAAATCACTAGCTCATGGAGTTATTTTAGCCTATGAAGACTTAGATGGTAACTCAATCGCTTTTGCTATCACAGAAGATCGACTTTATAGAGATGATGTTTTACAAGACTTAGGTAACTCTGCTTATCATAGAGCAGGTTGGGAAAAAACTTTTCCAGTCGATCGATTACCTAAAGATATTAATAAAATTAGTGCTTGGGCTTTTGATGCAAATACAGGAAAAGCTTTTAGACTTGAAAATACACACAATATCAATCATTAAATCCTCATAATTTAGTATTAACTCATGAATAATCCAATTATGCACCAACAGATGTATAAAAAATTATCTACCTTAGCCATAGATATTTATCAACAGGAAAAAATAGCTTTAATTAGAGACAAAACTGTAGCTAAATTAGTTACTCAATTTCTAGAAGAAGGATTTGTAATTATTCAAAATGCAATTTCTCAAGAAATAATTGAACGACTCAAAAACAAGATTTCTACTGGTTTTAAAAATAAAGCTTATTGTAGCTATTGGGATGAGGATAGTCAGAAAAAATTTGGCTTATTCAAAGAAGATTTAATTAATAAAGGAGAACTCAAAATTTTAGATGCTCATTTTTTCGATCAAGATGTCCAAGATGCTATTTTTAGTCCCCTTATTTTATCTGTTTTAAAAAATATTTTTGGAACTGATCCTTTGGCCTTTCAATCCCTTGGTTTTATTAAAGGCTCGGGTCAACCTATTCACGACGATCGCAGTTTTGTTAAGGTTAATCCCTTGGGTAATTTTATGGCAAGTTGGATCGCTTTAGAAAATGTAGAAGAAGGTAACGGTGAATTATTTTATTATCCCAAATCTCATCTCTTACCACCTCATCAGTTTCGCGATAACTCCTTTTGGAATTTTCAAGAAGATGAAATTAAAAATTATTCTAATACATTGATTACTAAAGCTGAAAAAGCAGGACTTAAATTAGAAAAATTTTATCCTCAAAAAGGGGATGTTTTATTATGGCATAGTGGTTTATTACATGGCGGATCGCCAATTATTAATGAAAACGCAACTAGATATAGTGTTGTGACTCATTATTGTCCTATATTTTCCCGTCCGCCATATTTAGAACACAAGCTCACTAAATCTGTTGTCTCCAAATTTAAGTTTTGGCCATTTAATACAATTAATAATCCTGAAATTGTAGAAATTAAAAGAAAATTTCAAACTATTGGTTTTGTTTCTAGCGGATTTAAAGAAATTAAACCATAAGAAATGGAGTAACTTATATATTAAGTTCAATCAGTTTTTCCTTCGGCCGAAGCAGTGAATAATTTTACTATGCAGACTAATTCCATTCCCAACTATTCCTTTATCATTCCAATCTACAACGAGGAAGAAACACTCCCTGAACTATTTTCTCGTATTAATACTGTTATGGATAACATGGACGGTTTAGTAGAGTTGATTTTTGTCAATGATGGCAGTTGCGATCGCTCTTTAAAAATGATTAGAGAACTTCACCAAAAAGATCAGCGAGTTTGTTACTTAAGTTTTGCACGTAACTTTGGCCATCAAATTGCAGTAACAGCAGGTCTGAATTTTGCTAGGGGTAAAGTAATTATAGTCCTTGACGGAGACTTACAAGATCCACCAGAGTTAATCCCAGATATGGTTGAAAAGTGGCGACAAGGCTATGAAATAGTTTATGCTCAAAGGATTAAACGCCACAAAGAAAGTTGGTTTAAGCGATTTAGTGCCTATACCTTTTATCGTATCCTCAAGTATCTAGCTGATGTAGATATTCCCACAGATACTGGAGATTTTTGCTTAATGGATCGCAAAGTAGTAGATATACTCAATGCCATGCCAGAACGTAACCGCTACATCCGGGGACTGCGCTCATGGGTAGGTTTTCACAAAACCGCAGTTTATTTTGAGCGCAATCCTCGCTTTGCCGGGGAAGTAAAATACACTTTTCGTAAATCATTAGCGTTAGCAATAGATAGTTTAGTCTCTTTTTCCAAGGTACCTTTACGATTATCAACTTATTTAGGGTTGATATCTGCTGCATTGGCTTTATTCATGTCTTTTTTAGTGCTATACTGGCGTTTAAATTTCCCTGATTCTCCCTTAACTGGTTTAGCAACCATTGTGATATCAATTTTCTTTTTAGGGTCAGTACAGCTTATTAGTATTGGCATATTAGGTGAATATATTGGGCGAATTTATGAAGAGGTTAAAGGCAGACCTCTTTACACATTAGCTGAAGTAGGTGTACATGAAAGTCAAGAATCTTGAAGTAGAGGAGATAATATTCACTTGAACGCATATCTAGCTCTAATAGTCTCAATTGTTATAGGTGTGGGTGGGCAACTTAGTTTAAAAGCTGGAGCTCTTCAGAATTGGGAAAATAAGATTATCTTTCTTCAACCTTATATTCTGGTAGGGTTATCTTCCTATTTCGTTGCTTCTCTATTTTACATCTATGCTCTCAAGAAAATACCTCTTTCAGTAGCTTTTCCCAGTGTTTCCATTAGCTATGTTGTTGTGGCTTTCCTAGCGCATTTGCTTTGGGGAGAACCTTTTGGAGCAAGACAGTTTTTTGCTCTGTTGTTAATTATTCTTGGCATATATATTTTGTCCCGAACATAATTGCAGGAGATGCCATTTAAATATCTCCAAAATTCAGGGTTTGGCCTGGGTTTTTCAAGGGTTGCAGGCTCATTTCTAGAGAGGTCTTTTGTATATGGATCAATTGAATAATGGTATGGAAGAAATAGAATTCGACAAGTTCGCTGATGAATATCGCTCGATGCACGTCCGTAATATCAGGTATTCGGGTGAATCACCAGAATACTTCGCCGAATACAAGGTTAAGGATGTAGCTGAAGTGGTAAATACCGATTTCGTGTTGCCCGCAGTGCCACCTACTATTCTCGATTTCGGCGGCGGCATCGGCACTTCTGTGCCTTATTTCCGTAAATATTTTCCTACTTCACAACTTACTTGTCTTGACGTGTCGCGCAAGAGCCTAGCACTGGCTGAAAAACGGTTCCCTGATATGGCTGATTTTGTCCATTTTGATGGCATGACCATCCCATTTGAGGACAACAGCTTCGACATTGTCTTCGCCGCCTGTGTCTTTCATCACATCGATCACGCTGCCCATGTTGGCCTATTATACGAAATTCAGCGAGTGTTAAACCAAAGTGGCATAGTCTTTATTTTTGAACACAATCCGCTCAACCCGCTAACCGTTCATGCTGTTAATACCTGCCCGTTCGACGAGAACGCTCATTTAATTTTGGGTAGGCAAATGCAAAGAAGTTTGGGTAGGGCGGGATTCGGCAACATAGATATTTGCTATCGGATCTTTTTTCCCAAATCATTGGCTTGGCTCCGTTGGCTAGAGAAATACCTAGGATGGATTCCTTTGGGGGCTCAATATTATGTTTTTGGTCGCAAGCATTGAATAGATGCGATCGCCTTTTTTATTTTTTTTTCATTTGTTATTATGGAATAGATAATAATGATTGCTAAATTACCAACAAAGTAATTGAGCGTCATAGAATTTTCTGCTTAAATATAACCTTAAAAGTTATAATCAATTCTGCAACAGGCAAATTTAGGAGTAAGAAGATATTATGGTTATAAATTACTTTAATAAAACTTTCTTGCCCTTATTTGCAATCACGACAACTTTTATAGTCCAATACCCTACGCAACTAGCACAATCATCGCAACAGGATATTGGTCGCATTGCTGAAACTACCACAGTAATGATAGATGGACAAAATCAAGGCTCAGGAGTCATAATCGAGAAAAAAGGTGACACATACTCCGTTTTAACTGCCAAGCACGTAGTAGCAACTCCCGATGAATATGATATTGTTACCCCAGATGGAAACATTTATGCTCTCGATTATAACAATGTAGAAAAAATCAATAATATAGATTTGGCGATCGCTCACTTTAATAGTAATAATAACTATCCAATAGCAAAATTGGGCAATTCAGAGCAAATCTCATTAGGCAATAAAGTTTACATTGCAGGTTGGCCACATCCCGAAGCCCCCATTAATCAAAATTTATTTGTCTTAACTGAAGGTAACATTGCAGCCTTAGCACCTCGTCCCTTACCTGAAGGTTATCAGTTAGTTTATACTAACCTAACTAAAGTGGGTATGAGTGGTGGCCCTGTATTTAATGAGAAGGGAGAATTAGTCGGTATTCACGGGCAAGCCCAAGGAAGGCGAGTATATCTAGAAAATTACGACAAAATAGACCTAAAATCAGGTTTTAACATCGGCATTCCCCTTAAAGCCTTATATACAGAAAATCAGTCCATTCAAGCAGAATTACCTCAAATATCACCTAATACAGTCAATCAACCATCTCAAATATCAACCAATATAAATAATAATGAAATTCAACAATATTGGAGTAAATCACCCCGTTTGATAGATAGTGCCACAACTCAAGATGGTACAAGAATTAGAAGTGCTACCTATTACTTTACTGTCAGCATTCCTGAAGATGCAGGTGCACCTCTAGAGCAGCTTACCTTTGCCCAAACTCAATGGGCAGATTTTTGGGAAACATACAAAATTGAAGAAACCAAAGCATTTGAAGGCACACGACAAAATAGAGGCAAAACAGTATCTTTAGGCTTAGTTTCCATTGATGATGACAACGAAACTGTCACCGTTACCTTCGATCCCCCCATCTCTGCGGGAAAAACTGTTACAGTTGGATTAAGACCATTCTCCACTCCTAGTAATGGCGGTGTTTATCAATTTAGAGTTACAGCATTTCCACCTGGCGGAAAATCCCGCAGTCTTTCCTTGGGTGTAGCGAGACTTCATTTTTACGATCGCCGAAGATTTTAGATTAACATAAGTTTTTGGAGATGTCTTATCTACAATTAATTCTAATATGGTATAAGCTTTAGCTTCTCACCGAAAAAGCTAAAAACCCCCTACCTTTTGGGTAGGGGGTTTTATTTTAATTACCTATTACAAGGTGTTCTTAGCCGAACTTACCAGCAGTAGAGGCAATCAAAAAGGCAGCGTAGGTCAGAATATATCCCACAGTGAAGTGAGCTAAACCAACTACACGAGCTTGAACGATTGAGAGAGCAACAGGCTTATCCTTCCAGCGAACAAGGTTAGCTAGAGGAGTACGCTCGTGAGCCCAAACGATGGTTTCAATCAACTCTTGCCAATAACCACGCCAAGAGATGAGGAACATGAAACCAGTTGCCCAAACGAGGTGTCCGAATAAGAACATCCAAGCCCAGACAGAAAGGTTATTCACACCGTAAGGATTATAACCATTAATTAATTGAGCAGAGTTTGCCCAGAGGTAATCACGGAACCAGCCCATTAAGTAGGTAGAGTTTTCGTTGAACTGAGCAACGTTGCCCTGCCATACACCAAGGTGTTTCCAGTGCCAGTAGAATGTTAACCAACCTAATGTGTTGAGCATCCAGAACATAGCGAGGTAAAAGGAATCCCAAGCAGAGATGTCACAAGTACCGCCACGGCCAGGACCATCACAAGGGAAGGCATAACCGAAGTCTTTCTTGTCGGGCATTAATTTAGAGCCACGAGCATCTAAAGCACCTTTAACAAGAATTAAGGTAGTGGTGTGTAAACCAAGGGCGATCGCATGGTGTACTAAAAAGTCACCAGGGCCAATGGTTAAGAATAAAGAGTTCGTTGTACTGTTGATACCATCTAACCAACCAGGCAACCAAACATTACCATAATTGGGATAAGCGGTATAAGCTACGCTATCTGGATTAGATAGTAAAGTATCAAAACCATATAAGAGCTTACCGTGAGCAGCTTGAATCCATTGAGCAAATACAGGTTCAATGAGGATTTGCTTTTCAGGAGTACCAAAGGCAACTACTACATCGTTGTGAACGTATAACCCTAAAGTATGGAAACCTAAGAATAAGGATACCCAACTTAAGTGAGAGATCAAAGCTTCTTTATGTTCGAGCATACGAGCTAAAACATTATTTTTGTTAGCTTCTGGATCGTAGTCACGAACGAGGAAAATAGCACCATGGGCAAAAGCACCAACCATCAAGAATCCAGCGATATATTGATGATGAGTATAGAGAGCCGCTTGGGTAGTGTAATCTTTGGCAATAAAAGCATAAGACGGCATTGAGTACATATGCTGTGCCACCAAAGAGGTAACAACGCCTAAACAAGCCAAGTGCCATCCTAATTGGAAGTGCAGAGAATTGTTATAGGTATCGTACATTCCCTTATGGCCTTCACCAATCATGCCGCCAAAAGGAGTTCCTTGAGGAGGATTATGAGCTGCCATAATCTCTTTCATGCTGTGACCAATACCGAAATTAGTACGGTACATATGACCAGCAATAATAAAGAGAACTGCGATCGCTAAATGGTGATGAGCAATATCTGTTAACCACAGAGACTCTGTTTGAGGATGGAAACCACCTAAGAAAGTTAAGATAGCAGTTCCTGCGCCTTCAGAAGTTCCGAACACATGATTCGCAGTATCAGGGTTTTGCGCGTAAACGCCCCAGTTACCGGTGAAAAATGGTCCTAAACCTGCGGGGTGAGGCTTAACAGAAAGGAAGTTATCCCAACCAACGTGGATACCGCGAGATTCGGGGATCGCAACGTGAACTAGGTGACCAGTCCAAGCTAGAGAGCTAACACCAAATAAACCAGCTAAGTGGTGGTTCAAGCGAGACTCAGCATTTTTAAACCAAGACAAGCTAGGACGGAACTTAGGCTGTAGGTGTAACCAACCAGCGAATAAATAGAAACAAGATATGATCAACAAGAAGATCGCACCTTGGTACAATTCCTTATTGGTGGTCATACCAATGGTATAGAACCAGTGATAAACCCCAGAGTAAGCAATATTAACTGGGTTGCTTGCGCCAGCTTGGGTAAAAGCATCAATAGCACCTGCACCGAAGTGAGGATCCCAAATAGCATGGGCGATCGGACGGATGTTTAAAGGATCTTTAATCCACTGTTCAAAGTTACCTTGCCAGGCTACATGGAATAAAGTACCGGAAGTCCATAGGAAAATGATTGCCAGATGACCAAAATGAGAGGCAAAAATCTTTTGGTAGAGATTTTCCTCGGTCATGCCATCATGGGTTTCAAAATCATGCGCTGTGGCAATGCCGTACCATATTCTCCGAGTAGTAGGGTCTTGTGCTAGATCCTGGCTAAATTTTGGAAATTTAGTTGCCATAGGTCTTTAAGAAAAATTTCTCCCTAAGAAATGAGACTTACTACATACCGTAGTTGCTCATCGTTTGTTTTACTTGCTACTGGAACAGGAGTTCCAGAAGATCAGAGCTTTAAATTGGCTTTTTTAGTAATTGTACTTAATTAAGCCGTTGATTGAAAAACCTTATCCTACTGAAAGAATGCGTGCTAAGAAGAACGCCCAAGTAGTTACGATTCCTCCTAAGAGGTAGTGAGCTACCCCAACAGCCCGACCTTGAATAATGCTTAAAGCACGGGGTTGAATTGCAGGAGCTACTTTGAGCTTATTATGAGCCCAAACAATAGACTCAATTAATTCTTGCCAGTAGCCGCGACCACTGAAAAGGAACATCAAGCTAAAAGCAAAGATAAAGTGACCTGCTAGGAACATTATGCCGTAAGCAGATAATGCCGAGCCATAGGAGGTAATTACCTGAGAAGCTTGAGCCCATAAGAAGTCACGCAGCCAACCATTGATAGTGATGGCACTTTGAGCAAAGTTGCCAGCAGTAATGTGAGACACAGTGCCATCAGATGATACAGTTCCCCAAACATCAGATTGCATCTTCCAGCTAAAGTGGAAAATTACAATGGAGAGAGAATTGTACATCCAAAACAGACCTAAGAAAACATGATCCCAACCAGAAACTTGACAAGTACCGCCACGACCTGGACCATCGCAAGGGAAGCGGAAGCCTAATTCAGATTTATCTGGAACTAGACGAGAACTACGGGAGTAGAGTAAGCCTTTAAGCAGGATTAATACAGTAACGTGAATGGTAAAAGCATGGATATGGTGAACCATGAAATCTGCAGTACCTAAAGTAATAGGCATCATCGCGACTTTACCACCAACTGCTACTACGTCGCCACCGAAAGCATAACTAGCAGGGCCTAATGCATGGGGAGCAGTACCACCGGGTGCTAAAGTATGTAGGTTTTGTATCCACTGTGCAAATACAGGCTGTAATTGAATAGCTGTATCTGAGAACATATCTTGGGGTCTGCCCAAAGCACGCATGGTATCGTTATGGATATATAAGCCAAAGCTATGGAAACCGAGGAAAATACACACCCAGTTTAGATGGGAGATAATTGCATCTCTATGACGGATCATCCTGTCTAAGAGGTTATTAATATTCTTAGCCGGATCGTAATCCCGTACCATGAAAATAGCACCATGAGCACCAGCACCAACAATCAAGAAGCCACCAATCCACATATGGTGAGTGAAGATGGATAATTGAGTACCATAATCAGTAGCAAGGTATGGATATGGAGGCATAGCATACATATGATGAGCTACGATAATGGTCAGTGAACCCAACAAAGCTAAGTTAATTGCTAATTGAGCGTGCCAAGAAGTGGTCAGGATTTCATAGAGTCCTTTGTGGCCTTCACCTGTGAAAGGTCCTTTATGACCTTCTAAAATTTCCTTCATGCTGTGGCCTATACCCCAATTAGTGCGGTACATATGACCAGCAATGATGAACAGCACAGCGATCGCTAGGTGATGGTGAGCAGTATCAGATAACCATAAACCACCAGTTACAGGATTTAAGCCACCTTTAAAGGTGAGGAAATCTGAGTAAGCAGCCCAGTTCAAGGTAAAGAAAGGAGTTAAACCTTGAGCAAAACTAGGATATAACTCAGCCATCCATTGTGTATCAAAGAGATACTCATGGGGCAAGGGAATATCAGCAGGTGCTACACCAGAATCCAGCAGTTTGTTAACTGGTAAGGAAATGTGAATTTGGTGACCTGCCCAACCTAAAGAGCCTAAACCTAACAAACCAGCTAGGTGGTGGTTCATCATGGATTCCACATTTTGGAACCACTCTAATTTAGGAGCAGCTTTGTGGTAGTGAAACCAACCAGCAAATAGCATCAAGGCAGCCATTACTAATCCACCGATCGCAGTAACATAAAGCTGGTAGGTGTTAGTAATACCAGCAGCTCTCCACAATTGGAAGAAACCAGAGGTAATCTGGATTCCGTGGAAACCGCCACCAACATCGCCATTTAAAATATCTTGACCAACAACTGACCAAACTTGTTGAGCACTAGGCTTAATATGAAGTGGATCGGCTAACCAAGCTTCATAATTAGAAAAGCGAGCGCCATGGAAGTACATCCCGCTTAACCATACAAAAACAACGGCTAAGTGACCAAAGTGAGCACTAAAGATTTTCCGAGAAATATCTTCTAGGTCACTGGTTTGACTATCAAAATCGTGGGCATCAGCATGGAGATTCCAAATCCAAGTGGTGGTTTTGGGGCCTCTGGCTAAAGTGCGATCGAAGTGACCAGGCTTACCCCACTTCTCAAAGGAAGTAGGAACTGGATCTTTATCGACCGTTACTTTTGCTTTTGCCTCTTTCTCTGGAGGACTAATTGTCATGAGGATTCTCCTCTCTCGATCGACAACGAACGACGGTGGGTAAGTGTTTTTTTTGTAAAGTACCTACGCCAAATAAATTATAGCATCGGCTTCTTGTCTCATCTGCTTCACCAACTATTTTTGTTTCCTATCGTTGTTGGTATTAGGAAGCATCTCTGGATATATAATATATCCTTTATCTAGTCTTAGCTAGAACCCAAGCAGTTGCCCGTCTTACACAGGCCAAAAGTTGTTTTTTTAGTTTAGGATTACCGTTTTTTTATTTCGGCTACCTAAATTACTATATTGAATTAGGCTTTTATTAAAAAAACCATTAGATAGTAATAATAAAGCTGATTGCGATTTTGTGTAGTGTTGCTTAACAATACTTAAATTTAGCTAGATTGTTTATCATAATTGCTTTAGACAGGGCAAGTCATTTGAAACAAATCAATATATAGTTATTTTTTGTAATAAAACTTAATTTTTTATCATAATGGTTCTATGGCAAACCTTTATTAGATAAAGATTTTGGCACTTATCTTTGCTAAAAACATCAAACAAATAGTTAAAGAGTATTCTCAATATAAGATATTGATAGCTATCAATAACAGCTCTGATAATTCAAGTAAAATTTCTAACTAAAAAATTGATTGTTATTTATTTATGAGTCATTTGATTAAAAAATTATTTTACTGTGGAACAATTATTTTATTAGGCATAAACTCAAAAATTGTTCAGGCTCAAATAACTATAGATGGCACTACTCCCACCATAATTAATGGCAATTGTCAAGCTCAATGTCAAATTAAAGGAGGAATAGTTGCTGGTCAAAACTTATTTCATAGTTTTCAAGATTTTCAGATTAATTCGGGAGCAAGTGTTTTATTTGATTTTCCTCAAACTCAAAATATTTTTACTCGTATAACTGGCAATAATATCTCAGAAATTTTCGGCAGATTAGATGTTACAGGTAATGCTAATTTTTTCTTATTAAATCCTAATGGTATTATTTTTGGTCAAAATGCTCAATTAAATCTTAATGGTTCTTTTGTGGCAACCACAGCTAATGGCATTCAATTCGGCAATAATAATTTTCAGGCGATACCAGAAGCCGGAGACAATTTAAGTCTTTTAAGTGTTAATCCTTCAGCCTTTTTATTTAATCAAATTCAGGGAGGTTCAATTAATATTAATCAAGCTTTATTAAAAGTAAATCCCCAACAATCTTTAGTAATGTTAGCCCAAGAAGGAATTAATATTGACGGCGGGATTTTACAAGCTTCTATGGGAAATATACAATTAGGAACATTTTTAGAAACTGGGACAGTAGGAATAGATGATAACTTTAATCTTACCTTTCCAGAATTATCAAATAAAGGGGATATACTTTTAACTAATGGTACTGTGTTTGATGTCAGTGGTATAGGTGCAGGTAGAATTGAGATTGCAGGAAAAGATGTAAATATAAGTAATAATTCTACTCTAATATCTAATACTTTAGGAGATTTAGATGGTCAGGATATAAATTTTTCAGTAGATAATCTAACTATAGAAAATAATTCCTTTATTTCTTCTTATAGTTTTGGTTCTGGTAAAGCAGCAGATTTAGATATAAAGGCAACAGATACAGTTAAAGTTATTGGCACTCAACCGTTAGAAATTACTACATTGTTAGCATCAGCAGTACTATCTGGGCAAGAATTTGATATAGAAAACTTTCGTAATGGATTGTTTACCTATAGTTTAAATCAAGGAGATTCAGGTAATATATCTATTAATAGTAAAAATTTGATTATTGATAATGGGGCGGGAATTTTAAACTTTAATTTTGCTCAAAGTAAAGCTGGAAATTTTAATTTTAATACAGATACATTTACTCTATCTAAAGGTTCTTTAATAGGGACTATTGCGATTAGTAGTGAACAAGGCGGTGATCTTAATATAAATACTAATGACTTAAAAGCTATAGAACTTTCTGTTATTGGTGCTATCAGTATTAGTGAAGATAAGGGAGGACAAGGTGGTAATGTATTAGTTAATGCTAAAAATAGTATTTTCCTCAGTGATGGGTTACTTGATGGGACATTGTTTAGTGGAATTTATAACGATAGTTTTAATCTTGGTGATGCAGGAAATTTAACTATTAATACTAATAATTTACTATTACAAAAAGGCGCACAAATATCTACATCTAGTCAAGGACAGGGTGCAGCAGGGCAATTAAAGGTAAACGCTTCATTTCTTCACATAATTGGTGATGCTATTAATGAAAATAATCCTAATATTCCTACGAATAGTGGTTTAGAAAGAAATAGTGGATTTTTTTCAGGTGCATTTAATGCTGGTAATGCAGGTAATATTGTCGTTAATACCGATAATTTATTAGTAGAAAATGGAGGACGTTTATCAACTTCTACTCTTGGCATTGGTAAAGGTGGAAATTTATCAGTCAATGCTACTAATACCGTAGAAATAAGTGGTAATGCTGCTAATGGCAAACTAAGTGGTTTTTTTGCCGATACTTTAGGAATACAACAGGCAGGGGATATAGAAGTAAACACTAATCAATTGATTATGAACGATGGAGGTCGTATTTCCACTAATACCTTTAGTTTAGGTAATGGCGGTCAAATGAACATTAATGCTAAAGAGTTAGTAGAATTAAGCGGTATCTCAATTCTTGGAGAATCGAATAGCGGTTTATTAGCTAGTACCGTTAATGTGGGAAATGCAGGGGAAATTAATATTGATACTAAGCGTTTAATTGTGCGAGATGGAGCAGGAATATCTACACTTACTGGTCGAAAATTAGGACAGGGAGGCAACATCAATATTAATGCTTCTGAATCCGTAGAATTATTAAGAACTCCCTTACCCGGCAATTTTCTTACTGGTGTATTTACCAATACTTTTGGCCCTGCTGATGCAGGTAATTTAGTGATTAATACCAAACGTTTAAAGCTAGAAGATGGAGCAATTGCTTCTACAGGAACTTTAGGCTCAGGAAAAGGTGGAGATTTAATAATTAATGCTTCAGAATCTATTACTTTGAGTGGATTTCTTAGTAATGGTTTACTGGTGAGTAATATTTTTGGTAACACTTTAGGCTCAGGAGATGGTGGAGATGTCAAGATTACTACAGAAAAAATTAATATCTCTAATCAAGGTTTAATTTCTGCTAGTACCAATCGAACTTCTTCAGAGCCATTTTTTATTACTATTCCCAATATAGGTTCTTTTCCAGTACCTGTTGCTGGTACTGGTAATGCAGGTAATTTAGAGATTGAAGCGAAATCTATTAATTTAGATAATGGTGGTATTGCTACGATAACCACCGCAGGAAAAGGAGGAAATCTTCATCTATCCGTCGAACAATTAACTAAATTAATCAATAATTCTAATATTTCCGCCACCGCAGGGGGCACTGGTAATGGAGGAAATATTGACTTTAATAGTGAATTTTTATTGACTAAAAATAATTCCAGTATTACGGCCGATGCACAACAAGGTCAAGGAGGTAATATTAATATTACTACCCAAGGTTTATTTTTAAGTCCAGATACGCAAATTACTGCTAGTTCTGAGTTAGGAATAGATGGTTTAGTTACCTTAAATATCCTTGAGATAGATTCTAATCGGGGAATAGTTAAATTACCAGTAAATACTATTGATGTCTCGACTTTAGTCAGACAAAATTGTTCAGCAAAAAATTTACAAGATAATCAATTTATTATCAGTGGTCAAGGAGGAATTCCAGTTAGTCCCAGTGATTTAGTTGGTAATAATCAAATCTTAATTGATTTAGGAACGGATGATTCTTTTGAAGTAAAGGATACAAGTTCTTATCTATTAGAACAAAAATCTAATTCAATTGTAGAAGCTCAAGGATGGATTATTGATGATCGTGGTAAAGTATCTTTAACATCTCAACTTCCCTCAAAAAATTCTAATTATTTGTTTCAGAAAAAATCTTGTTATGGTAATTAAATCTAAATATCTTAATTATTTTGGCTATGTATTAGTAGTAAACTTTTTGTTATGTCCTCAAATTGTTAAATCTCAATCCATAACTCCAGATCAATTACGCCCAGAACAAATTCCTCCTCCCCAGGATATATTACCAAGTAATCCACCACCACCATCAGAATCTATTAAACCTTTACCTCCACCAGAGGAATTATTACCTTCTTTTTCTGAGCCAAATACTGACTCATTACCGGAAAATATCCCCGGAACAATTACTATTGAAAAGTTTAATTTTGTTGGTAATACTGTCTTTACCCAAGAAGAATTAGAGGCTGTAACGGCAAATTTTTTAAATCGACCAATTTCCTTTTCTGAATTATTACAAGCACGTACTGCGGTTACAGAATTTTATATTAATCAAGGTTATGTTACTTCAGGGGCTTATATTCCTCCCCAAGAGTTAGATCAACCCATTGTAACTATTCAAATTATTGAGGGCGAATTACAGGAAATTAATATTAGTGGTATTAAAAGATTAGACCCTAATTATATTCGTTCTCGAATTAATTTAGGAGCAAAAAAACCCCTCAATATTCCCCGTTTATTGGAAGCTTTACAGTTATTACAATTCGATCCTTTAATTGCGACTATTTCTGCGGAATTAACTGCGGGTACTCAACCCGGTACAAGTATTTTAGAATTACAAATTAAAGAAGCTAGAAGCTTTAATATTGAAGGAACTTTTGATAATGGGCGCTCTCCTAGTGTGGGAACTTTTAGACGAGGTGGTGCTATTACTGAGGCTAATTTATTAGGCTATGGAGACGGCATTGATATTAGCTATTTTAATACGGATGGTAGCGACGATCTTGGTATATCCTATAGTTTTCCCATGAATCCTCATAATGGCAAGCTTAATTTACAATATCGACAAACTTGGAGCGGTATTATTGAAGAACCTTTCGACGATTTAGATGGAGATGGTAATACCCCCGATATTAAATCGCAATATCAACAATATGAAGTTTCTTTTCGTCAACCAGTTATTCAAACTCCAAATCAAGAATTAGCTTTAGGCATCGGCATTGACCATCAATATAGTAAAACTGAGATATTAGGACAAGCTTTTCCCCTATCTCCGGGGGCTGGTGATGATGGTATTACCCGTATTACAGCTTTACGATTTTTTCAGGAATGGACTCAACGCAGTGAAAGAGAAGTATTTGCGGCTCGCTCTCAATTTAATCTAGGTATTGATGCTTTTCAGGCTACCATGAATTCATCTTCACCGGATAGTAGTTTCTTTTCTTGGCGTGGACAAGCTCAATGGGTGAGACTTTTAGACCAAGATTTTACCATTTTAGCGCGTACTGACTTACAACTAAGCGATCGCCCCCTAGTACCTTTAGAACAATTTTCCCTTGGTGGTATGGGGAGTGTTCGAGGTTATCGTCAAGATGCCTTATTATCGGACAATGGTTGGTTAGCGTCAGTGGAATTGCGTATTCCCTTATTAAGAGCCAGAAAAATAGGAGGAGTTTTACATTTTATTCCCTTTTTTGATGTTGGTACGACTTGGAATAGTGGTGAAGGCAACGAGGTTGATGATCGTACTTTAGCTTCGGTGGGTTTAGGGCTACAATGGCAAATTCAAGATCGTCTTACTGCCCGTTTTGACTGGGGTATTCCTTTAATTGATATTGATGGTGGGGATAACACTTTGCAAGAGCAGGGTTTCTTATTTTCACTTAATTTTAAATTATTTTAATAAGTATTCAGTATTCAGTATTCAGCTAACAGCTAATTTAATGACAATTATCGCTTACTTATATAGTGAACCTTTGTTAGAATCGCCTCCTGATGTTAGTATGTGGGGTTTTGAAGTTGAGCGAATTTATCAAGATTTTGGTAAGCGTCAAGAATTACAAAAGTTATTGCAAGATTGTCAGATAAATCCCCCTAATTATTTATTAATTAGGAACTTAGAGGAATTAGGAGATTCTATTGAGGAAATAAATGATTATCTCAAACAAATTGAAACTCTAAATATAGAGATTGTTGTGCTTGAACAAGACTATGCAACTTCTCAATTTAATAAAAACAATAATGAAAGTGTTCGTGATTTATTAAGTAAATTACTAACAGAAATTCAAGTAAATAAACGTAAAGATAATCTTCGTAAAGGTCATGCTCGTAACCGCATAAAAATTTTACCACCTCCGGGTAAAGCTCCATTAGGTTATCGTCGAGGACAAGATAAATATATCATAGATCGCTCTAATGCTCCCTTAGTTAAGGATTTTTTTGAACGTTTTTTATTATTTGGTTCTTTGCGAGAAGCAGTTCGTTATTTAGAGAAAAAATATAATAAGAAAATATCCCCTTCAACGGGCAGGAAATGGTTAACAAATGCGGTTTATCGTGGTGATTTACAATATCACAATGGTGAGGTTATTTCTAATACTCATACTCCTATTATTTCAAGGGAAGAAGCAGCCCAAATTGACCGTTTATTACGTCGAAATAGTCGGATTCCTTCTCGCTCGGCAACTGCTCCTCGCTCTTTAGCTGGTTTAGTGGTTTGTGAAAAATGTAATTCAACTATGACTATTACTAAAGTTACTACCCATAATAAAAAACGAGAATATCTTTATCTTCGTCCTCTCAATTGTATTTTAAAACCCAAATGTAAAAGTATTTCTTATGAAAATATTTTAGAAAATACTATTAATAAAATCTGTGTAGAATTACCCGAAGCAGTGGCTAATTTAACATTACCTAATCCCCAAAATTTGACTAATATATTAAACGGACAAATTCAGGAAAAAGAAAAGATAATTAAACAATTACCAGAATTACAAAATCAAGGTATTTTGGATGAAGAAACAGCAAGACTAAGAAATTATAAATTACGCACGGAAATAGCGGACTTACAAGCTAAATTATCTCAATTACCTCCTGTGAATTTAAAAACAATTGCCCAAACAATTTCTTTGCCTCAGTTTTGGTTAGATTTATCAGAAGCAGAAAGACGTTTTTATTTTCGTGAATTTATTAAGCAAATTTATCTTATTCGCCAGCCTGATAATAAATGGGATTTAAAATTATTATTTATTTTTTAATATTATTTATTTTTTAAAGTCTCAAATCTATCTTGAAAATGTCAAAAGAGGACTCCCGTTGAATTTGACAAGAAAAAAAAACAATCCAAATCAACGGGAGATGAATTTTGACCAACAACGAAACCGAGCGACAGCGAGTCCTTATTTCTTAGTAGCTTCTGGTAACTGTTTACAATAATCTTGAATTACCTCTGACATACTTACCTTTTTAGACTTTGCAAAACTTGCAAGTCTTGCTTTACTCTAGCTACAGAGGAAGAATAGGAAGCTTATGTGCGGTAGCACTCTCGCAGAGCCTTCAGCATC
>CAYPSO010000021.1:42003-50355 GCA_964413275.1 uncultured bacterium | reverse complement strand
TTTTCTTCAATTAGAACTCGTTTTTATAACAAAAAAGCAAGTGCGGAATGTGGGTAATAAACAGCATCTTATGATGCTGCATTTTAGGTTTCATAATCTTCTCTCTCAAGACAGAAATTTTAATAATCATAAATTTCTACTTCTATGGAATAATCTTCTACGTCTCCTCGATTACCCCATTTTTTCTCTTCAACTAGCTCTAAATCTATCTCGGCATCTGATTCAGAAATACGATATTCTCCAAGCTCTTGAATATTATCTTTAATTGACATAGATTCTTCGCTAATAAAATTCCAATCAAATGTTTGCGCTTCGATGCCTTCTAAAGAGTTATCTTTTAGTGTAGTTATCTGGGCATTTAAAGGCAAGGTGTAAATACCTGTTAGTAGGGAAGTTAATGCGATCGCATAGTAAGATATTGGCATCTATCTTTAGAGATAAAACTCAATCTAAAATTTGTTTGTCAAGAATTTGACTATTTTCATCTACCGTATAAACACTTTGTAATTCATCTAAATTAGCTAATACTTTGGTGCTATGAATAGCTGGTTGCACCCCTAAAAATATGTTACGCATATTACCTTCTGGATCGATTATATAAGTATGACGTAGAGAAACATATCCCATCCAAGAGCCATAAGCTTTACTAACTGAGCCATCAGTATCGGCAAGAAGGGGAAATTTAAGTCCTTCAGAGTCGCAAAATTCAGCATGGGAATTAATATCATCGGCACTAATTCCTAGTATTTGGGCATTTCTCGCTTCATATTTAGGTATATCTTGTTGAAAACGCCGAGCTTCGAGGGTACATCCGGGAGTAAAATCTTTAGGATAAAAATATAAAACAACCCATTTTCCCCGGTAATCAGATAAGGAGATAGTACCATTACCTGTATTAGTGGGTAAGGTAAATTCTGGAGCAGGTTGATTTAAGGATGGTTGTTTTCCTCCAAGAGCTAATGCTTCCTGAGAAAAATTGAAGCAAGTAAAAACAAAGAAACAGAAAATTAAAATTATTTGTAGAAAATGACGACGAAACATAAATAACAATTAATGACTTTTGCTATAAAAACAATTATTAATTATTACATATTTTTTCATTAAAGGGATTACTCTTATCTAAAATAATATTCAACTTCTAAAGTTTGTTTTATTCTAATTACCTCAAGATATAAGATTTAAAAATAAAGCAGTACAACTAACAGTAAGTGAAAGAAGAGTAGTTATTAGAAAAAATACAAAATTTCTTTTAAATTCACTTTCTTCACGACGCATTTCATGAACAAAAGCCTTATAAGCATTTACTTGTTCTTGTAACTTATCAATTTTTTTAAAATTAGCAGGATTAAAACCAGCTTGATTAAGTCTATCTAAAGTTTGATCTAGCTCCATTTGTATTTCCTCTAAACTACGTAAATGTTTTCTATATTGCTCTCCTGCTTGATCGATATTATTCATTATGCCTCTAGTTTCATCTTCTAAATTAGTAATATCACTTTGAAGATGATTCCATCTAGATTCAATTTTAGATTCCAATTGTTTAAAAGTTTTTGATGCTTGAGCCTCGGCATTAAAAATAGTTTGAATACTGTTCTGAACTGCTTCCTTGATTTGATTTATTTCAGTTTCAACTAAACTCCATTTATCATCAATTTTTGATTTAATTTCTACTAATTGATCTTGTAAGTCATACAAAGCTTGGGAGTTAATTTGACTATCTTGGTTATAAACTGAACGAATTGTATTTTTTAAATCTTCTGCACTGGTATCTTTAGGTAAATAGCTACTAGCTCCAGCTGCTAAAGCTTTTTTTAAATAACTCTCATCTTTATAGCCTGTTAAAATAATAATTTTTGCATAAGGATTATTTTTTTTGATAATTTCTGCGGCGGTTAAACCGTCCATTTTCGGCATTTCAATATCAAGTAAAATGATGTCTGGCTGAAGCCTTTTTGCTTCTTCAATAGCAGTTTCACCATTATAAGCACGTCCGATTACTTCAAAATCTTTTTCTACTTCTAATCTAGTCTGTAATACTTCACAAAGTAAGGCTTGATCGTCAACCAATAATATTTTAATCATAATAGATAAAAGATAAGAGATAATGATTAATTGTTAATTGTAAATCTTTAATTGTCAATAAAATATTAATTACCCACTTATAATTATGGCACTTATTCAATGGTATCCAGGTCATATTGCTAAGGCCGAAAGAGAACTAAAAGAACAACTAAAAAAAGTAGATGTGATATTAGAAATATTAGATGCTAGAATTCCCATTGCTTCCCATCATCCCGATGTTAATTCATGGATTAACGATAAACCAAGAATATTGGTTTTAAATAGAATGGATATGATTCCAGATAATCTTTGTCACCAATGGGAAAAATGGTTTAAAAACCAAGGAGAAACTATCTACTTTACGAATGCTAAAGAAGGAAAAGGAATTAAATCTATTAAACAAGCTACCCAAAAAGTAGGAAAAATAGTCAATCAAAAACGAGCAGAAAAAGGAATGTTACCTCGCCCTGTGCGAGCAGTGGTTATTGGTTTTCCCAATGTTGGCAAATCTGCTTTGATTAATCGTTTATTAGGGCGTAAAGCAGTTGCTAGTGCTAGACGTGCGGGGGTGACTCGTCAATTAAAATGGGTGCGTCTATCTCACGAAATAGAGCTTTTAGATGCCCCCGGAGTAATTCCCAATAAACTTAACAATCAAAAAGATGCAATCAAATTAGCTATTTGTGAAGATATTGGAGAAGCAGCTTATGACAACCAAAGAATAGCTGCTAGTTTTATAGATTTATTAGTAGAGTTGGATTTATCCGATATTTTAGAATCTCGTTATAGCTTAAACCCCTTAGCCATGACAGGAGAAGAATTTATTCATAATTTGGGAGAAAGACGTTTTCAGGGAGATATAGAAAGGGGAGCTATGCAATTATTAAATGATTTTCGTAAGGGTTTAATGGGTAATCTTCCCTTACAATTTCCACCACATTAATTAGGGTTTGCTGAACTCGTTGGCTGGTTAGGGAGAGTAGTCAGTAGCGGTTGAGGGGTGGCGAGGTTTCCTCCCAAGGGGCTGTCTTCGGAGGTTGCCTCCTTATGGACATCTCATGGAAATTATCAATTTCTTCCCCTTGGTGCGGCGACAAGCGGAGGAAACCTCCGCGTCGGCGCTCCGCTACTGTTGCCCTTACGCCTGTTCCCTGTTGCCTTGAATTACTTACTTTCTAATTTGAGTAATTAACTCATCTATAGTTTTAGCCGGTTCTAAACAAGTAAAACCTTGACAAACTAAACCATAGGAATTATCAGGTAAGTTATTATTGATTTGATAAATTGTTGTTGGTAAATATATTGTTAATAACTCTTTAATATTCTTAGTATTAGTTTTAACAATTGTGCCGTTTTTATACCAATTTAAAGCGGTAAATAAACTAGGACAAGCTTGAGGGGATTTTTCCATAATAGTAGCAAAAGCTTTTAAACTTTGTTCAGCTTGTTGGTAATATTCTAAATTTTCTGTGAATAAGGATAAACGAACTAAATTACTAATAGCAACTCCATTGGCGGCGGGAGTAGCATTATCAATATAAGCTTTTTCTCGTACTAATAAATCCTCACTATTATCCCTAGAATTATTATAATAACCTCCAGTTTCTATACTCCAAAAATATTCGTTAAATTCTGTTTGTATTTCAATTGCTTTATTCAGCCAAAGTTGATTATTAGGATTACAATTATGTAAATCTAACAAGGCTTTAATAAATAAAGCATAGTCTTCCGACTGGGCTAATACTGATGTTTCACCATCATAATTTAAGCGATGAAAACGACTGTTTACCCATTGATTTTCTAAAATAAAATTAGCAGCATCGATCGCTAAATTTAGATAAGATTCCTGTTTAAATACACCATAAGCTCTAGCTAATCCAGAAATCATTAAACTATTCCAAGCTACAATCATTTTAGTATCAGTAACTGGAGGAATGCGACCTAGCCAATTTTGAGTTTTTGCTTCTTGATTATTGCAAGCAGGTTTAAAGATACTAACCTCATTTTTAAAACCACCGTAGCGCACTTTAAATAGTTTATTAAGAGCGTTTTCTATGGTTTCTGACCATTTTTGACCTTGACGACGTTTTAAGACGTTAAAGCCTTCAAAATTGCCCTCTTGTGTCATGAAAAATTCTTTTTCTAGCTCTTTTATTTCTTCAGAATCGAGTATTTGTTCTAAATCGCTATAACTCCAAACATAAAAAGCCCCTTCCTCTGGTTCATGGGCATCAGCATTCACAAAATTATCAGCATCTTGAGCAGCATAAAAATAACCCTGGGGTGCAGTCATTTCTCTTTGTAACCATGCAACTGTGCCTGAAATAGCAGTGGCAAAGGCAGCAATTTGAACCCCTGAACTCCATAAATTAGCTAAATATTCGACAATTTGCCCGTTATCATAGAGCATTTTCTCAAAATGGGGAACAGTCCAATGGCTATCAACGGTATAACGATGAAAGCCCCCTGCTACATGGTCATAAATACCCCCTAAACTTAGGTCTTCTCCTCTTTGTTGAGATAATTCCTGAGCATTGTAACGAGAATCAAAATGAATTTGAGTTGCTTGTAGGGCTAAGTTGGCATAGGGTATCATCGGAAAACTAGGGCCATAATCTTTATTACCGATGACACCCGTATTAGTTTCTATGCCCTGATGTAATAATTCTTGATTTAAAGATTCTGGTGCCGCAACAGTGAGAATAGTTGAGTTTTGTAAGTTATTTAGTATTTCTTGTTTAAATACTGCTAATTTCTCCTTTTCTAAATCATAAAACCGCCGCAGGGCTTGTAAAACCTGTAGAAAACCAGGCCGCCCATAACGTGGCTCAAGGGGAAAATAAGTTCCACCATAAAAGGGTACTAAGTCATCGGGAGTGAGAAAAATATTTAAAGGCCAACCACCTTGCCCTGTCATCATTTGTAAGGCTTGCATATAAATGCTATCAATATCTGGCCTTTCTTCGCGATCTATTTTTATCGGAAGAAAGTTATCATTGATATAATTAGCGATCGCATTATCAGAAAAAGCCTCACCTTCCATTACCGTACACCAATGGCAACTAGAATAACCAATGGAAAGAAAAATCGGTTTATTCTCAGATTGTGCAATTTTTAAGGCTTCTGGACACCAATACCACCAATTAATAGGATTTTCAGCGTGTTTACGGAGGTAAAGACTTTTACTTTCTGCTAGGTGGTTAGACATGATCTTTAGTTCGTAGTTCGTGGTTAGTGATTAGCGATTAGCGATTAGCGATTAGCGATTAGCGATTAGCGATTAGCGATTAGCTTTTAGCTTCTGCCTTGTATTCCCCCTATTCCCTATTCTCTATTCTCTATTTCTTTATTAACTTTTAACTTTTTCTAACATTAATTTAGAACTTTTTACTTGATCTGGAATAGCAATGGGATAATCTCCAGTAAAACAAGCAGAGCAAAAACTATCAGTGTTTTCTTGCGTTGCTTCCAGCATTCCTTGCCAACTGAGATAAGCTAGAGAGTCAACTTCTATTTGTTGTTCTATTTCTTGGATTGATTTAGTGGCGGCAATTAATTGATCTTGATTATCGGTATCAATACCATAAAAACAAGGATGAGTGACGGGGGGAGAGGATATTCTCATGTGTACTTCGCTTGCTCCAGCATCCCGTAAAGCTCTGACAATTTTACGACTTGTTGTACCCCTCACAATGGAGTCATCAACTATAATTATCCTCTTATTTGTTAAAACATCTTTGAGGGTATTTAGTTTCATCCTAATACCATGTTCTCTCATGTGTTGGGTAGGTTGAATAAAAGTACGGCCAACGTATCTATTTTTAATTAACCCTTCTCCATAGGAAATACCTGAAGCACGGGAAAAACCAATGGCAGCAGGTATGCCAGAATCTGGTACTCCCATAATCACATCCGCTTCTACATAGGATTCTTTAGCTAATTGTTCTCCTAATCTCAAACGATAGCTATATAAACTTTCATTGTGCATTAAGCTATCAGGACGAGCAAAATAAATCATTTCAAAAATACATAATTTTCTTTCTGGTTTTTGCGCCCAATGAAATGAAGTTAAACCATCTTCATGTAGCCAAACTAGCTCTCCGGGTTCAACATCTCGTAAATATTCTGCACCAATAATATCTAAACCGCAGGTTTCCGAAGATAGGACATATCTAGTTGGACATCCTTCTTCATTTAAAGTACCAATTACCAAAGGGCGAATACCATTAGGATCTCTTACTCCCATTATACCTTCAGGAGTTGCGATCGCCAAACTGTATGCTCCCGAACACATTTGAAATGCTGAGATTGCAGCTTCTAACCAATTTTTACCTCGATTAACTTCATCAGCAATTGCTACTGCAATCATTTCTGAATCGGTGGTAGTTATAAAATTACAATTACGTTTTTCTAATTTTGCTCTTAATTCAACTGTATTAACTAAATTACCATTATGTGCCAATGCTAAAGGGCCAAGACGAGTTTCTTTGATTGCTGGTTGAGCATTTTGTTTTAAACTAGAACCCGTAGTAGAATATCTGGTGTGACCAACAGCTAATCTTCCGGGTAAATGGTTCAGGATAGTTTCATTAAAAACTTGAGAAACTAAGCCCATTTCTTTATGACACAGAACTTCTTTACCTTCAAAGGTAGCAATTCCGGCTGATTCTTGTCCTCGATGCTGCAAAGCATATAAACCGAAATAGGTGAGTTTAGCTACATCTTCTTCCGGTGCGTAAATTCCGAAGACACCACAAGCTTCTTCTGGTTTATCGGCTCTGTAATCAACTACACTGCTCTTATCGGGTTCGGAATAACAAAATTCTTTGGCAATCATCCTTTAGTCTTGCTCCTGCTGGCGGCGTATAAAATAACTTTGATTAAAGCGGATCTACTCTAAACAATAATTCCGCTTAACGATCTCTTAACAAATGTTCTGATTGTAATATAACTTATCTTTAGTTTGTTTGCTTGCTTAAATCAGTGCAGGTTTAGTCAGAGATTAAGAAAACATGATAATTAAGTGTTTAAACAAACTTGATATGAATTGCTAAAAATATATAATTTTTGATGAACAAAAAGCTAAACTACCTATGAATTTATTTTTTATAATTTCTAGATTGTTTTTTATTTGTAATCAATAATTTAATTATGTGATAACTTATAATAAATTCTTTGCGTTCGATTTTGACTAAATTTTACTTGTACTAATTTATGGGCAATTAATTTTTTTAAACATATTAAAATCATAGAGACTGGACGGTTGATTTCTTTACTAATTTCTGTAACACTAATCCCATCAGGATAAGTTTCAATAATCTCCAGTATTTTATCTGTGGTTGTTAGACCCGATGTAGCTATGATAATCTGAAGGTTAGGCAAAATTTATAATTATTAATATACGACATTAAAACTTAACACTTAAATATAATTTTTAACAAGTAGATGCAAAAAAAAGTCAAATTAGGTTGGTCATTAGAAGCAAGAGAGCCTGAAGCAATCGAATCGTTAATGCCTTATTGGGAATGGTTTTATCGTTATTATTTCCGAGTTAAGACAGATGGTTGGGAAAATGTTCCCGAAGGACAAGTTTTATTTGTTGGTTCTCATAATGGAGGACTAGCAGCCCCAGATATGATTATGATGATGTATGATTGGTTTCGTCGTTTCGGAACAGAAAAACTAATATACGGTTTAATGCATTCCCATGTCTGGCAATTGAATCAGGAATTAGCCAAATTAGCCGCAAAAACAGGAGCAATTGTAGCTCATCCTAAAATGGCCATAGCAGCTTTGAGTAAGGGAGCAAGCGTATTAGTTTATCCCGGAGGCGCACAAGATGTATTTAGACCTCACTATCAACGCAATCAAATTAATTTTGCTGGTAGGAGAGGCTTTATTAAATTAGCCTTGCGCCAAGGAGTACCCATAGTTCCTGCTATTTCTGTGGGGGCTCATGATAGTTTAATCGTCATAACAGATTGTTATGATATGGCTAAACAATTGCATCAATGGGGAATGCCTTGGATACTAGGTTTAGATCCACAAGTATTTCCTATTTATTTAGGACTTCCTTGGGGAATAGCTTTTGGGCCTTTACCTAATTTACCTTTACCAGTTCAAATTCAGACAAGGGTATGTAAACCAATTGTCTTTGAAAAATATGGTTTAAAAGCAGCTAGCGATCGTAATTATGTAGAAGATTGTTATCAACAAGTCCATACTATTATGCAACAAGAATTAGATATTTTAGCGGAAGAATATGAAGGAAATATAGTCAGTAGTCAGTAG
>CAYPSO010000021.1:0-41903 GCA_964413275.1 uncultured bacterium | reverse complement strand
AGTCAGTATTCGGCTAATCGCTAACTGCTAATCGCTAAAAGCTAACCGCTAACTACGAACTATATTATTTAGATTCTTGCCAAAAAACAACTGAATTATCTAAAGGTTTTATGGTAGTTCCGGGGTAATAAAATTTCAGAATTTTTTCACTATTCCAACCAAGATTAGCTAAATTATAAGAACCAAATTGACTTAGACCAACTCCATGGCCAAAACCACCACCAATAAAAGCATAAGCTTTTATTTGCTGATTTTCATCATAAATTGGCTCAATATAGAATAAAGTGCTAATAGGAGGGACAAAAGCACTACGAATCTCATTTTTCTGTAATTCGACTATGCCAAGGTCTGTTTTTACTTCCATTTTCAAGATTCTACCGGAGGGCGATCGCTTTTTGATTTCTATATTTTCAATGAGATTAAAATTAGCTAAAGGGTGCTTTATTTTTTCTAAATAAAGGCTCAGATGCTCGCTTAATTCCTCAATAGTATTTTGCCTATTCCAACGAAATACGTTTCTTCCTGTTTCATTAAATCCTTGTTTAATATTAATGAATTGCTTAAAATTTTCTTCATTATCTAGAGATTTTGTGTTTAAATCCCAAACAGGATTAGGAGAATCTATTATGGCTTTTAAATAAGGTCTTTCTTCACCGTTCCAAATATCATTAAAAAATGCGGTTATTCCTCCAGTAGTCGAAGAATAAAGAGCATCAACTAACTCATTATTATAGGTTAAAACCTGTCCATAAGTCGCAGCAATTGCTCCATCTGAGCGTTGATTTGTACCTGTTAATCCGTAATAAACTTGACAATGGGTACTAGCACAAAGTTCATAATTATCTGCTTTAAATCTACGTAAATTTCTTAAAGCATAAGTACGAGCAATAATTGTTTGCGCTTTTACTGCTTCAGTGGGGGCATTTGGCCCTATTTCATGGGGAACAACTCCTCTTAAATAGGTTTCTAAGGCAACTTTATTAACTAAGGTATAATTGCCATAGGCATTAGACTGTACTTCTAATCTACCACCATATAATTTAATATTATTAGCCTTCTCTGGCACAATTTCTGTTACTTGTAATAAATTATTGGCAGTAGTAATTTCTAATGTTTTTGGTTTATATATTTTATCTTTAATTTTAAACGATATTTCTGGTATTTCTGTTCGTATTTCTGTATCTAAATAAGGCTCTGTATAACCTTGATTTTCTAAAGATTGTAATAATAAACGGCGTATTAAAGGAGTTTTATAGACATCTCTTTTCGCCCAAACTTGCCATCTTCCGGGTTGGGTTATTTCTGCTTTTATTCCTAATTTTTGCCATTCTTTAGCACTATTTTCAGCAGTTTCAAAAGTTGCATGATCGCTAAGAACAAGTCTTTCTAAAATTACGGGATTAACCACAGGAATATTATCTACTTCTAATGTAACTTGTTGAGTAGAAATAGTTTCAGTTTTGTCTGGTGCAACGGGAAACTTGAGGTTAATTAAATTCCCTTGCGTACCAGAAATAATTAATTCGGTATCAGGATTTTCTCCTAAACGTTGAATAATACCTACTTTTATTTCTGGATTAAGTATTTTCTCAGTCTGTGGTACAGCTATTTGTACAGTTAAAAATACACCAATAAAGGCTAAACCTATTAATTTAATTGCTTTCAAATTTTACTACTCCTCAACAAAACAAATATAGCGATTAGCGATTAGCAATTAGCAGTTAGCAGTTAGCGATTAGCCGAATACTGACTACTAACTACTAACTATTAACTATTAACTACTAACTATTAACTACTAACAGAAGTTAATTTGTCAATCAACACTTCTCCTTTCATTAACCTTTGGGCTGCGTCTAATAATACGTCATCCATATATGGTTTAGTAAAGTATCCTTTTGCTCCTCTTTCTGCGGCAATGCGGCGATGACGCTCTGCACCTCGTGAGGTTAACATGGCGATGGGAAGTTGACTAAGTTCTTCACTATTTTGCAGATTAGATAATAAGTCTAAACCATTCATTCTCGGCATTTCAATGTCACAGAAAACAACGTCACAATTTAAGCCTTCATTTAATTTTTCCCAAGCTTCTTGGCCATCACGAGCTTGTTCAACTTTATAACCAGCATTTTGGAAAGTGCTAGAAAGTAATTCTCGCACTACTACCGAATCATCAATTATCAGTACAGTAGGTATTTTACTGACAAATGTACTCATACTAGCAGACCTAATATCTTTCTGTGTTTCTGCTCCCTCTGCTTTACGTCTTTGTTTACCCGGTTTTCTGGTGCTGTTGGCCATTAATACGTCACCTTTCATCATCCGAGCTGCACCTTCTAGCAAGACTTCTTCTAAATAAGGCTTAGTGAAATAAGCACTAGCTCCTAATTGAGCAGCCATTTGTTTGTGTCTATCAGCACCCCTTGAGGTAAGCATGGCTACAGGCAGATGGTTGAGTTTTTCGTCTTTTTGAATATTGGAAAGTAGTTCTAAACCGTCCATTCTCGGCATTTCAATGTCACAGAATACCATGTCACAAGGTAAACCAGCACGGAGTTTATCCCAAGCTTCTTGACCATCACGAGCTTGTTCGACTCGATAACCAGCTTTATTAAAGGTCATGGAGAGCAGCTCACGAACTGTAATTGAGTCGTCAACAATAAGTACCATAGGCTCAGTTCTAACTTCAGATTCTGCCGGTTCAATATTCATGGTTTTCTGCCAAAGACTACCAACTTCATGGCGAATCTTACCTTGAGCAATATCAATTAGTTCGAGAACATCAATTATGCCCATAATGCGACCATCCCCTAGTACAGTAGCACCTGCAATACCGGGGGGTTTAGGTACAGGGCCTTTAATTTGTTTAATAACTATTTCCTGTTCGCCTAACACTTGATCGACTTGTACGGCTAAATAATTACCCGCACTACGGAGAATAATGATGGAAACCATATCATCTTCTCGTTTACTACCATAAACTTGGTTGCGGCCAATTTGACGATTATATTTAAGAAGTTTGGTCAGGGGTTTAAAAGGCAACAGATGATTGCGCCAAGGAATTACTTTTTCTCCTTTTTCATTAGTTTGAATTTCTTTGGGGAAAAAGTCCTGCATATCTTCAACACCATCCATGGGAAAAGCAATGCGGTGATGATCGCTTAAACAGCACAGGGCTTTAGAAATTGTCAACATCAAGGGAAGACGAATGGAAAAGGTTGTACCTTTGCCTACGGTTGAATCAATATTAATGGTACCGCGAATTTCATTTAAGGCGGTGCGTACAACGTCCATGCCCACACCCCTACCGGCAAAATCATCAGCTTGATCTTTGGTACTAAAACCAGCTTTAAAAATTAAATCATAGGCTTGTTGATCTGACATATTGTCAGCTTCTAGTCGGCTAATCAATCCTTTTTCCATTGCTTTATCTTTGAGGATTTCTGGGTTAATGCCTGCCCCGTCATCAGCAACAGTAATTATGGTTTGGTTACCTTGAATATAAGCGCCGATGGTTATTTTACCTGTGAGATTTTTACCTTTTCTTATTCTTTCTTCAGGGGTTTCTATACCATGGGTAAGAGCGTTATTAACCAAGTGCGTCATGGGATCGAATAACTGCTCGGCAATCATTTTATCAATTAAAACATCTCGACCTTCACTATATAATTCTGCTTGTTTATTGAGTTTAACTGAAACCCTTCTTACTGCTGCACGCATCCTGTCTGCGGTTTCAGCAAAGGAAACCATGCGAGATTTATTCAAACCTTCTTGCAATTCACTCGTAATTTGTCTGAGATTACGAGCTATCTGTTCTGTATCATCTACTACAAATTGGATGTCGGATGAAGATTCTCTGACTCTGACGATTAACTCAATCATTTCTTGGGAGATGAGGTGGAAACCGGTGAAACGATCCATTTCCAAGGGATCGTAATCTTGGGTAACTGTAGCATCACTAGCTCCGCCTCCAGAATTATTACCTATTTGATTTAGACTATTTCTACTATTAAGAGCGTTTTCACGAACAGCTGATAATGAACTTTCTAATAAGCTTCTTTCATATAAATCCTGTAATCTCGATCCTACATCGCTAAGATTAGCAACATGATTGAGCAAATTATCAAGAAACTGGCGCATTCTTTCTTGATCTTGTTCGAGACTATTCCTATTGACAACTAATTCTCCCATCAGGTTGTTCAGATTATCCAGTTGCTTAACTGGTACTTTCATAGTCTGCTCAAAACCTGTTTTGTTAGCAGTAAGGTTATTAGTTATTGTAGTTTGTCCTGCCATACCGGGGACAGTTTGTCGTAACATTGCCTCTAAATCGGCAAAGTCTTCATCTTCTTCCCCATCAGATTGTAGTTGATAATTCTCTAGCTGCAAGTTTGTTTCTAAAGCTGGAGCTTCAATGATGGATAATAAATTTTGAATATTAAATTCTGTTTTTGCTGCGATTGCGACATCGCTATCTTCGATAATTAGGTGTTCTAATTCTTCCCAGGGTTCATAGAAATAATTTACAATTTCGTTTTCAACGGACTCTAATTCAAAAATATTATTATCAACTAAATTTGTTACTTCAGAGCTGTCATCAACTAAATCAAATAAATCATTAAAATCAGTTTCTGATGAATCTTCTTGTTGTTCAAATAAATCAGCTAAATCAGCTTCAAAATCCCATGAATCTTGTTTGGGCTGATCTGAAGTATCCACAACTTCATCACCAAAAAGATCGTTAATATCTAAATCTTGATCTGAAGATTGATTATTCTCTGTTGTTTCTTCAAAAGAAAAATCTTCTCCGAATAAATGAGTAGTATCTTTAGAAATAGCCATAGTTTTTTTGGGTTTTTTCGATTTGGGTTTGAGGTTTAAAGATAATTCATCACCAAATACTTCTCCGGCACTAATTTGTGTAATTTTTGGATCTATTTTTTCTTTGCTATGTGAGGTTTGTTCAAAAGAAAAATCTTCTCCAAATAGTACCATAGTATCTCTACTATCATTTTCTATTTTCTTTTCTTGTTTTAATTTTTCTTCTTCTAAGGTAAAATCCTCCTCAAACATTTTGTTAATATCCATTTCTAGATCGTTATCTTCTTCTTGGCTTGATAAAGAAATGTCTTCAAGGTTTAAGGATTTAATTGGTTTTTCTTCAAAGGCATTTTGAGGAGATTTGTCACTACCGTTAAAAGAAAAATCTTCTCCAAATAAAAATAATGTATCTTGATTTTTTAAAACTCTTTTTTTCTTTTTCTGGGTCGGTTTCATTTCAATTAAACTTAATTCTTCTCCAAAAATTTCGTTTAATTCATTATCTGTTTGTTCCTCCCCTGACCATTCTAAATCTTCTGACCAAGTGTTGTTATGTGGGCCTCGATTTTCACTACTAATAATTTCGCCTTGTTGCCAACGTTCTTCTAATTCATTATTTGTTTCAAAAACATCAGCTAAACTATTCAAATCTTGGGCATCTACTGTTAATGTTTGCTTATTGTGTCTTGATAAGGTATTCCGTCTGCTTTGGGTATCTAATCGATCTTGAAGATTAGCTATTTTTTGAGGTTTATTGTTTTGTGCTAATGCTTTTAATTTTTGACTAGCTACAATTTCATCGCAGCGATCATTGAGAACTAATTCAGCAAGATGTTTAATTTCTTGAATAACTATTTTAAGTGTTTGTTGATAGTCATCATTATCATTATTAAGAACTCTTTTAGCCGTTGCTAATACTTGTCCCCAACTCTGTATTTGTGCCTTTCTACCTAATAGAGCTATTTCATCAAAATGTTGTCGTATTTGACTTTTATGAGCATCTATATTTACTTGTTTAGAAAGTTCTAGTATTTCTAGTAGTTTAACCAATACTTGTTTATGAAATTGACTACGAAATTTTGGTTGTAAACTTGGACTTTTTTTCTGTGGCTGATCTTTTGAGTTGGATTCTTGATTAGTGTTCACGGCTAATTTACCCAAATTTTTGCTTGAATAAAGGAAATTTTTTTATTTACTTAAATATAATCTTACTGGCTGCTCGATCCCTAGCTTTTTCTATTTTTGTTGGTTTTGGGCTTAGGCAACCATTAAGGATTTGGTTTTATTGTATCAAATCTTTCTTCAAATAACATTGGCTATTTATTACTATTTAGTCGGCTTTATTTATCTTTTTAACTTTCTAGACGATAGCCAAATTCTGCTAATTGTCGTCGAGACTGTCTCCATTTTGGTTCTACTTTTACAAATAATTCTAAATATACTTTTCCAGAGATTAATTTTTGAATTTGCCCTCGTGCAGCCGAGCCGATGGCTTTTAACATACTACCACTTTGACCAATTAAGATACCTTTTTGAGAATCACGTTCAACATTAATGGTTGCGAAGATGCGAGTTATCTTTGGTAATTCTTCGACTTTCTCTATGGCTATGGCGACGGAATGGGGGATTTCTTGACGAGTTAAAATAAGTATTTGTTCTCTAATTAATTCAGCCATGATAAATCTTTCCGGTTGATCTGTAATTAGATCGGGGGGATAATAATAAGGGCCATGGTCTAAATGCTCAATTAATAATTCTTGTAATTGTTCAAATCCTTGTTTTGTTATCGCTGAAAATTTAACAATTGGCCAGTTTTTACTATTAGCTATTTCTTGATAAGTTTCATCTATTTCTTGATAGTTATCTGCTTGTAAATCTACTTTATTTAAACCTAAAATTACTGGTACTTTGGCACGAGATAATAAATCAATTATAAAGCGATCGCCTCCTCCTAATTTTGTGGAAGAATCAACTACAAATATAATTACATCTACATCATTAATAGCAGTTTGAGCGTTCTTAACTAGAATTTTTCCTAATTCATGATGGGGTTTATGAATACCCGGAGTATCTACAAAAATGAATTGGGCTTTTTCTGTAGTCAAAATTCCTTGTAAACGGTTTCTGGTAGTTTGAGAAACACTAGAAGTAATGGCTATTTTTTGCCCTACTAATTCATTCATTAAGGTCGATTTACCGACATTGGGTCTTCCAATAATAGCAATAAAACCCGATTTAAAATCTGGGGCAGCTATGGGAATACTAAGTTCAATCATTTTCTAAAATAGCGATTATATATTCGCCTTGATTAACTGCTTGGTGTCTAGCCATATCAAACACTATACCATTATGTTCGGCTGTTATTTTGATAACTTTTTCTTGATTGATTTTAGTAATTTCATATAAGGTTTCTCCTTGATTTATTAACTGTCCTAATTTAACTAATGGCTTGATTAATCCTCCTGTAGTCGCAAAATAGTTTTTTATTTGCTTTTTATCTCTTAATTGTATTGATTTTTTTTCTGGATTTAATGTATTTAAAACTTTATGATAATTAAGGTAATTAATAATAGCGTCAAACCCTTTTTGTACTGATTTTTGATTAATTTCCATTCCCGAACCTAATTCTAAAGTCCAAGATTCCACATCAAAAATAATCGTTGTTCCCAACTTTTTCAGATTTCTTTCTAACGCTAACCAAGGTTTAATAAATGCTTCATCAAAAGCATCTCCATCATACTGATTATTTTTTAATAAAATCCCATAATCTAATAAAAAATACTCTGCACTTTTTTCTCTTCCTTGAAAACAGTAAACATAATCAATTGCATTGTTAGTTGAGCTATGAATATCTATTAAATAATTAGCATCTAAACAAAGAGATTGTAGTTGATAAGCGTAATATTGACTATAGGAAACAAAGCTAGGATTTTGTAATTTATATAAATTCGCTTTAAAGGCTTGTAATATTTTAAATAAATAGTTATTTCTAATTTCTTCGGTAGTTAAATTAATTTGAGATTGAGCAAACTGTTTTAAATCTCTAACTTCCTTTTCATAATCCCAAAATATTCGATTCCAATCTTTACCATCATAGGGATTAAATCTGCCTGTCGGAAAAAAATGATAACGTTGATTACTGGCTAAAGGATTACAAAAAGGAACTAAATAAATTTCTCCTTTTAATTGTTTATTGTCTAACTCAGATAAATATTTAATTAAGCGATTAATAACTAAATTTCCTACTATTTCTGCCCCATGAAGATTAGCTTGAATATAGACTTTTTTCCCCGGAGATAAACCAATAAACTTGTATATATCAAGGGAAAATTTATCTCCAGAGGCAAATTCTAAAATATCAATGGTTTCAATAATAGGAGTCATTAATTTAGAAGTTTAGAATAGAGGAGGCAGTAAGAGGTAAGAGGTAAGAGGTAAGGGGTAATAGGTAAGAGGTAAGGGGTAATAGGTAAGGGGTAATAGGTAATAGCTAAAAGCTAACAGCTAATCGCTAACTGCTAATTGCTAACAGCTAATCGCTTTTAAATAGGAGAATTATAACTAAAAGAGCCACCTATACCTAATTGATTGGCTAAAGTAGGACTAAAAGGAATAATGGTTGCTAACATAAAAAATAAAGCAAATAAAGCCCAAAATGCTCTTTTGTCATCAGGTTCAGTTAATTCATTAAGACTAGGTCTTTCTAATTCTCTCTGTAAAAATAAAACAATTATTGCCCAATAAAAAGGAATGGGATTAGTAGGATTAAATAAACCGACAACTGCCAAAATTACTAAACTAATAACTGTGGTTCTTTTGGCAATTTTTCTACCGTAAATTGCCTGAATAATTCTACCTCCATCTAATTGACCTGCTGGTAATAAATTAAGGGCTGTAATTACTAAACCTAACCAACCAATAATAGTTAAAGGATGAAGACTAATTAGTTGTTCTTGTAGAGCATTTCCTAAAATTAATTTAGCTAAACTTCCCACTAAAATTGAACCTTGTAAAAAGGTGGTTGGCACTTGAAAACCACTGTCAGGATGGGAGAAAATCAAGCCAATAAATAAGAAAAATAAAGAAACAATTCCTCCAACAGCAGGGCCGGCAAAAGCAACATCAAATAAAGCAGTACGATTAGGAATTAAAGATTCAAAACGGGTGATTATACCAAATGTTCCGATGTTCCAATTGGGTAATAAAAATGGCCAACTCAAGCGTAAATTATAGCGTTTAGCCATGACATGATGGGCAATTTCATGACTTGCTAATACTATGCATATTCCTAAACAAATAGGAAGTGCTTCTTTAAATCTACCTAGTTCGCTAAAAAAATCAAAACCCAATAAAAGAGATACTGCTTCTATGGTGGTGATAATTGTGGCGACTAAAAGAACAATAGCTAAATTTTTTTGAACTAATGTTGTCGGTTTAGGATCGTTATTACTAGGAAGTACAATGACTACGGGTTTTTCTTCTGGACTTTCGACTAAAAAGAGACGATATTTATCGCCTAAAAGTTCTGTTAATTTATGGGAAAGTCGTGCATAAACTGGCTCTGCTTCTCCCCGTAAATTCCCTTTAAAAATTGCACCTTCTTGATAGGAAATAGTTTCGATCGCAAAAAATGTATCTATACCAAAAATACTTTGAATTTTTTTTAAATCTTCTTCTGATATGGGTAAAATTTCGTTAGCTGGTGTTACTTTTTTTTCTGTTTGTTGAGCTTCATGTTCTATTTTTTGAGCCGCTTTTTCTTTTATAAGAATATCCGCTCCCTCTGCTCTTAGTTTATTTCCTAGCCAGATATAAACTCCTGCTGAGGCTACTAAAAGAAAAAGCATAACCGTTAAATTAACGAAAATTCCTAAACTATATAAAATAAAAAATATCAGCCAAGGAAACATTAAAATTGCTGATTGTAGCCAGGCTAAAATTCCTAATTTGCCATAGTTTTTAGCCCTCTTATATCCCCAAGCAAGAAAGGCGCAACCAGTGAGGGTAATTATAAAGAAAAAAGTAGTTTCTGAGTTATTAAACATTTTTAATTAATTAACATTTTTTAGTGCTTGTCTGAGGTTGCCTTGGTATTTTTGTAAGAGGGCATCACCTTGTTTTGCATCTATTCCAGTCCAATGCATTAATAAGGCTAATTTTACTTGACGACCGCTACGTTCTAATAAAAATCCTGCTTCCTGACGATTAAGCTCGGTTAAATCTTGAATTATTCGTAAAGCTCGGTCGTGGAGTTTGGTATTAGTTACGGAAACATCTACCATACGGTTTCCATATACTTTTCCTAAACCTACCATAACACTGGTGGAAATGATATTTAAGGCCATTTTTGTCACTGTACCTGCTTTGAGGCGGGTAGAGCCAGCTAAAATTTCTGGGCCAACCAAAAGCCTGATGTCAACATCAACATCCATAGGGACTTGTTCCTTGGGTACACAACTAATGGAAACAGTAACTGCACCTCGTTGTTGAGCAGCGTGTAACGCACCATGAACAAAGGGCGTAGTACCTCCGGCGGTAATGCCGATAACTATATCTAGGTCAGTAATTTGTCGTTGAGCGATAGCTGTTGCACCGTCTTCTGGTCTATCTTCTAAGTCTTCTGAAGAACGAATTAAGGCGGCTGCACCTCCTGCAAGGATACCTTGTACTAATTCAGGAGGAGTACAGAAAGTGGGGGGACATTCTGCTGCATCTAATACTCCGAGTCGCCCGCTTGTACCTGCACCAATATAAAATAATCTGCCGCCATGTGTGAGAGCTTGTGTGGCCAAATCAATTGCTTGAGCTAATTCTACACGAGCGAGGGCGATCGCTTCTATGGTTTTATTATCTTCTTGATTAAATAGATCGACTAATTCTAAGGAATTTAAGCGATCTAGATTTTGGCTATTTGGGTTAATTTGTTCTGTGAGAAGATGACCACGAGATTGTAAATTATTCATAATAAGTTTTCTAATTGACGACGAATACGATCCATTTCTGATTTGGAATATTCTGATTCTGATTGTTGTTTTGATTTATTTTCTAATTCCCAATCTGTTTCTTCCACATTACTTTCTGGAGGTACAGCTAACATTCCCTTTTCTATTAGTTGACACTCATATCCCGCACTAGTGCAAAACTGCTCAATTTCCTCTTTTTCAAAAGCTTCTACTGTTGGAGTGGGGAAATCTTGGGCTTCAAGAAGAACACCAAAACGAGTAGCATCATCTTCTTCTACAAACATTAAGACAGTGTTCTTGTTATCTACTTGAAGGGTATGAATACCTTCATTCTCAGTGCGTGCATTGAATAATAATACATATACAATCATAGCCCTTATAGTTTGTAATTTACTCTATCGATCTAGAATAGCAGTTAGCGGTTAGCTTTTAGCAATTAGCAGTTAGCGGTTAGCAGTTAGCTTTTAGCTTTTAGCAAATAACAAATAACAAATAACTACTGTACGGGCGAACGGCCGTTCGCTCCCTACCACGAACTACGAACCACGAACTAAAAAAAATGTTTTGGTATCAAGGACAATTAAGATACGGTCATAAATTAGAACTAAGTATTAATGAACCCGGATTACTTTATGGGGCAACGGTATTTACGACAATGCGGGTTTATAATCAAGATTTAAACCATCCTTTAACTAATTGGGAATTACATAAAAAACGACTTAATAATGCTTTACAATCTTTTAATTGGCCTCCACTTGATCGGGAGTCAATTATTAAAGGTATTAATGTTTTATTACCTGATTTTCCTATTATAAGAATAACTATTTTTCCTGATGGTAGCGAATTTATTATTGGTCGCAATCTTCCTGAGAATTTAGCGGAAAAACAACAACAAGGAATTATTGGTTGGATTGCTGATAAGAATCATTTAATCAGGTCTTTACCTAACTATAAAACTGGTAATTATTTAACTGCTTGGTTAGCTTTACAAGAAGCACAAAAATTAGGCGCACAGGAAGCAATTTTAATTGATAACAAGGGAAATTGGTTAGAAACAGCAACAGGTAATCTTTGGGGATATAAAAAAGGAGTATATTATACCCCTTCCCTTGAATCTGGAATTTTACCCGGTGTAGTTAGAAATCAATTATTAAAATGGCTAAATTTTTATAATATTCCTGTGATAGAAAATATTTGGAGTAGTGATTTTGTCCAAGATTTAGAATTAATTGCTTATAGCAATTGTGCAGTTGAAATTATTCCTTTTAGAAGTATCAAAGATAATAAAAATTATCTTTCTAACTATAATCATCTCAATAATTTAATTAATTATTTTCAAGCCCAATTAAATTAATTTAGATTTACAATAATCGTAGTAGTGGACTGTTTCAGTTAAAAGTGTGCATTAGTAGGGTGGGCAATGCCCACCAAATCATAAAGACAATCAAAATTCTATTGCCCTATTTTAGTTGAAACAGTCCAGTAGGGTGCGTCAGACAGATAAATTATCGATAAATTCCCATTACTGAAAAATCTGACGCATCCTACATTTTAATTTTTGTAGTTTATTTAATTGAAAAACGCTGTAAGGTACTCTTAACCTACCCTGCTATAGTAATAACCAAGAAAGTTTATTTATTGTCTGTTATTTATCTTCCTCAAAGCTAACCGAAATTTCTACAATTTTATTAGGTATTAACCCACTATATTGAGCTTTAATTATTTGTCCAGATTTCGCTGGAATCATGGGAGTAATAGTTCCCAATGAAATTAAATCACCTTTTTTTAAATATTTCCCCTGAGATTTTAAATTATCTTTTAACCAAAGGACAACATTTAAAGGATGACCTAATAATAATTGGCTATTACCTTGACCTAATTTATTATTATTTTCATCAAGCATAACTAAGTTTATATTACCTAATATTTCTTGCCAGTTACTATCATTATTTATAATGATTGGTTCGCCAATAACTCCTAATCTTGCACCAACGTTAATGGCAACTAAGGCAGCCGCATCTAAGTTAACATCTTTGCTATAAACTAAATCTGGTAATTCGATAAAAGGAATCACTGCATCGAGATTTTGTAAGATTTCTGCTGAAGTAGTTGCCTTATTAATATTATCATTTCCAACTATTACTATTAAGTCACCTTCTATCATGGGAATACTACCAAAATTAGCTGGAATTTTTGAGCCATTTGGTAATAACATTTTTTCTAACAATTCTCCTGCTAAGGGAGAAGAAACATTAAAGTGGGTTTGTGCTTGTTTACTCGTTAATCCTACTTTATAACCGATGGTTTTTCCTAAACTGGGAGTTAAGGTTTTAATAAATTGATTTTGTACTTGGAGTGCATCATTAAAACTTAAATTAGGGTTGCTAGTAATCGGTATTTTTTCTAAATAATTATTAGCTAACCTTTTTCCCAAATTATAATTAACAATAGTTTGGTAATTATAAGGATGGGCATTTATATTTAATTGAGGAATAAATATAAGATTTCCTATAACTATACTCAAATAAAATAGAGATTTGGTTTTATTCATAATTATTAATTATAAATATGGTAGAAGTGGGCATTGCCCACCCTAACTATCAATTATTGACTAGTCCATTCAGTATGGAAAAATTCGCCTCTAGATTTGTCGATGCGCTCATAGGTATGAGCACCAAAGTAGTCACGTTGTGCTTGAGTGAGATTCTGAGGAAGACTAGCACGACGATAGCTATCAAAATAATCTAAGGAAGCACTAAACGCAGGTACAGCAATTCCCAGTTTATTAGCTGTAATTAAAACTTCTCTCCAAGCCTGTTGACGATCTAAAATAGTCTGTTTAAACTCAGGAGCTAATAAAAGATTAGGTAAACTAGGATTATCTTGAAAAGCTGACTTAATTTTATCTAAAAAGCCTGCTCGAATAATACAGCCACCTTTCCAAATACGGGCGATTTCTCCCAAATCAAGGTTGTAGTCATATTCTGCTGAAGCTTTGCTCATAAGTGCCATACCTTGAGCGTAGGAACACATTTTCGAGCAGTATAGGGCATCTCTAATTTGATTAATTAATACTTTAACATCTCCTTCAAATTTAGCAACAGGGCCAGTTAATTCCTTTGAAGCCGCAACCCTTTCTGCTTTATAGGAAGACATAACTCTACCATAAACTGCGGCATAAATAGTAGGAATAGGTACGCCTAACTGTAGAGAATTAATTACAGTCCAACTTCCTGTTCCTTTTTGTCCCGCAGAATCTAAAATAAAGTCAATGAGATGTTTGTTGGTCTCAGAATCAATATATTTAAAGATGTCAGCAGTAATTTCTATTAGGAAGGAATTTAACTCCTCAGTCTGATTCCATTGAGTAAATACTTCATGTAGCTCCTCATTACTTAAGCCTGCTGCATTTTTAAGTAAGTCGTAGGCTTCGGCAATAAGCTGCATATCTCCATATTCAATGCCATTATGCACCATTTTGACATAATGACCAGCACCCCGAGGGCCAATAAAGGTGACACAAGGGCCATCATTAACTTGGGCAGCAATTTTAACTAAAATTGATTCTAATTCTTTATAGGCACTTTCCGTACCTCCGGGCATTAAGCTAGGGCCATTTAACGCTCCTTCTTCACCGCCACTAACCCCCATACCTACAAAGCCTAAGCCGGTGGATTCTAACTCGATGGTACGTCTTTCTGTATCTTCATATAAGGAATTACCACCATCAATAATCATGTCTCCTTCTTCGAGAAGGGGTTTGAGTTGTTGAATAACCGCATCGACAGGTTTACCCGCTTTTACCATTACCAGTATTTTACGGGGGCGTTCCAAAATTTCCACAAATTCTTCTAGGGAATAGGCTGCTTTGACATCTTTACCCTCAGCCCTAGTGGACATAAATTCTTCGGTTTTACTCCCTGTACGATTATAAACAGCGATGGGAAATCCCCTACTTTCTACGTTGAGAGCGAGATTTTCTCCCATTACTGCTAAACCAATTACTCCAAAAGTGCGCTTTACCATAATATTTCGATTCTCTCATTACTGTGTAATCTTTTTTTTAGGTTAGCTCGATCCCCAAATTTCGTGTCTAAAGATGAGATTAAGAATTTTGATTTTGCTAAAATTAATTCCCATAAGTAAATCAATTTATCTTGACAAATTAATAAAAATAAGATACAATTTAAAACTGGCTAGAAAAAGCGGGACTGGCGAAATTGGTAGACGCGCTAGATTCAGATTCTAGTGGGAGTTTTTCCTGTGCGAGTTCAAGTCTCGCGTTCCGCATTATTCATTACTTTCTTAAAAAAAGATACATTATATCAGTTTAGTAATTTGCCTGATTTGGTATTAAGTGTTATTATTAAATTAGGCATAGCCTAGGGGTAGTCGTACGACTGCCGATCAACAACCGCTGATTAAGCGGTTTTGTTGTTTTTAAGGGATATTATCAAAGCAATAGTATTTAATACCTTTTGAATTGATGTCTATTGAAGTCAATCTAGAGTCTATTAATTTAGAACTTTGTTGAAGAGCTAAATAAGCTTTGTCTTCTGGATAATCTTTACTTCTAGCTACAGGATAAAGGCATAGATCAGAAACTTGTAAAATTGGATTGCTTTTCTTTTTCCCTTCAATACCCCGTAAACATTTTGAAAATTGGTTTTGGTCTAAAGGGGAATATTGTGATGCGTTATTTGGGTTGAAGGGATGCCCTGATTCTCGAAGTTCCTTGAAGTATTTTTTAATCAGCCTATCTTCCTGCTTACCCGCTTCCTCGTAATATATCATAATTGATTCATTATAATCGCTAACATATTTAACAGAACGTTCTACCAAAATAGAAAATGCACTTTTCATCATTTCCCAAGTGTTTTCGCCGTATTTATCTAAATAACGATTATGATACCCACTACGAGATATTACACAAGCATGCACAATGATAGGTAGAGAAGTAATAGTTTGAGTTAAGTCGTTCATAAAATTTTGTCTTTCCCGATCAGTGATTTTGCCTAACCAAGCAAATTTTTTCTTTTTAGAGCGAATTTCACTGCCATGTAAAGGAGTATCTAGATTTATATTCCAGCGTTGTTTAAATTGTTCTACTGCTTGTTTGATAGTAATTTCATCTATTCTTCTGACTAAAACTCCACCAAGAGCAAAATATGGTGTAGTATCTTTAGGATTTGGTTTTGGGCTACCACTTTCATCAATAAAAAGAGCAAATTCTTTTTTCTGTTCTGTTGACATATTAGTTGATTTAAAATTCTAAACAAATAAGAAAAACATTGACATTGCTGGGAGTTTCAATGTCCCACTCATTCTATTTTTTTCTAGTTATTTGTTACTGATTGATATTATAATTAGATGTCTATAAATTCATCAATTTTTATGTCCGATCTTCCTAATTCTCCCGAAGCTATTGCTGCTGTTTTAGATACCCCAGTTGACTTTAATTTTGAACTACCCGATCCTGAAGATGAGGAAATAGAGGAGTATGATTTTCAAACAAAACTAGATCAATTTTGGAAAGTATGCGATCGCTTTGACTTACAAACCGACATTTGGCGAGGTCGTATTTTAAGAACAGTTAGAGATAGGGAAAAAAAGGGAGGAAATGGCAGAGGAACAGGTTTTTTAAACTGGTTAAAAACTAGGGAAATTACTAAAAGTCAAGCCTATAATTTAATCCAATTAGCTAATAGTGCAGATACATTATTAGCAGAAGGAAAATTAGATCCTAATACTATTAATAATTTTAGTAAAAGTGCTTTTGTCGAGACTGCAAAATCTGTTCCTGAAGTCCAACAATTAGTTAGTGAAGCAGCACAACATGGGGATAGAATTACTAAGCGAGAAGTGCAACAATTATCCGATCAATGGACAGCGATGAGTTCAGATTTATTACCAGAAGAAGTTAAAGAAAAAGCAGCTAGTGGTTCACTTCCTGCTAAAACTTTAGCACCATTAGTTAAAGAAATGGAAAAATTACCTGACTCTCAAATAGAAATAATTCAAAAAGAAATAGCAGAAAGTCCCGATTTAGATACTATTAAATTAGCTACATCTTCGGCCAAAAACTTAGCTAAATATCTCGATGCCGCAGCCCAAGTACAAACTTTAAGACAAGCAAATATTGATTTAGAATTAGCTTTAGATGAAGCTTTAAGATTAGAATGTTTAAATACCGCAGCAGATTTAGTTAAACAATCAACTCAACTAGAACAAACCGTAGGAAAATTATATACAAATTGGAAACGTTTGGGAGGGTTAGCTGATAGATTATATGTGGAAACAGGGGCAAGCACTCCTCATTTAAGGAATATGTTAAATTGTTTAGAAACTCTTACTAGCGAATCTATAGAAGTTCGATTAGATGAAGGTGGAGATATGATAATTCGTTTAAAAATTATGTCTTAACAAGATAATTTAGGATTAACTTATAAACTTCTAAACGTTAAAGTTAAAATATTTCATATTCTATGTTACTTTTACCGTTTAGTTTAACTTGATACATAAGTTTATCTGCTTTTGCAATCATGGCATCAATGGATTCAGGTACTTTTGTAAAAGTGACTAAACCAATACTAAGACTAACAGGCAATGATTCTGATTTCATAGCTTTTAAAACTTGGTCTTGTAAACGATGACATAAATTATTGATTTATATCTTTGAGAACGTTTAAATTCGTGATTTAATAATTCTAAAAAATAACGTCTATTAGAAACACCAGTTAATTGGTCTGTTCTAGCATAAATTTTTTCTGATTCATAGGCTTTTTTAAGACGAGATAGAAAGTAAATTAAAATGAGAAAAACTCCCAATCTAACTATAAAATTCCACCAGTAAATCAAAAATAAAAAACTTTCTTGATTAGCTATTGCATCACTAAAACCCCAAATACTCACACTTACTAGAGCCAAAAATATACCAAAATTATTATCTATATAATAAGTACCTATTAAGATTGGAAAAAGATAAAATAAAGAAAGAGAAATCTGATAGATTACTAGATAATCTATTAAGCCTATAATTATTGTTAATATTAATGATAGAGTAGCTATTTTGATTTTATTACGCATCTCACTTTAATTTACGAAAACAATTGATTTTATTCAGAAAATAATTACTAATCATTTTAATTTTCTTTTAATTTAAAGTTTTGAAAATCTTATAAACCAAACATTGCAATAATAAAAAGATTAATAGATGAGCGATTTAGAATGACAAATATTTTATTTAATTGAGGTAAATAATTCATAATTTATTATAATTTAGTTAATGGGGGATAATAATTAAAAACTTGAATTAAATTGCTCACTAAAAAAATGCCAAAAACAGAACGCCGAACTTTTTTATTAGACTTTGAAAAACCCTTGTATGAACTAGAAGAGAGAATTCAGCAAATACAAGAATTAGGAGAACAAAATAATGTAAATGTGTCCGATCAAATTACTCAACTCAGAGTAAGAATAGCTGAATTACGCCACGAAATATTTAGTAATTTAACTCCCGCACAAAAATTGCAATTAGCACGTCATCCTCGTCGTCCTTCTACTTTAGACTATATTCAAGCCATGACTGAAGATTGGTTTGAATTACATGGCGATAGGGGAGGCTCAGATGATCCTGCCATAGTTGGTGGTGTTGCCCGTTTAGACGGAAAACCTATTTTGATTATAGGACATCAAAAGGGTAGAGATACCAAAGATAACGTTTTGCGTAATTTCGGTATGGCTTCCCCCGGAGGTTATCGTAAAGCGATTAGATTAATGGAACACGCTAATCAATTTTCCATGCCGATTATTACCTTTATTGACACTCCGGGGGCTTTTCCGGGGGTAGAAGGGGAAAGATTAGGGCAAGGTGAGGCTATTGCCTATAATCTCAGAGAAATGTTTAGTTTTGATGTTCCCATCATTTGTACCGTAATTGGGGAAGGAGGCTCTGGAGGTGCTTTAGGGATTGGCGTTGGGGAAAGATTATTAATGTTGGAACATTCCGTTTATACGGTGGCATCCCCTGAAGCCTGTGCTGCTATTTTGTGGAAAGATGCGGCTAAAGCAGAACAAGCAGCCATAGCCTTAAAAATCACTTCCAAGGATTTAAAAGAAATCGGCATTATTGATGATATTGTACCAGAGCCAGATTGTGCTGCCCATGCAGATCCTATTCAAGCGGCTAATCTCCTGAAACAAAAAATATTAGAACATTTAGAAGAGTTATCTTCTCTTACTCCTAAGCAACGCCAAAATTTGCGTTATCAGAAATTCCGAGAAATAGGGGTATTCTCAGAAAATTAAAGAATTTTATTGGTAACGATGTTCATAATGCTATAATTGCCAAGGTGACATTTTTAACTTATGTTAAGCCTAAAGATAGTGAAGCTTTAAGCAACTATCGTTGTTTTTTATTGGCATTATGTATCGGAGTATTTCATGACTTCTCCTCCCAATCAACTGCGAGCTATAATCACAGGAGCAAGTAGCGGTATTGGTAAGGCAACAGCACTAGCATTTGCGTCATCAGGGATAAATCTGGCTTTAGTCAGTCGCTCTGGTGACAAATTACAATCCGTTGTCACTACCGCCCAACAAATGGGAGTGGAAGCCTCATCTTATCAGGTGGATCTAAACAACATTGAAACAGTTAAAACTACCCTAGAGGCCATCGCCTCTGACTTGGGACAAGTTGATATTCTTGTAAACAATGCCGGCATGGGTTACACTAACCTTTTGTCAGATACCTCCTTAGATGATTGGCAACAAGTATTACAACTTAACTTAACTAGCGTTTTCCAGTGTATTCTCGGCGTACTTCCCACCATGCGGCAACAAAGTAAAGGTACAATTATTAATGTGGCCTCTATTGCTGGGATGACTCCATTTCCGGGATGGGGTGCTTATTCTGTCAGTAAAGCTGGTTTAATTGCTTTGTCTAAAGTTTTAGCCGCCGAAGAAAGAGCAAATGGGATTAGAGTTATGACAATTTCTCCTGGTGCGGTTAATACTCCCATTTGGGACACAAAAACGGTTCAAGCAGATTTGAATCGTGCCGCTATGTTAAACCCTGAAACAGTAGCTCAATCAATTGTACACGCCGCCTTATTACCCCCCGAAGCGGTAATTGAAGAAATGACCATTATGCCCAGTGCAGGCACTCTTTAATCTAGTTTTCCATTTCTAAAAATTCAACTCACAAATAATTACAATCATGACAATAGCTAACGGTTATCCTTCTAAATCTGTTGCGACTGATAATAACGGGCAAAATATTCTTAATCCTAATTTAGTAGAAAAAGTTTCTAGCAGACCAGATCGTAATACTCATAATGGTCAACAAGCTGAATATCATCCTGCTTCCGAAGAGTCTAAAGAAAAAATGATGGGGGCAGTTCATACTATTTTAGAATGTGTAGGAGAAGATCCAGAAAGAGAAGGATTATTAAAAACTCCCAAACGAGTAGCTGAGGCGATGCAATTCCTCACCGGGGGTTATAATCAGTCACTGGAAGATTTGGTGAATAATGCCATCTTTGATGAAGGTCATAATGAAATGGTTTTGGTGAGAGATATTAATTTCTTTAGTCTCTGCGAACACCATATGTTACCTTTTATGGGGCGTGCCCATGTAGCGTATATTCCTAATCAAAAGGTGGTAGGTTTAAGTAAATTGGCTCGTATTGTCGATATGTATGCCCGTCGCCTACAGGTTCAAGAACGTTTAACCCGTCAAATTGCTGAAGCTATCCAAACTATTTTAGACCCTCAAGGGGTGGCTGTGGTTATGGAAGCAAGTCATATGTGTATGGTGATGCGTGGAGTGGAAAAACCCGGCTCTTGGACTGTTACTAGTGCTATGTTAGGGGTATTTCAAGATGAGCAGAAGACTAGAGAGGAGTTTCTAGGTTTAATTCGTCATAAACCAAATTTTTACTAATTTAGAAGTTTAGTTGATAATTTTTGCTAGGGTGGGCAAGACACCTTTAAATATTGAGAGCAATAATCTGAGGCGAAATTTATTGGACTTAATTAAGAAATTGCCCACCCTACATCATGGGAGATTTTATTTATTGATTTAATGATTGAATTTTGTTAAGTTGTTTTTTTGCTTTCATTTTCTCAAATAGCTGTAAAGAATGTTCTTGGTTATTATAACTTTGTGCTTTATCTCCTAATTTAAAATAACTTAATGATAATTGAAAATAAGCTTCAGCTAAATCGCATTTAGCATCTATTTCTGTAAAAATTTTAAGGGCTTCTAATTGATAAGAAATAGCTTGCTTGATTTTGTTTTGTTGACGATATATTTCTCCTAAGCTCAAAAAAGTTTTACCTTTAATTTGTTGATAATCGCTTTCTTCGGCAAAAGTTAAAGTTATTTCTAATACTTGTAAAGCTCTATAGTAATTTTCTAAATTAACATAGGTTTGCCCTATCATTTGCATAAAATAGGCAAATCTACCTGTATATTTATTATTTAATATATCTTGATAAAAAATATCTATATTTACTGCTGCTTCTATTGGCAAACCTAAATAAGATTTCACCAAAGCTAAACCGATTGTAGCTTTTTCTCCCCATTTATAATGTTCTGTATTATGAGTTAAATCAATTACTTTTTGAAAAGAGACTGCTGCTGATTCTAATTCCCATAAGTCAATCTGATATAAACCAATGCTTAAGATAGAATCAACCTCTACCATCTTTAAATAATATAGATAATGTCTATCTGTATCAGTATTTTTTGTGACTTTTCTTGATTCATTTGCGGACATAATAATTGCTTTTTCTTGGCAATTAATGGCATTTTCAATCTTACCAATTATCCAGAATAAATCTCCCCAAATATTATAAAGTTCAGCTAAATATTTTACACTATCAATTTTATCAATGATATTTTCAATAGCATTTAAAACAGGTTGAATTAAGCCTAGTCGATAAAGGGTACTTCCTAAAGGTAAAAACTGTCCCCATTGATTATCTCTACTTTTAAGTAAAACTTGAGCAGCTTCTTGAAAATTACCAATTTCTACATAATGATGATAAGCTTCTAAGGCAATAATTGCATCTTCTATGCTTAAAATTCTTGTGACACTTGTAGTAAAAAAAAGGGCGATTTTCTGATTAACAAGTTGCCACATTTGAATTGTTTTTAATCGAGAAACTGCTTCATTTTTTAAACCTAATTTTATTAAAGGATATTCCTTATTTTCTTGCCAATAAGCTTGTATATTGCCAGCAAATTCTTCATGAATTGCACTAGCAATAATTTTCATTGCTTTAGCATTTCCACCATAGATATAATTAAGTTGCGTTAAAATATCTAAATCTAATTGAATTGAATAATTTATAAAATAATCTTCCCATGCTTTCAAATCTAATCCAGATAAACGAAAATGAGTCAAGTTCAAATCTGGCTCACAAAGGCGATCTCGACTGGTAATTAATGTTAAAGATTTTAATTGAGAATTGCCAAGAATTCTCAGTAATTCAACATAATTTTGATGGGGAGGAATAAAATTACCATCCCTATTTAAAGCTGGCTCTAAATTATCAATTAAAATCCCTATTTTATGGTTAGTTAAATATCTTTTTAAGCGACTTAAACTAATACCTAATTCTTTTCCCGGTTCTAAATTCAAGTCGTATTTTAACCACTCTTCTATTATTGCATCTATTGAAATAATAGAAGAGGTTTCTTTCGCCATTAAAAGTTCTAATATTATCTCAAAATTTTGCTGTTTTAAATATTGTTGGGCTAAGGTTGTTTTACCAATGCCTCCTTCTCCTTGAATAAAAATTATTTTACTTCCTTTTTCAGCTAATTTATTAATTTCAGTGATGACTTTATCTCTACCCAAAAAATTGGGAGAAGATGGATATATTTCTTGATCTAGATCGATTTTAGATAATTGTCTGATTAAAAAACTTGAGAAATTACCTTTATTAATTTTTTCTTGAAATATTGCTGAAAGTAATTTCCAAAGTTCACTAGCACTATCTTTAATATGTCCTTCTGTATAATCAAATTTTTCAGCAATTTCTAGATATTTTTTATTCTGTAAAACCTGAATAATAATAATTCTCTGAAGATCGTTAAGATGTATTTGACAATAATCATATACTATATTATCGAGCCAAATAATAGATGATTCAAGATTCATAAGTAAGGAATAGGGCAGAGCAGATAGAAGATAGTAGTTAGCGGTTAGGAATTAACAAATAACAAATAACTAAGTTATTGAGTTACTATTACCGATAAATATTCCCTATATGCACAGATTTGATTATCTCTAATATCAAAGGAAATTGCTACTTTATTTTCATAGGGTTTGCCGAACATTTTTCCCTCTGACTCTACTTCAAAAACTACAGTATTTTCACTACTGGTAATTCGTTTTACTGTTAAAAATAAACCTTCAGTAAAGACGGTTTTTGAAACGTATTTAAAAAATTCTCCTGCTCTTTCTTTACCAATATTATCTCCTTGAAATTTTCCCGCCGGAAATGAAAAATAAAAATCATCACTAATTATTTCTAAAAATAAATCCCAATTACCTGTAGCTAATCCTTGACTAAATCTATTAAAAGCAGTTTGAGCAATTTCTGAAATTTCATTATCATCAGCATAAAAACGATAAAATAAAAAACCATTCTCAAAGGAATGATTATCTGCTACATGATGAATCCACTTTTCATCAATTAATTTTTGTCCTACTAAAATAGCCTCTCCTGTTGAAATATTTAATTTATTAACTAACCATTCAGTTGCTTCGCTCCCTATAAAACAACGATTATACATTTTGAGATTATAAAGGCGATTTTTAATTTCTATGCCATTCTCTCCTCGTATTTCCTTAATTAACTTTGTCAGTTTTATTTCTTCTAAAATATTTCTAGATTTTTTTGGTTTAATTACAGGTTTAAGTTGATTATTTTCACACCAAATAGTAAAACTATTTGCTGCTTCAACTACTAAAATTAAAACTTGTCCTTTTCGGGATAAAAATTCTTCTTTACCTCTTTTTATTGCATAATTAGCTTGTTCTTTTTTATAACCAGCTATTTGTTGAAATAATTTACCTTGATAGAATAAGCCTGAAAATTGTTTTGAAGTATTATCTATCACAGGACATAGTTTAACTCGATCCTTACTAACTATTTGCATAAAATTTATTTCCTTAAAATATAATTAATTATAATTTCTTTCTACTTTAATTATTTCTGTATATTCCAACTCATTAGGTTGATATTTTACTAGAGGATAACTAACACCATTCAGCATAATTGAATCCTCTTCGCAATCTATTTTAGGAGAATTATAAACTAAAACATATTCTTGTCCGATATAATTATTCATTTCTTCCTCAACTTCTTGTCTCCATTGAGTTTTTGTTACTAATACTACTAATTGATTAGCTAATTGAGGAATAGCTTTTGCGACTTGTCGTCGATAAATTTCATCTAAACTACCGAAAGGAGAATCCATGATAATAGGAAAGTTACTACTATCTGGCCCCATTAAGGTATTTTTTTTACTCCATTCTCTTACTCTCTCAATAATACCACCAATTAAAGATAAACTTAAAATCTGATTTTCTCCAGTAGAAGCAGCAATAGGAATAGCTTTTTCTGAATTATTTTCTACTAATTTTAATTCATAATTTGGATCGAGTTTTGGTAAATAAGGTGTAAAGGAAATATTACTAAATATTTCTCTTATTTTGTGTTCTAAAGATAATCTAAATTCTTGTTCTAAGCGAAATCTAACTTCTGTGATTCTACTAATTGCTTCTTCTGTTGCTTGAATGCGTCTGCGTACTAAATTTTGTTTTTCTTCTTTTAATTTATGGTTATTAACTTTTTTAGATATTTCTCTAATTTCTGTTGCTATACTTTCTAATTGTTGTTGGTTACTACCTTGTTCTAAGGTTAATTCTCTAATTGATTGTTCTATTTTATCTAATCTAGTTTGTAATTCTTGAATATTTTCATCGGGGTAATTTCTTAACTTATTTTTTAAATCATCTAATTTATTTTCTAATAAAGATAATTCTGTTCTATTTTTAGTTATTTTATCCTGATTAGTATCTACTAATTGCCAAAATTCTGTTATTTGTTGGTCTAAATCTGTTATTTGTGATTCTAAACGAATTGCTGCCTCTTCTACATTCGCTATTCCTGCTTTATTCAACCATCCTTCTACTTGATGATGGGCATCACTACCTACTTTTAATTCTGTGCCACAAATACAACTTTCCCTAGTTAATAACTCTTCGATAAATTTTTGTTTAATACCACTAGGCAATTCTCCTTTTTGTCTCATATTATCAACATAGCTACAAAATTTTTGCCCTATTTCTAAGACAAAAACTGTATATGCTCTACGAGAAACAAGATTTTTTAACTCATTTTTTGTTGTTATTAAATCTTCTATGATATTTTTTTCTTGCCCTTCAACTTCTAATTTAAGTTCTTGTAATTCTCTAGCACTACTTAATTCTAATAATCTGCTTGATAAAGATTGTTTAATGGTTTGATGATTATCTATTTCTTTTTGAATTTCTGCTTGTCTGTGCTTAATTTTTTCTTGTATTTGCTCTAGATTATTAACTTTAGTTAAAAACTTTTTAATTTCTATATCTCCAATATTATTTAACTCATTCTGTAAGTTTTTTTTGGCTTTTTTTAAATGCTCTATTCCTCGATCTAAAACCTTAACACCTAATAATTCTTTAGTATCTTCAGCAATTTGATTATGTTTAGAATTACGAAATCTATGTTCAATTCTTTCTCCGTCAAAAAAGAAGTATTCATGTAAACTTTCAGGTAAAATTTTGGCAATAATATCATCAGGATGCTCTAAAGGATGATGCCAACAACCATCATCTCCAGCAATTAACATAAATAGTTGACTTTTACTATGATTGACGGAATTTTGTTCATCTCGATAAGCATAACATTGACGTTTTAATTGATAAGATTTATGCTCGTGTTCAAAAATTATTTCTACACAACATTCAACGGATGCTCCGCTTTTAGCTTCGTTAATTGCTCGTTTATTAACTAAAAAATTAGGTGAAGCGAAGGCAGGACTAAATTTTTCGTATAAAACCCAAGTAAATCCATTAAGTATCGTAGTTTTTCCCGAACCATTATTACCATGAATAATTGTTGTATTTTTAGCCTCATTGGCTAGTTTTACTTCTGGTGTTTTTCCGTAAAATTGTCGAAAGTTACAGAACTTAATAGATAACAATTTCATTGTACAATTTCTTTAATAATAGTTAAAATATCTTCATTAATATTTCTGGGATTTTTTTGATAAAGTTTATCTTTTTCTAAAGCTAATACTCTTTCAATAATTGCTTTTATTTCAGGAGGAGCATTTATAATTGGTTCTTGTACTTTTTCTAAAATAGTTTCAGATTCCATACCTTTATAATTGATAATATTAATATCGTTAAGTTTAATTATATAATCATGCCTATTCAAATTGAAAATGAACAAGTATTATTAGGTAAATCCTTACCAGAGTTAACTGACTGGGTACAAACCCAAGGACAACCAAGTTATCGCGGAAAACAACTATATCAATATTTATACGAAAAAGGAATACGCTCTCTTGCGGAAATTACGGTTTTTCCAAAGAATTGGCGAGAAAAATTGGTAAATTATCCTGTTGGTCGCTCTATTATAGATTATCGCACTATTGCGACCGATAAAACCCGTAAATATCTCCTCAGACTCCACGATAATTTACTCATTGAAACTGTGGGAATCCCTACACAAAAACGCCTTACTGTGTGCGTTTCTTCTCAAGTGGGCTGTGCTATGGCTTGTGATTTTTGCGCAACAGGAAAACAGGGCTTTACTCGCAATCTTAAAGCTCATGAAATTGTCGATCAAGTCTTGACGGTACAATCAGATTTTCATCAGCGTGTTTCCCATGTTGTTTTTATGGGTATGGGTGAACCTTTACTCAACTTAAAAGAGGTGGTAGAATCAATTAGATGTTTAAACCAAGACGTGGGAATTGGTCAACGCTCCTTAACAATTTCCACCGTTGGTTTATCTAATAAAATTCATCAATTAGCCAAACACGAATTACAAATTACCTTTGCAGTTAGTCTTCATGCTTCTAACCAAAAATTACGAGAAAAATTGATACCTAGTGCCAAAAATTATCCTCTAGAAAAACTCTTAGATGATTGTCGAGAATACGTGGAAATAACCGGTAGGAGAATAAGTTTTGAGTATATTTTACTTGCTGAAGTTAATGACTTTCCAGAAAATGCCGAAGAATTAGCACAACAACTTAAAGGCTTTCAAAGCCATGTCAATTTAATTCCTTACAATCCCATTGAAGATGCAGATTATCAACGCCCTGATGAAGAGCGTATTAATCAATTTATGGAAATATTAAAGCGAAATAAAATTGCAGTTAGTGTGCGTTACTCCAGAGGGTTAGAAGCTTCTGCTGCTTGTGGACAATTAAAAACATCTAATAGCTAAAAGATATAAATAAATAAATAAATTATTCATCTTGATAAAAACGATAAAAGAAATATCCATCTTTTAAACCATGTTCGTAAACTACATGATGAAAGATGCCTTTTTTCACTAAAATATTACCGATGGTAATGGCTTCTTCCCTAGTACAATGGCGATTATTTACTAACCAATCTATAGCTTCAGAACCAATAAAACATTTAGGATAAAGTTTAAAATGATAACGACGATCTTTAATTATTAAACCATAAGAACTACGCATTTGTTCGACAAGGTTTTTAATTTCTGTTACGGTAATTAAATGGGTGAATTTATTGTTTTTAATAATTACTTCACCTTCGGAGATTAATTCTTCTAAATTAGACCAAGAACTATTTGGATGTTCTTGAAACCAATTATTAGCAAGAGTAATGACTTCTTCAGGGCTTTTGTTTAATTGTATAAATAAACGTCCAAGCAATCTTTGTTTTGCCTTGGCATCAGCTTCATTTTCTAGTGTATGCTCTACCATAATATTATTTTAAATGATTTTAAATGTATTGATTTAATTTTAGCAATATCTTAGTTTTTTATGTTACATTAGACGAATTGTATTCGTCAGGCAATAGGGCAACAGTCGAAGAAAATAAATTCTTTAAGCCATACAAATTCTTTTTTTAAAGATTTTAGTAGTTTAGCCCAAGGTGACGTTGCTAATTGTGGGTATTATTCGCCCCTCTAGCCCCCTAGCCCCTTAATCCCAGTCTCTCAAAACCTAAATTTATGGGGAGAATGACAACGCCCTGGGGGCTAGGGGGAAAAACATAAGAAAGTCCCCCATTGTTTATAGCGTAAGTTTTTTTGGCAATTACCATAGACATCAGTAGTTAAGGCTAAAAAATGAAATGATTGTACACAAATCTCGAATATCCAAAGCATTAGGATGGGGTATTATGACAACATTCAGATAAAAAAAAGAATATTTGAGGGTATTTTTATGAGATATTGGCGAGAAACCCTTGCAGTGGCTCAACGCATTTTAACTGAGTTATTTCGTCGTCGTCGCAGTTTAATTTTTTGGGCTATTTTTCCTATTTCTATATTACTTCTCAATGGTTATATTCTCGCTGAAAGAGCAAATATATCAACTGCCAATGCTATGGAATATTCGGCTCCTTCTAGTTTAGTGGGGGCAGCTTTATTTTTTAGTTGTTTAGGTGGTAGTGTAGCAACTGTCGTTTCTGAAAGGGAACAAAAAACAATTAAACGTTTATTTATTTCTCCTTTAAGTGGTATTTCTTACTTTTTAGGTATCTTTTTAGCTCACAGTTTCATTGGTGTTGGTCAAACAATTTTAGTTTATACTTTAGCTACTTTTTTCGGTGCTGAATTTTCTGGCTCAATTTTTTTAGGATTAATTATTATTTTACTCAGTATTATCGCTTATGTTGGTGTGGGTTTTATTTTAGGAACTCAGTTAGCAAAACGTACTGAAGATGTTAATGCTTTAGTTGCTACTTTTGGCGTGCCTTTATTAATTTTAGGTGGTGCTTTTTTACCAACTTCTTTATTTCCAGATAATTTATTAGCAATTGCTAATTTTAATCCTATTTTTCACATGAATGAAGCTTTAGTCGCTGTCTGGGCTGAAGGAGAAAGTTTAACCGAAATTCAAGAAAGTTTTAGCTTTTTATTAATATTTTCTTTAATTATGTTAATTACTGGCTGGCTTTCTTATCAAAAAATGTTAATTAATGAAAGACGATTATAGTTAGATTTTATAATTCACAAAGGATTAAATTGATTTTGTCCCCTAACCTCCCAACTTTGGGGGGAAATATCTTAAAGTTGTAGGGTGGGCAAATATTTTTAAATCTTATCTAGTAGTAATTACGGTTAATAATTTGCCCACCTTAAATATTAAATTTAATTACTTAGCTAAAATCATCAATAGTAATTAAGCTTGAATCTTTAATACCAACTAAAGTAGCTAATAATTCATTACCTTTAAATATTTCAGTATTTCTACCTGCATCCACAATAGTTAATTGACCAAAACTCAAGTTTCCTTTTAATTTTAAAGAGTCAATACCATCTTCAAAATCAGTAATTTTATCTGCACCTGAGCCGCTAACTAGGACAAATTTATCTTTGTCTGCACCACCAGTTAATATATCCTTACCTTTACCACCAGTTAAGACATCATTACCATTAATTGTATCGTCACCAAATCCTCCTAAAAAGGTTTCTTTAGCACCAGAGTACATATTGTGCAAATTCATATCCATCAGTACCAACCGTCAAAAGACGATTTCTGGTGGCTACATCAACATCTTGATTAGTAATTTGAGGAGTTAATACACCACTAACTGTCCTGATTTTTATTTAAAATGTTTTGATTTTTTTTTCAATTCCTTGGACATCACGAATCTAACATTGCCTTTTTATTAGTGTCAATGTTTATTACTTGATTTTAATAATTCGTGATTATTAGTAAATATTTGTTGTTAAACGATACATTTAATTTAAAAATCTTAATTTTTAAATTGTTTATACGCCCCTCCCTACCACTCCCCAAAACTGAAGGGGGGATAGGGGCTAGGGGGAGGAAAACTGCTGTAAAAAATGACCAACTAAATATAAAGAACCACATAAAATAACTTGATTATTACTATTAATTGCTGTTCTTAAAATTGTTAATAAATCCTCTCCAGTTTCACATTTTTTTAACTGTGGACAAATATTTTTAGCCAATATAGCTAAATCTTTAGGTTCTGCGGTACTATGATCCAATACAGGTAATAAATATAACTCATCATTGGGACGTAATAAAGCTTTAAAAATATCCCTATGATCTTTTGTTGAAAGCATACCCATTACCCAAGTTATTTTAGTATTTAAACTGTCAGCATATTGTCGTAAAAATTCTGCTGCTGCGGGGTTATGTGCGCCATCAATTAAGATTTTTTTACCGTCAAAATCCACCCATTGCAAACGCCCTAACCAACGAGTTTGACTCACACCTAATTGAATAGCTTCTGTGCTGATTTGCCAGCCTTTATTTTGTAATATTTTAATAGCAGCAATAGCCAAAGCAGAATTGCTTAACTGCATTTCCCCTAATAAAGACAAAGAATATTCAATATCTTCATATTTTGCCAGTTTTTCTGATAATTTTTCTGCTGGTCTTACCCAAATTGTAGGACAATTTAATTGTTTAATTCTATTCATAAATACCGTTTCTGCTTCCACAGGAACTTGTCCAATAACAGCAGGGCAATTTTGTTTTAAAATACCTGCTTTTTCCCCTGCAATATCTGTTAAAGTAGGTCCTAAATGTTGCCAATGTTCTAAACTAATAGAAGTAATCACACTAACTAAAGGATTATCAACCACATTAGTCGCATCCAAACGCCCTCCTAAACCCACTTCCATTACCGCTAAATCTACCTTTTGTTGAGCAAAATATAACCATGCAGCCGCAGTAATAACTTCAAATTGTGTTGGGGATTCTTCATCAGGATTAATTACTAATTTAATTTCCTGTAAAATATCCGCTAATTCTTCTGTCAAAATAGGTTGTAAATTAATAGTAATTCTTTCATTCCAATCAATTAAATGGGGAGAAATATAACGTCCAACCTTGAAACCTGCTTCGGTTAAAATTGAAGATAAATAAGCACAAACTGAACCCTTACCATTAGTTCCGCCCACATGAATAATAGGAACACAATGATGGGGATTACCTAATTTTTCTAATAAGTTTTTAATACGTTCTAAACCTAGATTTACACCAAAATGTTGATAGGGTTCTAATAACGAATTTATATCCACTATATTAATTTAATTAAAAACTATATTTTTCTTATCATAATAAAGCTTGTTTGTCAATTATTATGTATAAAATAATTATAAAAACTATTAGTAATTTTTAGTAGAACTAATTGATTTACTATTGCTACAATAAGAAAATATTAAATCATAAAAATGGATTATTATTGTTAGTTAGATAATGGGCAAACAACATTCCGAACATCATCAACATCACCATCACCACGATGAAACCACAGCTACTCCCCACGTTCATAGTGAAGAATCTTTACGGAAAATTATTAACCGTTTTTCCCGTATGGAAGGACATATTCGTGGAATTAAGACTATGTTAGAGGAAGGGCGGCCATGTCCTGAAGTTTTAGTACAAATAGCTGCTGTACGTGGTGCTTTGAATAAGGTAGCAAGGATTATCCTTGACGAACATCTCAGCGAATGTATTGCTCGTGCGGCTCAGGAGGGTAATATTGAGGTAGAAATTGAGGAGCTTAAGGCGGCTTTAGATCGTTTTTTACCTTAATAACTGATGTTACGCAAAATCGAAATAATTGATTTAGTAATAGTCAGTATTCAGTATTCAGTAGTTAGTAGTTAGTAGTTAGTAGTTAGTATTCAGCTAAAAGCTAATCGCTAATTGCTAAAAGCTAATCGCTAATCGCTAATTGCTAATCGCTAATCGCTAATAACTTCTATATGGACAATTACGAACTAAAAATTCGTCACGCTTTAAAACAAATTTGGGGTTATGATAATTTTAGATCGCCTCAAGGGGAAATAGTTCAAAGTCTTTTAAGTGGTGAAGATGCACTGATTATTTTACCGACAGGTGCGGGTAAATCTATTACTTTTCAGTTACCCGCTTTGTTGCAAACTGGTTTAACTTTGGTGGTTTCTCCTCTATTAGCTTTGATGGAAAATCAGGTACAAGAATTGAAAAAACTTGGTCTTCCTGCGGAGCTTTTGCACAGTCAATTGAGTAAATTTGAGCAAGAAAAAGCTAAGAAGGCGATCGCATCAGGTAAACTCAGATTATTATATCTTTCTCCAGAAACTCTACTTGGTTCTAGCGTATTGCCGATTTTAAGCAATGCTCGACTGGAAATAAATGGTTTAATTATTGATGAAGCTCATTGTTTGGTACAGTGGGGAGACACTTTTCGCCCTGCTTATCAACGTTTGGGAGCAGTACGTTCTTATTTATTAAAATTTCAACCTCCAGAAACCAAGATTCCTGTAGCGGCTTTTACGGCAACAGCCAATCCACAAAGTCAAAAAATTATTATTGATGCACTACAGTTAAAGCAACCAAAAACCTATATTTTAAATCCCTATCGAGCTAACCTCAATCTTAAAGTACAAAGAATTTGTACCCCCAGAAGCAGACGCAGGCAAATGCTAAAATTTATTGCCAGTCAGGGAAAAAGTAGCGGTTTGGTATATGTGCGCAGTCGTCGGGATAGTGAAAACTTGAGTGAATGGTTGCAATCTTTAGGCTACAAAAACTCAGCTTATCACGCAGGTTTAAGTGCTAATCAGAGAAGGGCGATAGAGTATAATTGGTTGGAAAATAGGATTCAATTTGTGGTTTGTACTTCGGCTTTTGGCATGGGAATTAATAAACCAGATGTGCGTTGGATTGTACATTTTCAAATACCTCAATTATTATCAGAATATTTACAAGAAATTGGTAGAGGAGGGAGAGATGGCAAGATAAGTTTGGCACTTACTTTAATGAGCGAGCCGACGGGATTGCTTAATCCTGAAGATAAGCGACAAACTCAAGCATTACTAAAAAAAATAGCTAGACAATATCAACAAGCTCAACAAATCACAAATCAAATACCTTTAGAAGGTAAAGTAGAAACCATTAAAAAAGAGTTTATTAATGGTGAGTTAGCTTTAGGAATGCTTTATAGTATTAATAAATTAGTTTGGTTAGATCCTTTTAATTATCAAAGAGAAAAAAACATCTCTGCACAAGATTTTAATTCTTTAATTTCTCGACAAAAAAAATCCATTGCTCAAATGCAGCAATTTTTAAATAGTAAACAATGTCGTTGGCAATTTTTACTTAATGCTTTTGGATTTTCTCAAAATGCAATGAATTTTCGTTGTGGCCATTGCGATAATTGCCGTAAAAATAGTTCGTAGTTATTCGTTATTCGTTATTTTTTATTGGTGATAGCAGTTAGGGTTATTATAGCATTTCTAAATGATTTATAAACTTTTACTCTCTCTTCTTCTCTCTTTTGGTTGATTGGATATGCAGAGGTTTCCTCCGCATCCCTCAACCACTCTGCGCTCTCTGCGGTTCATAAAAAAAATTATGTTTATAACCCAAATAGAATTACTATATATTAATTGTAAATAAATCAAAAACAAGATGAAAAAAACTTTTAAATTAAAAATTGAAGGTCAAAATGAAGCAAGAGTTCTAGAATCTATTAAATATGAAATCAGGAAATATATTAAAAGAGAAAGAAAGAAAAATCTTCCTGAAAATGTAGATTATTGGGATTTTAATTGTAAATTTGCTAGAGAAAATGAAACTCCCCAAACTATACATATTTCAGAAGTAATTGATTATGTTGATAAAGTATCAGAAGATAATTGTCAAGAATTTTATTTAGAAATATTAGCTATACCGGGTTATAGAACAAAAAATAAAGAATAGGGAATAACAACAAAATTCAAAAATTCCATGAACTAGATATTGCTTTATTATTCTACCCAAAAATCAAAATCTAAGTCCATAATGGAAATAAATCTACCTAGATTAAAACTTCCTTAAAGAGAGGAAAAATAAATGAAAGAACCTTATGTGGTGGAGAGGTTTCCCCAACTATTGGCTGGTTTAACTGTTTTGTCCTTCTCCTTAGTTCTAAGTACCTTAATTGGAGCTAACGCAATTCATGATTTTCAACAAACCAAAGATGTTTTAGTTGTCACTGGTTCAGCTAAACGACCAATTCGTTCAGACTATATTATTTGGCGGTTATCGGTTTCTAGCCAACAACCCACCGCTCAAGCAGCTTATCAAGACCTCAAAATGCAGACTGAGAAAGTACAAGCTTATCTCAAAGAGCAACAAGTACCCCAAGAAGCTATTACCTTACGTGCGATCGAAAATTATCCTATTCCTGAGATTACAGCAAACGGACGAGAAACCGGACAAATGGTAGCTTACCGCTTGAGTCAGCGTTTTGAAATTCGTTCGGAGGATGTAGATAAATATACTCAATTATCTCAAAAATCAACGGAGTTAATTGAACAAGGAATTAGCTTTGTTTCTGAGCCTCCTCAATATCTTTATACGCAACTGAGTCAACTGCGAATTGAAATGGTAGCTGAAGCAACCAAGGATGCTAAAGCTAGAGCAGAGGCAATTGCTCGTAGCACAGGCAATCAGGTAGGTACAGTGCGGAGTGCTCAGACAGGGGTATTTCAAATTACCTCCCGTCATTCTACAGACGTGAGCGATTATGGTATCTATGATACGTCTTCCTTAGATAAGGATATTACTGCGGTTGTTTCGGTTCAGTTTAGCTTGAAGTAGCGCGAGCTATTTTTACATAGGATAAGGTTATTTTAGTCATAACTTTTACGAAAAGCAAAATAAGCAAGAAAAATACTTAAAATTAACAAAACCCCCACAATCCAAGCAAAACCAGAACTGTTATCAGATAAAGGTATTCCGCCGACATTCATACCTAATAATCCAGCAACTAAATTGATGGGTAATGTTAAAACTGTTACAACGGTTAAGATAAAGAGGGTACGGTTGGTTTGTTCATTGACGAGGGCAGACAATTCTTCTTGTAGGAGTTTAACCCGCTCAACGAGAATCTTGGCATCTTCAATGGCAACAGAAAACTCCTCGGCAGCTTGTCGTAAGTCCTGAATATCGTCTTCACAAATCCAATCAGGAGGCCGATTGAGAAGGCGAAAAAAGGCTGCTGGCTCTGGAGCTAAAAGTCTTTGAAGTCGCACTAACATCCGTCTTAAAGAACCTAATTCCCTGCGATGTATGGCAATGCGATTGGCTAGAAGTTGATCTTCGATTCGATCCACTCGTATTGTTGATTGCCTTAAAATATCTACCAGTACGGAAACTTGTTCCCGTAATAAGTGCGCTAGTAGTTCAACGGGCGATCGAAAAACTTGGTTCGCTCTCACTTGTGCTCTGAGTCTATCCACCGAGCGTAAAGGACGAAGACGCGCACTAATAAGGAGATGTGGCTCAATGCACAAACTGGTAGTTGCAACTTCGGAGGCATCAAATTTGAAATCAAACAGTACATCATAAATAACAGCTACTAGCCAGTCTGCTTCTTGCTCCAAACGAGTAGAGCCTACAGTGCTATCAAAGGATTCATAAAAGGCATCTGGTAAAGTCAAACTTCTCTGAAGCCAAGACTTTGAAGCAGAATTGGAAATCGAAAAATGCAACCAGAGGAATTTATTCTCTAGTCTAGAATCTATTGCAGCTAAAAGTTCGGCAGCAGATTCTGATGTAATTGAGCGTGCTGGTTGGCCTGGGAAAAATAGGTAGCCCCAGATCAATCCGTGTTGATCTGAACCATAGGTAGGTTCAAGGTTTGGCATGATCTCAAAACTGATTTAAAAAGCGTAAATCACTATTATATAAACGGCGAATATCATCAATTTGGTGTAAAACCATAGCAAACCTTTCTACTCCAAAACCCGCAGCAAATCCTGTATATATTTCTGGATCGTAGCCTACTGCTTTTAAGACATTAGGGTCAACCATACCACAACCCATCACTTCTAACCATTTTCCTTTCCACTGTACATCAACTTCCGCCGAAGGTTCGGTAAAAGGGAAATAACTAGCACGAAATTGAATAGGTAAATCATCTCCAAACATTCTACCCAAAAATTCTCGAATCGTACCCTTAAGATCGGTGAAAGTTAAGCCTTTGTCAACCGCTAACAATTCCACTTGATGGAATACTGCCGAGTGAGTGGCATCAACGGTATCCCGACGATATACCCTACCGGGGGCAACAATCCGAATGGGAGGTTGATGTTGTTCCATGTAACGAATTTGTACGCTTGAAGTATGGGTACGTAATAACCTTCCATCTGGCAGATAAAATGTATCTTGCATATCCCTTGCTGGATGATCTGGGGGAGTGTTTAAAGCTTCAAAATTGTAATAATCACTTTCTATTTGTGGCCCTTCGGCAATGGTGTAACCCAAACCAACAAAGATGTCTAATACCTTATCAATGGTACTGTTTAGGGGGTGCATTTTACCTAAAGGCCTGCTTACCCCCGGCATGGTAACATCTAAGGTTTCGGCAGCTAATTTAGCTTGAATTTCTGCTTGTTGTAATTCTTGTAATTGTTTTTCTAAATTGCCTTGTAGTTCATCTTTGACTACATTGGCTAATGCACCAATCAAAGGACGTTCTTCGGGGGATAATTTACCCATTCCCCGTAAAATTTGGGATAATTGTCCTTTTTTACCTAAATAATTAATTCTAAGTTGTTCTAATTCTGTTAAAGTTTCAGTAGATGCGATCGCACTTACTGCTTCTGTTTGTAATTCTTGTAATTGGGTTTTAATATCAGTAACAGTCATTATTAGTTATCAGTTATTAGTAATTTGTAAGCATAAAATATATTAACCTGAGTTTGGGATAAGCTCAAAGATAGATCGGGGAGTATAAACTATATAATTACAACCATTTTATTTAAAATTATCAAATATAATGAAATTGCTGATCGGTAACGATGACGGAATTTTTGCTTTAGGAGTCCGCACTTTAGCTAATACTTTAGCAGAAGCTGGTCATGATGTCACTGTAGTCTGTCCAGACAGGGAAAGATCGGCAACTGGTCATGGTTTAACTTTACATCATCCTATCCGTGCAGAAATTGTTGATTCTGTTTTCCATGAAAAAGTTGAGGCTTGGTCTTGTTCTGGAACTCCTGCTGATTGTATCAAATTTGCTTTAAGTGCTGTTATGGATAGTCGTCCAGATTTTGTGGTTTCGGGGATTAATCACGGTTCAAATTTAGGTACAGATGTTTTATATTCGGGAACAGTTTCTGCGGCCATGGAAGGATTATTAGAAGGAATCCCTAGTATTGCTGTTAGTTTAGCTAGTTATACTGCCCATGAATTTCAACCGGCAGCAAATTTTATAGTGAATTTACTTAAACAATTAAGTAAGCAAAATTTGCCCCATTGTACTTTATTAAATATTAATGTTCCTCCAGTGAAAACCGAAGAAATTACAGGAGTTGTAATTACCAGACAAGGTTTAAGAAGGTATATTGAGACTTTTCAAAAAAGATTAGATCCTAGAGGCAAAAGTTATTATTGGTTAGCAGGAGAAGTCATCGAAGAAATCGAGCAACCAGAACATTTGCATTTACCTGCGGATATTCCTACAGATGTCCAAGCTATTCGTAATAATGCCATTACTATTACTCCTTTACAATATAATTTAACTGATATTGCTGGAGTAGAAAAATTGAGTATAAATAATGAATATACCCCAATCTGGGATTTTAAGTAGGGTTTGCACAGAATGGTCATTTGGAGAAACTCGCTTTAATATTTTCATGCTGGGAATTATCCACCAAGGAGTTGCTTACCGGCGTTTGAGTAGGTGCGATCACTCAAGATAACTCAAGATAATACTTTAGATCGATCTTATCGTATTTGGTTGAGTTATCTCGGAAAACGTCAAATTGCTCCGGGAGTTTGGCAAGGAAAATATTAATTATGGAGAGATAAATCTCTAATTTTTGAAGTTAATAAAGAAATTATTGTTGGTGATTAATAATTTGTTAGTATTTTTCTATTAATCTGACGCACCCTACAAAATCAAGATAAAATATAATCAGCAGAAAGTTAAAAATAGAAACTTAAGATTGATATTAATGAAAATTAAACATAAATTAATTTTACTATCAATATTTTTGTTATTAGGTTGTGAGAATGCTGGACAACAAGCTGCTAGAATAATCGCAAACGATGTTATTCCACAGATTACTTTAGAGTCTGAAGAATGGAGAAAAATTGCAGAAGAAACCAGTAACAAACTTCCTTCTCAATTTCGGGAGGAATTTAATCTGGTTTTTAACAGAGCATTACAAATATCAATGACTTCATATCAGTGTGGAGTGGATTTTGCTCGCACAAGATTGCGTCAGGATTTAATGGCACTTGAGGCTAAATGGTCAGGTCAAATCTCTGAGAATATATTAGAACCTATTGTTTGTGGTATTTTTCCTGCCGAAAAAATTGAGCTTAATGATAAAAATAGACCTAAAGTTAAAGATGTTTTTTCATTTCAAGGTTACGATTTTTTAGATTATGATAGAAAACCTTTAGTTAAAGTAATTGTTGAATATGCTAATAACAAAAAAGAAGATAGAACTAAATTATTATTAGATAATCCTACCCATTATATCTTAACAGTTAACTTTGATAATTTCAGTTTTGAACAAAAGGTAAGACGAATAATTTTAACAGATAATAATAACAAGGAATTATATACAGTTCCAGTTGACTATGCAGAGCAAGTAGCAGCACCAGTTCTTTTAAAAAAAGCTAGTGTAATGTTTATAACTACTGATGATAATAAAGATTATAATACAAAAGTTCATGTTAATTTAATTTGTAATGGTTCTACAGTAGCTAGTATTTTAGGAGGTGATTGGGGTGAGTTTAAAGATAATAAAGCTTCAGATTGGAAAAATCTCCAAATTTTAGATAATTCTCTACCTAAAACAACAATTTTAACACCAAGAAAATGTATATTTAATTTAATAGAACAACCACAAGGTGATGATGAATGGCATTTTATTTGGAAACTTAAACTAGAGTTTACAGAAGGAATACCTAAAGAATATCAAGGTACTGGTAATGTAGATAGCGATCGTAATACTCTTAATCAATTTCTAGTACCATAAAAAAGTATTTGAAATCTTTTTTTCAGGTCTAAACTAATATCTTATTAAGAATAATAGTCAGTTGATTTTTGTTATCATATGCAGCAAAAAATAAGTTACAATAAGAGTTGATTTTTTAAAATTTTCATATGATTCGTATCCGAGGAGCAAGACAACACAATCTCAAAAATATCGATCTAGAATTACCTAGAAATAAATTAATCGTTTTTACCGGAGTTTCTGGCTCTGGCAAGTCTTCCCTAGCCTTTGATACGATTTTCGCCGAAGGACAAAGACGCTATGTAGAATCTCTTAGTGCCTATGCTAGACAGTTTTTAGGACAATTAGATAAGCCTGATGTTGATGCCATTGAAGGACTTTCTCCGGCAATTAGTATCGATCAAAAATCTACTTCCCACAATCCTCGCTCCACAGTGGGTACAGTAACAGAAATATATGATTACTTTAGATTACTTTTTGGTAGGGCTGGTGAACCTTTTTGTCCAATTTGCGCACGCCCCATTGCACCCCAAACCATTGACGAAATTTGTCATAAAATTATGGAACTTCCTGATGGTACTAAGTTTCATATTCTTGCCCCTATTATTAAGGGAAAAAAAGGCACTCATAAACAATTATTATCAAGTTTAGCTTCCCAAGGTTTTGTTAGAGTTCGGATTAATAGTGAAATTCGAGAACTTAGTGATAATATTGAGTTAGATAAAAATCATAAACATACCATAGATGTTTTAGTTGATCGCCTAATTAAAAAACCCGATCTTTACGAACGTTTAGCTGATTCTGTCAGTACAGCATTAAGCGTTGCCAATGGTAATTTAATTATTGAAATTTTAAATAATTTCAGTCAGGAAAAACATCAAGAAATCGCTTTTTCAGAAAATTTTGCCTGTGTAGAACATGGTGCCGTTATGGATGAATTATCACCAAGATTATTCTCCTTTAATTCACCCTATGGGGCTTGTCCTAATTGTCATGGTTTAGGTTGTTTAGAAACTTTTTCTCCTGACTTGATAATTCCCTACGAGCAAGCACCCGTTAAAGATGCGATCGCACCTTGGGCTGATAAAGAAAATCCCTATTATTTTAATATTTTATCTCAGTTAAGTAAGACATATAAATTTAGTTTAAATAGTCCTTGGCATAAATTAACTAAAAAACAGCAAGAGATAATTTTATATGGCACGAATAGAGATATTAATGAAGAATATTCTACTCGTTTTACTGGTGTTATTCCCATGTTAGAAAAAACCTATCGGGAAACTAATTCAGATTTAATTAAACAGAAATTATCCCAATATATTATTAATCAAAGCTGTGAAGTTTGCCAAGGAAAACGCTTAAAACCTGAAGCTTTATCAGTGAGTTTAGGACAACATAAAATTACCGACTTAACAGGTGTTTCCATTCAAGAATGTTTAGAAAAAGTAAACGATTTAAAATTAACTCAACGTCAAGCATTAATCGGGGAATTAGCCTTAAAAGAAATTAAACAACGGTTAGAATTTTTATTAGATGTAGGGCTAGATTACCTCACCTTAGATCGAACCGCCATGACCTTATCCGGGGGAGAAGCCCAAAGGATTCGTTTAGCAACTCAAATTGGTTCGGGATTAACAGGAGTTTTATATGTTTTAGATGAGCCTAGTATCGGCCTACATCAAAGGGATAATCATCGCTTATTAACTACTTTAAAAAAACTGCGAGATTTAGGTAATACTTTAATAGTAGTTGAACATGATGAAGATACCATTAGAAGTGCCGATGAAATAGTTGATATTGGCCCCTTAGCCGGTATTCATGGGGGACAAATAGTCGTTCAAGGGGATATTAATCAATTACTAGCTTCAGAAAAATCTATAACTGGAGCTTATTTATCGGGTAAAAAAGTAATCCCAACTCCTACCCAACGTCGAGAAGGAAATGGCTTATTTTTAACTTTACAAAATTGCCACGAACATAATTTAAAAAACATCAATGTATCCATACCTTTAGGTAAATTAGTTGCCATTACCGGCGTTTCTGGTTCGGGAAAATCCACCTTAATTAATGACTTACTTTATCCTGCTTTACAACATCATTTAAGCAAAAAAACTCCTTATCCTCAAAAATTAGGCAAAATCGAGGGATTAGAAGCCATAGATAAGGTAATTATTATCGATCAATCCCCCATTGGTAGAACACCTCGCTCTAACCCTGCCACTTATACGGGGGTTTTCGACCCAATTCGGGCTATTTTCGCCGAAACCGTAGAAGCAAAAGCCAGAGGTTATAAAGCAGGTAGATTTTCCTTTAACGTTAAAGGGGGTAGATGCGAAGCTTGTAATGGCCAAGGTGTTAACGTCATCGAAATGAATTTTCTGCCTGATGTTTACGTGCAATGTGATGTGTGTAAAGGTGCAAGATATAATAGCGAAACCCTGCAAGTTAAATATAAGGGTTTTTCCATTGCCAATGTTTTAAATATGACAGTGGAGGAGGGTTTAGAAGTTTTCCAGAATATACCCAGAGCAGCTAGTAGATTAAAAACTTTAGTAGATGTGGGCTTGGGCTATATTAAATTAGGTCAATCAGCACCAACTCTTTCAGGGGGAGAAGCTCAAAGGGTTAAGTTAGCTACGGAATTATCCAAACGAGCGACGGGAAAAACTATTTATTTAATAGATGAGCCTACTACCGGGTTATCCTTTTATGATGTTCATCATTTATTAGATGTTTTGCAACGTTTAGTAGATAAGGGTAATTCTATTGTAGTAATTGAGCATAACCTAGATGTGATTCGTTGTAGTGATTGGATTATAGATTTAGGCCCAGAAGGGGGTTTTCGAGGAGGAGAAATTATTG
>CAYPSO010000020.1:23652-52228 GCA_964413275.1 uncultured bacterium | reverse complement strand
CTAATACTTCATCGTCTATTTTTGTTGTGGCATTGTTATCGAGATAAATGCAGTCTTTCATTGCTCTTTTCCCATCAAATATTCTGTGACTTATTGGATTAATTGAATTTTTTTAAGTGTGTAGTAGAAGATCTAATTTTTGGGAATAACTATTAAACCAATGTTGCCAATATCGAGTTTCTTTTTTGGCTATAAGCCTAGAAGTAATGCGATCGTAGGTTGCAAACCAGTTATCCCAATAGTTGCTACTTGTTTGACATGATTTAATCAAACTAGAGATCGTGGGAGCGCAACCATTAAAGGTAGGACAAGCTGCCGAACATTGAGCAAATCCATAAGAACCAACACAATCATTACAGAGATTAGCATCGATAGAAAACTTGCCGTTATTGTTTTTCTTAATTGCTCCTGTCGGACAGTGAGGTAAACAATTTTCACAAGCTATACATTGGTCAGAAATAGCGTAAGTCATGGTCTTACTCCGGTTAATTATGATCTAGGCTAATAAGGCTAGGAAAGCAACCACTATCGGTAGTAAAGTTAGTCTGACAGGGAGGTATGTCATAATAGTCGAGACAATTAGTACAAAGACTGTGACTTGGAGATAAGGTATTATTTTCTTTTTCCTTGATCTCTTGGTAATCTTTAAACCAATAGCGATCGCTTTTTTTGTTAGTTTGAGTAGTGGTAATATCCATATATCTACTGCAATTATTATTGTTGTTTGAATTCCTTGTAGAAATTCAAAGCCAAATTATCAATGGTGTCGTAGCCTTCCACTGGTTGTACGCCAGCTTCTTTCAACATTCCTTGAGGACAATCCCCAATCTTAGAAGCAAGTACGGCTTTGCAATCTTTAATTGAACCAATAATATTGTCAAGCATCGCATCTTCACCGTAACCGCCTTGACAATAGTTATCAACTTTGCGGTGTCCGACAAATTTAGCTTCTACTCCATCAACTTCAAAGATTTGGAATTCTTTGGCATGACCAAAATGCTGGTTAACAACTCCACCACCTTTAGTTGCTACTGCAACTAAGATTTTCTCTCCTCTTTGTTGTTTCTTAGCTGCTCTTGCTTCTTTAGCAGCAATCATGGCATCTTTAACTTGTTTGATACCTGCGTGAACTTCTTGACGTTTTTCAAGATTGTATTCAGGAGTCATCTCTAAAAATTTCTCTTTAGTAAATTCTTGAGAACGATCTTCACCTAACAAACCAACTGCATCAGCACGACACTGCCGACAGTGACGCATCATTTTCATGTTGCCAGAGCAGCTATCTTGTAGAGCTTTTAACTCCTTGGGATTTGGTCCTCTTTGTCCAGTTAAACCGAAGTATGTACCGTGTTCGGGTGCGGAAATCAGGGGCATGATATTGTGAAGGAATGCACCCTTAGAACGAATCACTTCATCTACTTCTACTAAGTGTTCGTCATTAATTCCGGGGATCATGACCGAGTTAACTTTACAGAGAATATCGCTTTCTTGGAGTGCTTGCAAGCCTTCCATTTGTCTTTCGTGGAGTAACTGGGCGGCATCTTCTCCTTTCCAACGTTTGCGTTGATAGCGTACCCAAGGATAGATTTTTGTTCCGACTTTGGGGTCAACCATATTAATAGTAATGGTGACGTGATCGACGTTTAATTCTTTGATTTTTTCAACGTGATCGGGAAGCATTAATCCGTTGGTAGATAAGCACAATTTAATATCTGGTGCTTTATCTGCAATTAATTCAAAGGTACGGAAGGTTTGTTTGGGGTTGGCTAAAGGATCGCCAGGGCCAGCAATACCTAGAACCGTCATTTGGGGAATTTTCCCCGCAATTACGAGAACTTTGTGGGCTGCTTCTTCAGGAGTAAGTAGTTCGCTAACTACTCCCGGACGACTTTCGTTAGCGCAGTCATACTTGCGGTTACAATAATTACATTGAATGTTACAAGCTGGTGCTACTGCTACGTGCATCCGTGCGTAATGGTGGTGTGCTTCTTCACTGTAACAGGGATGCTTTTCAATTCTTTCTTGAATTTTAGGATCGAGCTGTTTCTGTTGAGGGGTAGTAGAACTACAACCACAGCCTTTAGAAGACTTTGTCTCTTTGGTTTTTTCTGGTGCTAAGGTGGTGCTGGTACTTGGTGACATTGAATTAAATTCCGCAAATAAAGTATATGAATTAAGACAGAAATTGAAAAATACTGAAAATATCGAACTTTAAATTAATTTCGGAAGATAAGGTGACAACTTATCCGGGGTAAAATTCAGTTGTTCGAGATGTTATTGAAGTTATATCATCCGTATTTTTGCGGAAGCTAAATGTTGCACTCGGTTAGTTTTATTGGATTACTTACAATATACTCAAGCCCTTAAACTATTAACTGATGGGGGGAAAATTTTTTTAAGGGGTATCAAGGCTAGTATTTTTCTGATAGGTGATTAGTATTTATTTCTAGAGCGTCGGGTATTTATACTACTCGACACCAACCCCAGTTTTAACTAGGATTTGAGCTAATTTTTGTATTCGATTTTCTTGAGGATTTTTTTACACTCAATTAGTTATTCGTTATTTCTTATTGGTCACAAATAAGTAGCACCTGATACAAATATAACAGAAAAAATAAATTTTGTATCTAATTTTACTTTTTTTTTAATAATTTATTTTTAAAACAAGCAAATTTAAAGTTAATATCTTACCATAAAGTAAGGAATCTTAGTAAGGAAAAACTGTTGTGGTTCAAGCTCGTCTAACAGGGAAAGGACAAATCACTATTCCCAAAAAAATTAGAGATTATCTACATTTAGATACTGGTAGTAAAATAAATTTTGTTATCGATGAAAATGGAGATGTCAAGATAATACCTTTGAATGTTGCTGCTGAAAGCTTATCAGGAATTTTGCATAGAGAAGGAATGAAAACAGCTTCTTTAGAAGATATGGAAAGAGCAATTGTTGAGGGTGCTATTGATTGGACTTGATACTAATGTCGTAGTGCGATATTTAACTAAAGATGATAAAACACAATGGCAAAAAGCAGTAGATATAATCAGTAAATCTGAGTCTTGTTTTATTTGTAATATTGTTTTATGTGAATTATTGTGGGTTTTAAGAGGAAACCCCTATAAATATTCGCAACTCGAAATTATGGAAACTTTAGAATTGATGTTACGAAGTCCTAAATTTGAATTTGAAGATAAATCTATTATTTATCAAGCAATCAATCTCAGTAAACAAGGAAAAGCTGATTTTGCTGATTATTTAATTGGTTCGATTAATTTCAGTTGCGGATGTATTCACACAGTTACTTTCGACGGCAAGTTAAAAACAGCTAAAAGATTTAAGCTTTTAGAGTGAAATATGGAAATTCATTGCCCAACCTACTGGATTGTTTCAAGTAAAATAGTGCTAGTCTCATCAATTAAAGCCGATTGCTATAATAAAAACAAAAACTGGAGTAGGCTCGTCACGCCTCTCCAGAAAACTCACGGAATTAAATTTTTGTTTATTCTTGTGGAATTCGGTTTCTGTCTCGAAATCTGTATCTAATTTAACATTATTATTTAGTTGAGTTTGATAAATGCTAATCAAAGATATAAAAAAAGTGTAACAAATGCTACAAAGCATATAGTATCTAAGTTTGGTATTATTACCTTCAAACTGCTTCCTGAGTACCAGATTTTTTATTTCAATACCTAGCTCAATTAAGCAGTTTAACTGGATTGTAGAGAATATAACATTGAGTACCAAATACTAATACCTCGATCGAATAATACTAAGAGGTATTGGTAAAAATACCAGTAGATATACCCCAAAAAAAACTTACAAATCGCTGAAAGCATTATCTACTATAAATTTAAAAATCAATGAGTATCTATTAATAAATTTAATCAATTTAACCCTTGCCTGTTACCGAAGACAAAATTAGGTCTATTGATATAAGCATTGTATAGACGAGCGACCCCGCGACGACGATAGTCGCAAGGGAGTGACGAGCAATTAATCCTAAACCTTCCCACCCATCGGAACAATGCAACAGCCACTAACTATCAAAATACAACTTGAGAAGAACCGAAGCAAGGACCATAAATGGTTAACAAAAATACCTTGGCTGGCAACTCTCTGGACAGATTTTCAGATTATATTTGATCGCGATCCAGCAGCGAATAATTGGCTAGAGGTACTAATCTGTTACCCCGGCGTTCATGCTTTAGCCTTTCATAGATTAGCTAAGTGGCTGTGGCATCAGCAATTTCCCCTATTACCCCGCGTTTTATCTCACTTAGCTAGATTTCTAAGTGGAATTGAAATTCATCCCGGTGCAACCATCGGTAAAGGAGTCTTTATCGATCATGGCATGGGGGTGGTGATTGGCGAGACTGCTATTATCGGGGATTACTGTTTAATTTACCAAAATGTCACCTTGGGTGGAACTGGGAAACAAACGGGAAAACGCCATCCGACTTTAGGTAACAATGTCGTTGTCGGTGCAGGTGCAAAAGTTTTAGGCAATATTAATATCGGTGATAATGTTCGCATTGGTGCGGGTTCAATCGTACTGCGGGATGTGCCGGATGATTGTACTGTCGTAGGAGTTCCGGGGCGTATAGTCTCCCGTACTGGTCATGGTTGTCCTTTAGAACCCTTAGAACATGGTAAACTACCCGATCCAGAAGCTAATATAATTCGTTCCTTACTCGATCGCATTGAAAATTTGGAACAACAGATACAGAAATTATCCCCCTATCAATCTTAATGTTATGTATAAATCCACTCTTCCTGATGCCTTTGTCAGTCAGGTTGCCAAAATTAATCGCAGCGATCGTTGGAGCGTCTATCGTCGCCTGCAAGAATTAAAAATTCCCTGCTGGTGTCCTGAAGATGGCACGCTCTGGGTAGAAATAGACCATTGCATCAATGCTATTTTACTACGCAGTACCATACAGCAATTCTCTAGCAGTCGTTATGAATTAACGGATTGGTTAGAGCGATGCTGGACAACCCAAGTTTTATCTACATCTAATAATTAGGAACTCAAACTCATGACACAAACATTAGTAGTTCAGCCTTTCGGACAACTTGCCAATAATCCTGTTGGCTTAGAAAAAGAAGTGGTAATGCCAGTCTCGGAAGGTTTAAATGTCGCCCTTGCCAGTTTTCAAGCTTTATATCTGCAATACCAAAAACATCATTTTGTGGTTGAAGGTTCGGAATTTTATTCTCTCCATGAATATTTCCAAGAAAGTTATGAAGCTGTACAAGGTCATGCCCACGATATTGGCGAGCGTTTAAATGGTTTGGGAGGTACTCCGGCGGCCAGTTTTAGTAAATTAGCTGAACTTTGTTGTTTTACTATCGAAGATGATGGCATTTTTAACTCTCGTCAAATGATTGAAAATGATTTAGCGGCCGAACAAAAAATTATTGAGCTAATTCGCCGTCAAGCTTCTCAATCCGAGAGTGTAGGCGATCGCGCTACTCGTTATTTATACGAACAAATTTTGCTTGCCACTGAAGAAAGAGCCTTCCATCTCAGTCACTTCTTAGCTAGTGATAGTTTAACTTCAGCGTTTGTTGGTAACTAAATAATCATTGGTCTTTTGTCATTCGTCATTAGTCAAACGAATGACAAAGGACAAAGGACAAAAGATCATGGAATTTAATTTTGAACTCACGGAATTACGTCGATTTTTACAAGATGAATTAACCATAACCTCAGCCGAAATTGCTTTGGTGATGCAAAAAAAAGAGGAATTAAATGCACCCATACCAATGCTGCTCTGGCAATATGGTTTCGTCTCCTGTCTAGAATTAGAGCGCATTTTTGATTGGTTAGAAGCTCGATCGCCATTAAGATTCTTAAATATTGAGGAGCAAACTTATGCCAGCTATTGGGATTAACGATACAACTTTACGGGATGGGGAACAAGCCGCAGGAATTGCTTTTACCATAGCTGAAAAAGTTCTCTTTGCTACCTTAATGGATGCCATTGGCGTACAAGAGCTTGAAGTTGGCGTACCTGCTATGGGAGGCAGCGAAGCACAGGCTATTAGCGATATGGTCAAACTTGGTTTAAAAACTAAGCTTACTGGCTGGAATCGTGCTGTACGCTCGGATATTGATGCTTCTCTTGCTTGTGGTTTAGAAAGGGTGCATATTTCTGTTCCTGTCTCAGAATTACAAATCTCTGTCAAATTTCAAGGTAAATGTCAGCTAGTTTTGAATAAACTGCGAGATACTATTAATTATGCTTGCGATCGCGGTTTGTATATTTCTGTCGGTGGAGAAGATTCCTCCCGTGCTGACGAGAGCTTTTTACTAGATGTGGCTTTAGCCGCTCAAGATTGGGGAGCATCCCGTTTTCGTTTTTGCGATACGGTAGGCATTCTCGATCCTCTAACTACTCATAAAAAAGTACAACAGCTAGTCAATAAATTAGTAATTCCTGTAGAGATGCACACCCATAATGATTTTGGGATGGCCACAGCCAACGCTTTAGCAGGCATAAGAGCAGGTGCAACATCTGTTAATACTACTGTCAATGGTTTAGGTGAAAGAGCGGGGAATGCTGCCTTAGAAGAGGTGGTAATGGCTCTCAAACGCATCTATGGAATTAATATTGGTATTGATACCACTAGATTTAAACAAATATCAGAATTTGTCGTTAAAGCCTCTGGTTGCGATGTTCCTCCTTGGAAAGCGATAGTCGGCAAGAATGCCTTTACCCATGAATCTGGGATTCACGGCCATGGAGTGTTGCAAAATCCGGCTACCTACGAACCATTTACCCCTGAAGAAGTAGGACGAGAACGTAGTTTAGTGATTGGTAAGCATTCTGGTAAACATCTAATTAATAACTTTTTACAGCAATACGGTATTGCTCTGACTCAAGCAGAAATGCGATCGCTAGTAGAGTCCGTAAAAAATTTATCAGTTGAGTTGAAACGTAGCTTAACCCCAGATGAATTATTAAATTTAATTCCTCAAGAAATATTTTCAGTTCGTAGTTAGCTTTTAGCAATTAGCTTTTAGCTTTTAGCTCCTAGCTCTTTCTACTTCTCCCTTGTCTCCCCAATCCCCTAATTCCCTAACCCCCAATCCCTAACAATTAGCCAATCTTGGAGCAAAAACTAATGAAAGTAATGTTACACAAAAACGATCTCGGACATTTATCGGTATATGTCCCCAAAAAAGATCTAGAAGAAGAAGTAGTAGAGGAAACCAATACTACAGAAGGTAAAGTTTTAACCCTTGCTAATGGTTGGCAGTTGTCTTTCACAAACCTTACAGATGATATGAAACTTCCACAGACTTTAAATGCGAAGCGACTGCAATAGCAAGGAGTCAGAATACAGTAGTCAAGATAAAAATAAAATGGGGATTTTAAATTTATGCTTGTAAAGTTCTCATCAATTTATTTTATTTACGACATAATTCCCCATGATTGACTTCTGTATCGACGCAAGGTTTGCCCCCTAGAATTCCTTACCTCGAAGGGGTGCTCAAGGTTTTAGTTAGTATTTGGTCTTCAATCACAACTGAGTGCTAACTAAATGCGAACAACATATTGGAGATTGTAATGTCATGTTAAAAGCATCTGATATTATGACTGATGATGTAGCTACTATTCGTGGTTCGGCAACAGTGGCAGAAGCCGTCAAGTTAATGAAATTCAAAAACTTACGTGCTTTAATTGTTACTTTACGCAATAACCAAGATGCCTACGGTATTGTTACTCACACCGATGTTGTCAACAAGGTGGTGGCTTATGGCAAAGATGCTGCAAATATGCGTGTCTATGAAATTATGACTAAGCCTTGTATTGTTATCAATCCCGATTTGGGTGTTGAATATATTGCCCGATTATTTACTTTAACTGGTATTCGGATCGCCCCTGTCATTCAAGGAGACTTATTGGGAATTGTTTCGGAAGCTGACATCCTTTATAAGGGTGATTTTCTGGAAAATCCCAAAGTACCTTTGCTGCGTCGAGAATTAGACAAAGCTATTGAAGAAGCGATCGCCATTGGTAAAGCTAAAGGTGCAACTTCTCAAGAGTGCATTGATGCTTGGGCTTTAGTAGAAGATTTGGAAGCAGAAGCAACTTATCAAGAAGGAGCAAAATCGCCAGATACGACTCCTTTCCAACAATTTTGCTTAGATAATCCAGAAATTCTGGCAGTTCGTCATGAAAAGGCTGAACCTGCTCTTGCTTAATTAAATTAATTCAAGTAGAGGCATTTTTTAGATTAATGTCTCTACTACCTAACTAATAATAAGGAGAAAACTCATGGCTACATTAACTGGTTTAACTCAAGGCGGATTAACTTGGGAACCCCGATTTGTTAAAGAAATTAATTACGAGACTTGTCTTGGCTGTGGTAGATGTTTTAAAGTTTGCGGCCGTAATGTCTTGGCCTTGCAACCCATGAATGAATTTGGCGAGTTTATTGATGAGGATGATGATGATGATATTGAGCGTCAAGTCATGACTGTTGCTAATCCTGAAAACTGTGTTGGCTGTGAAGCTTGCGCTCGTATATGTCCTAAAAAATGTCATACCCATGAGCCTTTACCTGCTTGAAGGAATATAGCAATGCAGCAAAAACAACGGACAGCACCATCAAAAATATCTCTAGCTGTCCAAAATAAATTTATCATTCTTCTACTCCTAACTCTGGCTTTAATGTTTGATGTGATTAATCGTCAGCCAAACTCAGATTTATTCAACAATTATTCTGTACCTGAAACACCAGCACTAAGATAACTTGAAAATCTTCCTTTAACTTTGGGGTTTGGAGTAGGAGGAATAATTAGTCATTTATTCGAGAAATCCGATGATGAAAGATATAGAACGTATTCGAGAAGAAATTCTCATAACCTTACTCCTAATATTGACTCTTATTTTCACGAATAGCAATTTAACCCCAGAGTCATTGGAAAATAACTCTTTAGCAGAGGGATTTTTCACCATAAAAGTGATGGAATAATCAATAAACTATCCACTTTATTGAATCATGCAAACTCTTGAAAACCAATTTTCTTGGTGTAACGTTGAACCAGAAATAAAACAATTATTGCTTTTAGCTAGTGACAATTGGGAATATACGGGTTTAGCTGAAAAATACATCAAAGAAGCTTTAGATAAAGCGGGAAATAATCTTGATGTTTTAATTGGGGCATATCGCTTCTTTTTTTACAAACATCAACCAACAACTGCACTTTCAATCGTTGAGCAAGTTTTACAGTTAATTACAACTCAAGAAAATTTACCAGTTGAATGGTTAGAACTTAAGCCAATTTTAATTGCTCACAAACAATCCGCTAATATTCGACTTTACCTTAGTGCTTATGCAGCCAAAGGCTTAGTTCTTGCCCAGCTTGGCAAAATTGAGGAAGCAAAATTAGTTAGCCAAAGAGTTAGAGAAATTGATGACAGTCGAGAATTTTGTGCCACCACAGTTTTTGAAGTTATCACCCGCCCCCCTGAAGAAGAAGAGTAGTTCGTGGCTCGTGGTTAAGCTATCACGCATTTAAGTTAGTGGTTAAGGGAGTAGTCAGTAGTTAGAAAGCTAACCGCTAATCGCTAACCGCTAAAAGTTAGTAACAAATAACAAAGGACAAATTACCCATGACTAATAAGCAACCCCAAGAAGAATATTTCCAATTAATCGATCGCTTGCTTCGTTGTCCCAATGGTAAAGAGCCAGAAGTTTTAGATGCTAGTGCCGATTTAATTGATGAAACTTTGATTAAAACTATGATGCAAGTAGCCACCATTATGGCCCACGAAAATAATCAAGAAGGCTCTAAATTCCTGATTTTTATCGCTCGTCAACTTGCCAGACAATTAGGCTTATATCCAGAATTATCAACTAAATCATAGACAATGACAGTAACTAAAAATATCAACGAAACTACTCAAGTCTGGCTACAACAAAAAGGCTACAGTATCAACAATTTAGATGAACGAGTGGAGAATGGAGGAACTCCTTTAATAGTTGCTAGTCGAGAAGGGGCAATAGATATTGTAGAAGATTTACTAGCTAACGGCGTTAACATCAATCTCAAAAATAATGATGGTAATAATGCCCTTTGGTTTGCTTGTTTCCAAAATCATTTTCCTCTTATGGGCTTGCTGATTAATGCTGGTATCAATATTGACAATCAAAACGATAACGGCGTAACCGTATTAATGTATGCTGCTTCAGCCGGAAAAATAGATGCACTCAAACTTTTGTTAGAAGCAGGAGCAAATCCTAATCTCAGAAATTTAGATGATTTTCGGGCGGTGGAATTTGCCAGCACTATCGAGATTCTTAACTTATTACGTCTAACTAATAACCACTAACCACGATCTCATAATTAATAACTACGAACTAATAATGATGATTCAGCAAATAGAAACAGTTGGTAAAAATTTTCACGATGCAACCAAGCATTCTCCTTTATCGGTAATGCTCGATCCTAATTATGTGGATGCATCAACTCAACCTGCTGCTTTCAAACGCTATCCTCATTTTTATCGTCGTTTTCCTTTAGATGAAAATAATCCAATCCATAATTTCATTCGTCTAACCAGTGCCATTACTTTTGAAAAAAAGTATAAATACGATTCTTATCAATTGAGAGTCAATCCTTCAGCAGGAGCATTATATCCTACTGAAATTTACGTACAAATTAGAGGAATAAAAGGTATTATTGATGGTATTTATCATCTAGAAATAGCTACCAATTCATTAACTTTAATTTATGAGTTAATTGATGATGGTTTAGAAAGTTATATCTTACCTAATTACTTAGTAAAAGGTTTTATTTTTTTAGTTAGTTGTGCCTATTATCGTTCTAGTTGGAAATATAAAAATAGAAGTCTGCGCTATTGTTTTTTAGATAGCGGACATCATTTAGGTGCAATTGAAGCTGCGGCTTATTTATCTGCAAAAAATATCGAAGTTATCTTTGATTTTGATAAAATTGCCCTGAATCATGATTTAGGATTTGAAAATAAAGAGTTTGTTACTGTGAGTGTTATTTCTGGAGAAATCAAAGAAAAATCTCTCAGAAAATTGCGCTCAACTTTACCCTATGTTTCGCCTACTGACTATTTTGAAGTCAATCATTTTGTTGAATCAGGGTATAGAAATACGGTTGTAAATAACTCAATAAATAATAATATAGTTTCTCAAATCTTACCATTCAATTGTCAACAAAAACAATTTTTACAGACAATTCTCACTAGACGCTCTGCAAGAGCCTTTAAAGGAAAAACAATTTCTCAAGAACAATGGCACAAAATTTGGCATTGTTTAAAACAGCCCTTACCTACAACAAATAAAGAACAAATTGAAATATATTTTATTATTAATTATGTTGAAGGAATGGAGTCAGGTTTATACCGAGAATTTCGCTTAATTAAAAGCGGAGATTTTAGGGAAAAAGCCAAACATTTATGCGTCAATCAAGCATTAGCTAGAGATAGTGCCATCACTTTATTTTTAACTTGTACTTATGGTAATTATCAAACAGCTATGCAAATTGCAGGTTGGCTTGGACACAGACTTTATTTAATTAGTAATTATTTGGGTATTGGTTGTAGTGGAATTGGAGCTTATTACGATGATGAAACTCAAGAATTTTTAGGAACTAATAAAGATATTCTTTATGCTTTGGCCATCGGTCATTAGTCAATCAATAAATCACAATGAACAAAGGAGAAAATCATGAAAACTACAAAAGTGGAACAAGCAACATATCAAATAGAAGGAGAATTTCTCGGTTTTATTCCTAAACCAAGTGGCGAACTTAAATATATTCAAGTTCAAGTAGGAGAGCGTATTATTCCTATTAAATTAGGCAAAGAATTACGAGAAACTTGGGAAAATAATTTGGTAGAGGGCGATGTTCTCTCGATATTTTTAGAGCAAAAAGGTTCTGGAATTGGTAGTAAACTAAAATTAAAAACAGATCGCATTGAAAAAATCGATACTTGTAATAATGAATCCTTACTCTTAGAATCTATCTCTATTCCCTCAGATTCTCCCTCAGAAAAAAAACAAAAAGGTAAAATTCTGCTATGTCGCAAATCTAGTTGTGCGAAGCGTGGCGGTAAAAATTTATATAGTGCTTTAACAGAAACCCTTGAAGAATTGGGATTAAAAGACCAAGTAACTATTCAATTAACAGGTTGTCAAAAACAGTGTAAAAAAGCTCCTAGCCTGATTTTAATGCCGGGTAAAGTTAAGCACGCTTATGTAAATCCCAATGACCTTACTTCCTTACTAAAAGCTCATTATTTACCAAATTAATTATTAGTTATTTGCTTTTAGCAAATAACTAACAGCTAATAACTATTGGAGCTAATTATGACACAAGTTATTTTTTATGAAAAACCGGGCTGTATTAATAATGCCAAACAGAAAGCTCTGTTATGGGCGGCTGGACATGAAGTAATAGCCCATAATCTTCTCAAAACCCCTTGGACAAAGGCAAGCTTACGTCCCTTTTTTGGCCATCGCCCCGTAGTTGATTGGTTCAATAAAACTGCACCTCAAGTAAAATCTGGTGAAGTAATTCCTGAAAATTTAGATCGAGAGACGGCACTAGAATTAATGATTCAATATCCTTTATTAATACGTCGCCCTCTGATTCAAGTAGGAGATATTTATCAGGTAGGATTTGAGCATAATAAAATTGATGCTTGGATTGGTTTACTACCAAAAAAGGTTGTTGAGGATTTAGAAACTTGTCCTCGCAGTCATTAGGTGAAATTCAGAAAAGATTTTACCAGATTTCATAATGGTAGGGTGTCGTTAGCCCCAGCGTAACGGTGGGTTACGCTTTTTAACTTTTTTCCAATATTATCAAAATTTATTTCTAGAAAGCCTGCCGAAGCAGCAGTAATTAAATAAAAAGCAAAAGGCTCTTGACTTAGATATTGAGCATAATTAGCCTTTAAATAGGATAAATAAGCTTTATTCTCACGAAGATAAACTTCAAAAAAAGCAACAGTTATAGCATAAGCATAATGACAAAATACTGTAGCATCTGATTCATGGGAATTTGGTAATAGTTGAGCTAATACGGCTTTAAGATTGGTTTCTAAGGTGGAAAAAGTGCCTAAGTGAGCTTTACCTTTCATTAAAGCCAAATAACGATCGCCTGTTGTTAACCAAGGAAATATTCTAATTTGTTCAAAAATGGCAGGAGCAGTACGATCTTCACTACCTACTATAGCTAATAGGGGAATTTTAATCTGAGCTATTCCATTAGGGCCAAAAACTTCACTCCCCACACAATCAATGGGTAAAACTGCTTTAATCCGAGCATCACGAAAATTATAAATTTTACGGGGCAGATGCAACGCTCGACATTGAAGTAATAAGGATAAATTAAGGGGTTCAAAAATAGGCCCACAAGCCTTTTCTAGTTTATCAAAGTTTATTTCTGCTCCAGCTAAAGCAAGGCTAGTATAAGCACCAAAAGAATGACCAATAACTCCAACGGATTGTAAATCAAGATAATTATTAAAATAAATTGAATTGCGTCTTTCTAACTCATTAAGAAGATAACTAATATCTAAAGGGCGATCTAAAAATTCTTGAAGTTGGAAAATTTCCGTTGCATTACCAGCCAACATATTCTGAATATGAGCGGCATCGCTACCTAAATGTTGAGGAATAGCAACAAAATAGCCGTGAGAAGCCAGATGTTGTGCATATTCTTTAAAATCATCAGGACTAGAGCCAAGACCATGAGAAATGACGATTATAGGCGTTTTACCACTTGGCCAAGGTTGAGGTTGATATATACAGACGTTAAAAATACGTTGACGTTGACTATCTTCTAACAATAAATTCTGTTTAGAAAAATTATAATTTCCAGATAAACGCAAATCTGATAATTGGGAAAAATTAATTTTCTCGGTATTTTTAGCTTCTTTCTCAGCTAATTGCCGAATCATATCCACTACCTTCGCTGTAGCTTCATTAAGTTCTTGAAATCTCTCCAGAGTTTGACGAATCCAATATAAATTGAGTCGCAAATAAGCTCTAAATTTCTGCCAAACTTTGAGAGATGATTCGACTCTGGAATTATTTGGCAATTGTAAAATTAATAATTCATCCGCTTGATTCATGTAATGAGTCAAATTACTCAGTTGAGACAGTAAGTCTTTACCCATAGATGTGTGAAACAAACGATAAAACTGAATCGGACTTAGGAGAAATAAAAGTCTAATCCAATGGCGCAACTTACGTTTAGAATTACGATGGGTTCGTTTTAGTCTCAAACTCCAATAACGTTGTAACCTTTCGAGTTGAAGCCAATGCTGCAATTTTGATGAGAGTAATTTCCACCAAATCTGCTCATTCCCCTGATGATTAGGAGATGGCTCGTAAATTTGTTGTGAATGAAACATTGTTTATTTTAAGAAATAGTTTCCCATTTCTTGCTCCCAATAATAAATATTAGGCTGTTTCATTCTCCCTATAGTTATTCGCTTTGATAATTAAATTTTGTTGTAGGGTGGGCAAATATTTTTAAATCTTATCTAGTTGTAATTATGGTTAATAATTGGCCCATCTTAAATATTGAAAATTACTTAACGATTAACTATAGTCCTACTAATGATTTAATTTCCTCAAAAATCTAATCAAAATGAAAACAGCCTTATGAAATTCTCCCACCATTGAATTTTTCCATGAGTTACAATTTTCAAAAATTAATCCTTAGACAACATAACTGCCGATTCCTCTAAAGAGCGGATAAATTCACGCAAAATATCTGTTTTTGTCCGCATAGTTTTCTTGGCATAGCGGTCTAAAATTTCTAATTCATGGGCGGGAATCCGAATACATACTTGTTTTTCAATCATTTGTACAGCAAATTTATAGCAATTTTCTAGTTATATGCTATACTCAATATTATAGCAAGACAAAATTATATTTTGTAACACCTAAAACATTTAAGGTTAAAGGTTTTGTCTTGATAATATCCTTCACAATTGATAACTTCAAAGAGCAAGGCGAAAGGAGTAAGCCTAAATTGTTTTTATAAAATTTTACTTGAGAAGGATTAAACCGAAACCGTTAATAACTAACGGAATCTTGGTACTTAATTGAGTTATAGTTTCCACATAACACTACAAAATACTGGAATATTCTGATAATTCTGGTAAAAATTCTTAACATTTCCTAATTCCGATAACTCACGATTTTCGTTAGTGGTGTTGGTGGACATTCCTATCTAAATGTTCGGAGGGAAGAGTTACGACTCTTTTTAAAAATAATGGTGAATGTTCAAGGTTTTGGGCGCACCTTACCATCTCTATTAATAGAAGCGGTGAGGGATTTTCCTAATCGTCCTATACTACATCAGTGGCATAAGCGAGATTGGCAAAGCCTATCAGCACAAACATTACAGCAATCAGTAACAGAATTAGCTTTAGGTTTGTTGGATTTAGGATTGCAACGGGGAGACAAAATTAGTTTTTTACTACATAGCGATCTAAATTTTTGTCTTGCAGATTTGGGCAGTTTATTAGCCGGGCTCGTAAATGTTCCTATTGATTTGACCCAAACCTTAGAAAATATTATCTATATTCTTAATCATTCAGGAGCAAAAGCCTTAATAGTAGCTGATTTATCCCTGCTAGATCAGATTTTACCCTATTTAGGTGCAGTAAAAGCTTTAAAATGGCTAATTATTGCCGATAGCTCTCAAAATTGGTCAACACAACGTACTCAACGCCTGAAAATACATCAATCCCATACAGAAATAATTCCACCTGTCTGTTTGCGGATTCCCACATTTTTAGGCGAAGCAACTGCACCCATGCAACCTGCTGGGATTCCTGAATGTGTGGAATTACTTTCTTTAGAGGAAGTTAAACACCATAAACCCTCGATCCCCCCAACACCCCGCCCCCCTTGCCCCCCAAAATTGGGGTGTTGGGGGGCGCTCACAGGTGTAGGTTTTTTACAAAAACATTCTGATGAGGGTGAGACAAGGGGGACAAGGGTGGAAAGTGGACAAGGAAGAGGGGAATCATTTAAGAAACACTTTGTTACAAATAATACAGAAATGGCTGAAAAGACCATTTTTCGTTCGTACTATCTCCCTTGTCTGCTGTCCTTCGTTCCTTCCTTGTCTTGTCTCAACCCAAATGTAAAAAACCTACCCTTGTCAGGTTGGGGGGCGGGGGGCGAAGGGGGGATCGAAAAGAGTTTTCAAGATTTACTAAAGCAAATTAACCCTAAAGATTTAGCCACTATCATTTATATTGCAGGGGATACCCGACAACCCCAAGGAGTCATGCTAACCCATGAAAATATAGTTACTAACGTCATGACTTCCTTTAATAGTAATCCTGATATTAGTAAAGGTGCGTCAGAAGTTGCTCTTTCTTTTTTACCTTTAACTCATATTTTTGCCCGTGGCTTTTTCTACGGTCATTTGTGGAGTGGACATCAGCTTTATTTTTCCGATGCTAATCATTTGATGCGCCATTTTCAAATTGTTAAGCCCACTATTGTAATTACAGTACCACGCTTACTCGAAAAAATTTATCAAAAAATTCAAGCTAAAGGCGAACATCTGAAAGGATGGCAAAAAAGGGTATTTAATTGGGCGATGGGTTTAGCTCAACGTTATGAAATAGGAAGAAAACAAGGAATTTTTTATAATTTACAGCTAAAATTAGCCCAAAAATTAGTATTTTCTCAGTGGCAATCTCTTTTTGGCGGTAATCTCAAAGCCTTAATTAGTGGAGGTGCTGCTTTAGATGCAAATTTAGCCAATATTTTTACGGCCGCAGGTATTCGGTTATTACAGGGTTATGGATTGACGGAAACCAGTGGGGTTGTTGCCTATACCCAAGGTAATTATAACCAAGCAGGAACAGTAGGTAAAGCGATCGCAGGAGTAGAATTAAAGATTGCTGATGATGGAGAAGTATTAATTAAAGCTCCTTTTGTTAGTGCTGGATATTATCGAGATGAGCTAACAAATACAAAAGTTTTTGATAGTAACGGTTGGTTTCATAGTGGAGATTTAGGAGAAATTACCAGTCAAGGTTTATTGAAATTAACAGGAGTTAAAAAAGCTCATTTTAAACTATCTACAGGTAAATATGTTTCGGCTTTACCTTTAGAAACTCAGTTGAAAAAATCTCCATTAATCGAACGTGCGATTATTCTTGCTCCTAATCGCAAATTTTGCGCCATGTTGATTTTTCCTAATTGGGAAGTTTTAAATTTAAAGGCTAAAGAAATGGGATTAGTAAATACAGATAAATTATTAGAAAATCCCTGTATTATCGCTCTTTATCAAAACCTAATTGACGAAACAAATTGTCATTTACCCTATTGGTCTAATGTGCGTAAATTTAAACTTATGAAGGATTTAACGGAGGGTTTAACTGATGCTGATGCGATCGCTTTATTTAGCCAAGAAATTGCTCTTATTTATCACGAAAAATCAGAAAGAGAAGTAATTTTACCAGAAAATTCTTGTCCTACTATTAATCCTTATAGTTGTCCTGCCTATGCTCAATCTTTTCAATAGTTCGTATTTAGTGGTTAATATGGCAATTTTATTTAGTGGGTGAATATAATATTTTTTGATGAACCGCAGAGAGCGCAGAGAGGGATTATCGGTTTGTTTCATTATATCTTGGTGGAGATTTGAAAAAGGGATTATTCTCAGGGTTAATAACGAATAACAAATAACGAATAATAAATAACGGAGAAAACTATGTTTAAACCATTTAAAAGTGCTGCTGTACTTGGGGCTGGTGTCATGGGAAGCCAAATCGCAGCCCATTTAGCTAATGCTGGATTAAAAGTTTATTTATTAGATATTCCCGCAGAAGGAAAGCATAAAAATAAAATAGTTGAAAGTGCTTTTAAGAAAGCATTAAAACAGAAACCTCCCATATTTTTTACAGAAAAAACTGCTCAAAGAATTACTTTAGGTAATTTTGATGATGATTTATATCACCTTAAAGATGTTGATTGGGTGATTGAGGCTGTGGTGGAAAATTTGGCAATTAAACAACAATTATTTCAACGAATTGCTGATGTTATTACCGAAGATACTATTATTTCTAGTAATACCAGTGGTTTACCCTTAAATGAAATTGCTGCTGAGTTACCTTTATCTATGAAAAAACATTTTTTAGGTACTCATTTCTTTAATCCACCTCGTTATCTCAAGTTATTGGAATTAATTCCTTTAGAGGTAACAGATTCAGATGTGGTTAAACGTTTAGAAAAATTTGCACGCTTACATTTGGGTAAAGGAATAGTTGTTGCTAAAGATACACCCGGATTTATTGCTAATCGCATCGGAATGTACGTCACTTTATTAACTATTCATGCTTGGTTAGAACAAGGTTACACCATTGAAGAAGTCGATTTACTCACGGGAACTTTAGTCGGGCGACCAAAATCGGCAACTTTCCGCACCGTAGATGTGGTGGGTTTAGATGTGGTAAGTTATGTGGCTAATCATCTTTATAATTCCTTACCTAATGATGAAAATCGCCAGATATTTAAAATTCCCGAACTAATGCAACATCTGATTAAAGCGGGTGCGATAGGTGCAAAAGTAGGTCAGGGTTTTTATAAAAAAGAACACGGACAAATTTTATCGGTTAATCTCCCCCAAAGTTGGGGGGTAAGTGGGGCTAAAATTGCTATCAACTACGAAGCAGCAAAACCAGTCGAATTAGAGAATATTCAAGAAATTTCGGAGATTAAAGATTTAAACGATCGCATTCGCACCCTTTATCAAGATGAGGGTAGAGCAGGACATTTATTCCGAGATTTAACCCTCCGCACCCTAAATTATTGCGCCCATCGCATACCAGAAATTACCGAAAATCCCGCAGATTTAGATCGAGCTATGCGTTGGGGATTCGGTTGGGAAGTTGCACCTTTTGAAATGTGGGATATTTTAGGATTTGTCCGAGTTATTGAAGATATGAATAGTCTTAATTTAACTATTCCTAACTGGATTCAAAAGCTTAAAAATTCAGGTGTCAAACACTTATATCAAAGGGAAATTACCCTTACTGAAAAAGAAATATTAACCGAAGAACATTGTCAAGGCGAATCCTGCTTTACTTTTGGCATGGTACATTCCCATAATGGCAGTATTTTATTAGGTACGCCAGCCGATGAAATTCATTTATCTTCTGTTAAAACTAATCCTAAAAATACTCTTTGGGAAAATCCCGAATCTGCACTGTTAGATTTAGGGGATGGGGTGGTTTTATTTGAGTTTCGCTCTAAAGGTAATACCCTCAGTCTAAAAACAGTGGAAGGTTTACTGACAGTATTAGATATGTTACCGGAAAAACCTTGGCGGGGTTTAGTTATTGGTAACGATGGCGGCCATTTTTCGGCAGGTGCAAACTTACTGGAAATGGGCATGATGGCGCAATCCGGTCAATTTGAGAAAATCGCTCAATTTTTAGATCGAGTACAAACTTTAATGCGTCGTTTGCGCTATAGTCCTAAACCCGTTGTTGCTGCGGTACAAGGATTAGCGGTAGGAGGTGGTTGTGAGTTAGTGATGGCTTGTCCTCACGTGGTTGCAAGTGCGGAAAGTTATATCGGTTTAGTGGAAATGAGCGTCGGTTTAATTCCGGGGGCTGGGGGGTTGATGACTATGGCAGCATGGGCATCCGAAAAAGCTGCTAGTGATTCGGCCCACGATTTACATCCTTTTATTAAAAGGGTTTTTGAAATTGTGGGTATGGCTAAGGTTTCTAATAGTGCTGCGGAGGCAATGGAATTGGGCTTTTTACCCTGTAATGCACATTTAGTAATGAATGATTCCCGTCGTCTTTATGTGGCGAAGGAATTAGTGCTTCATTTGGATAAAAAAGGATATTTACCACCCCCAGAGCGCAACATATTAGTTGCAGGGATTCCGGGTAAAGCAATGTTAGAGTTTATGGCCTATACCATGCGTCAAGGAGGTTGGATTAGTGAATACGACGAATTTCTGGCTAAACGTTTAGCTTACGTGCTGACTGGTGGTAACTTAGATGCTCCAACCTATGTCTCTGAAAGTTATATGTTGCAGCTAGAAAAAGAGATGTTTTTACCTTTATTACAGTCCGCGAAAACTCAGGAAAGGGTTGCACATATGTTGAAAACGAAGAAACCACTTAGAAATTAGCTTGAATACATTTATTATGGTGGGCATTGCCCAGCCTACGAATCTGTTAGCATGAAATTATTAAATAATTTATTGAAAATATCATGCTTAATCTAAATGACATTCATCCTCTTTCGGAATTTCAGCGGGGAGCTAAAGCTTTTCTAGTCAAGCTCAAAGAAACCAAAACACCCATAGTTCTTACTGTTAACGGTAAAGCTGCGGCAGTTGTTCAAGACGCTGAAAGTTACCAAGAACTTCTTGATAAGCTTGAGTTACTTGAATCTGTATCCAAAATCCAAAATAGTATTCAGGAGTTCGAGCAAGGTAAAGGTATCCCAATTAAAGAAGCATGGAAGCAATTCCAAGAAAAATATGGCTTACCAGATTGAAATCTCACCTACTGCTGTAGCAGATATAGAAAGTATCTTTCTTTGGTTAAAAAAGGATTCTCCAGAACGAGCTTATCAGTGGGTAAGAGGATGTTATGAAATTATGTTGACCTTAGAAAATTTTCCGAAGCGTTGTTCACTAGCTCCCGAAAGCGAATATATGGGAATTGAGGTGCGCCAACTTTTCTATAAAAAACAATTCCATATTTTATTCACTGTGAATGAAACAGTCGAACAACAGGAAGGAATTGTACGTATTCATCGGGTTCGTCGTGGTTCTCAAAAAAGGCTCAGAAGTATAGATCAACTTTTAGGTGATCGACCAGAATAGAGTTAATTTTTAAGGCACTGTGTAGCTTATAGATTAGGTAGGGTGGGCATTGCCCACCCTACTACAAAAACTTCACAACGAATCAAGAATAACTAATAACCAATAACGGAGAAAATTTATGAAAAACGCTTATATAATCAGTAGTGTCCGTACCCCCGTTGGTAAAGCTCCCAGAGGCACTTTACGTCATACTCGCCCTGATGATTTAGGTGCTGCGGTAGTTAAAGGTGCTTTAAGTAAAGTCCCTAATCTGGAAGGTTATTTAATTGACGATCTAATTTTCGGTTCGGCTTTTCCAGAAGCGGAGCAAGGGTTTAATATTGGTCGCATTATTGCTCAACGGGCGGGTTTACCTAATTCTGTCGCGGGAATGACAGTCAATCGTTTTTGTGCATCGGGGTTACAATCCATCGCCCAAGCAACTCAAGCTATTAGTGTCGGTCATGCAGACATTATTGTTGCTGGTGGTGTGGAATCCATGAGCTTAATTCCTATGGGTGGTCATCATCTTAGCCCTAATCCCATTTTAATGACTGAAGCACCAGAAATTTATATTTCCATGGGAATTACCGCCGAAACTGTGGCCCAACAGTTTCAGGTGAGTCGTGAAGATCAAGATGAATTTGCTTTGCGATCGCACCAAAAAGCCGTAGATGCCATTAAATCCGGTCGTTTTAAGGATGAAATTATCCCCTTAACCGTCACCGAAACTACCTACAAACACGATAAAACCTTCACCCATCAACACCTATTTGATACCGATGAAGGTGCGAGGGAGGATACCAGTTTAGAAGCACTTGCTGCTCTAAAACCCGTTTTCCATGTTAAAGGTACTGTTACCGCCGGAAATGCCTCACAAATGTCCGATGGTGCGGCTGCAACTATCGTAATGAGTGAAGCTTGGGTGAAAAAATTAAACCTGCAACCTATGGCTAAACTCCTTGGTTATGCAGTGGCTGGAGTTCCCCCAGAAATCATGGGTATCGGCCCAGTTGAAGCTGTACCCAAGGTTCTCAAACAAGTAGGGTTAACCTTAGCCGATATTGGCTTAATCGAACTTAACGAAGCCTTTGCAGGTCAAGCTTTAGCTGTAATTCGTAAACTCGAACTTAACCCCGAAATTGTCAACGTTAACGGAGGTGCGATCGCCCTTGGACATCCTCTAGGTTGTACCGGTGCAAAACTCACTGCAACCTTAATCCATGAAATGCAGCGCAGAGGTGTTCGTTATGGTTTAGTTACCATGTGCATTGGTGGGGGAATGGGTGCTGCGGGGGTATTTGAGAATCTAATGCTTTAGTGATTGGTAGGGTGGGCAATGCCCACCATAGCCCCTCGATATTGTATTTAGGTGAATTATCATGAACATTTTTAACATTCTTAATCCAACAATTATCATTTCTGGTTTAATTTTTTTCTTTATTATTTTTGGTTATATTGGCGTACCTTTATGGTTATGGTCGCTATATTTAACTGGAATTTTAGTATTGTTACATATACCGATTTGGGGCTGGATAATTTATGGCATTTTTGCCCTATTTATAAACATTCCTAAAGTTCGTCAAATTGTTATTACATCTTGGGTCGTAAAAACTATTAAAGCACTTAATATTTTACCCCAGATTTCTAATACTGAAGCCGAAGCAATTAAAGCAGGAAATGTGTGGGTTGATGGTGAATTTTTCTCTGGTAAACCTAACTTTAAACGCATAAATAACGAACTTTATCCTCAAGTATCAACGGAAGTTCAAGCCTTTTTAGATAATCAAGTGGAAAAAGTTTGTCAAATGGCTACAGATTGGGAGATTTATCAACGCAAAGATTTACCTCCCCAAGTTTGGGATTATCTCAAACAAGAACGCTTTTTTGGCATGATGATTCCTCAAAAATATGGCGGTTTAGGGTTTTCTACCTTAGCTTATAGCGCAGTAATGACTAAACTAGCATCTCGCTCTTTTACCCATGTGGCAACTGTGGGCGTGCCTAATTCCCTCGGCCCTGCTAAACTATTGTTAAATTACGGTACAGAAGCACAAAAAGCATATTATCTCCCCAGACTTGCAAAGGGCGAAGAAATTCCCTGTTTTGCTCTCACCGAACCAAATGCTGGCTCTGATGCAGCTAGTATTATCTCAGAAGGAGTCGTATTTAAAGGGAAAGATGATAAGTTATATCTCCGTTTAAATTGGAAAAAACGCTATATTACCCTAGCTGCGATCGCAACTTTAATCGGACTTGCTTTTAAACTCAAAGACCCAGAAAATCTCCTCGGTAAAGGTCAAGATTTAGGTATTACCTGTGCTTTAATTCCTGCAAATACTCCCGGAGTTATGTTAGGAAGAAGACATGATCCTATGGGTGTACCTTTCTACAATTCCCCCACCGAAGGCCGTGATGTCATCGTCTCTGTAGAGCAAATTATCGGCGGTGTAGAACAAGCAGGCCAAGGTTGGAAAATGTTGATGCAATCTTTGGCCGCAGGAAGGGGAATTAGTTTCCCGGCAACCTGTACGGGAATTGCTCAATTAGTAACTAGGGTAACGGGTGCTTATGCTACGGTTAGGAAGCAATTTGGCTTATCTGTAGGGCGTTTTGAAGGTATTGAAGAACCTTTAGCCCGAATTGGGGCGCTAACCTATCTGATGGATGCTATGCGCTTATATACGGTGGGTGCGGTGGAAAATGGGGAACAACCCTCAGTGATTAGTGCGATCGCCAAATACCAATCTACGGAATTATCTCGCCAAATTATTAATGATGGGATGGATATTGTCGGAGGTGCGGGTATTTGTCGCGGGCCGAGAAATCTACTCGCAAATGTCTATACTGCTACTCCCATTGCCATTACCGTCGAAGGGGCAAATATTCTCACCCGTACTATGATGATATTCGGTCAGGGTGTGATTCGTTCCCATCCCTACGTTTATAAAGAAATTGAGGCTTTACAAAACTCGGATACTAAAGCTTTTGATAAGGTATTGTGGCATCATATCGGTTTTGTGGTGCGTAACTTTTTCCGTTGCTTATTTTTAAATATTTCTCGCGGTAATTTAGCTTCTTCTCCCGTTAAGGGTGCAACTGCTCGATACTATCGCAAATTAGCGTGGAGTTCCGCTACTTTTGCCTTCCTCAGCGATGTTGTCATGTTAACTTTTGGTGGTAGTCTCAAACGACGGGAAAAAATTACTGGACGTTTTGCGGATGTTTTATCTTGGATGTATTTAGGAGTTGCCACTTTACGCAGATATGAAGCAGAAGGAAGCAAACGTGAAGATTTACCTTTAGTTCATTGGTCGTTGCAATATGCTTTATTCCAGATTCAACAAGCATTTGAGGTGATTTTTGACAATATACCTATATTATCTATATTCGGTTGGTGGTGGCGAATTAATGCGATCGGTACAAGGCCTTGCGATAAATTAGGTGGTGAAATTGCCCGCAGTCTGCAAATTCCGGGCAAACATCGGGACGAATTAACTAAAAATATCTATATTCCTAAAGATAACACCGAAGCATTAGGCAGATTAGAAAAGGCATTTTTGTTATCTTATCAAGCTGAACCCATTTTCAAGAAAATCAAAACCGCTATTAATGAGGGAATTTTACCCAAACAAAAACCACAGCAATTAGTAGAAAAAGCTTTAGCAATGAAGATAATTAATGACAGCGAATTTGAGTTAATTTGTGAAGCAGAATTAGCCCGAAATGATGCAGTACAAGTTGATTCTTTTACTTTAGATGAGTATTTGAATCGCACCCAAATTAATTATGTTTCGGTGAATACCAGTATCAAACAACGACAAACCATTTAAAATATTGGGGTGGGCAATGCCCACCATAACTATAATTGAAAAAATAGAATCAATATCTCTTAATCTTTAAATTAATCCTCAATCATTTATATTTTTATTAATTCTACTTTTAAATAATCAAAAATTATGCCAAATTTTAATTAGGTGGGCATTGCCCACCCTACCAAACTATAGTTCACTATAAATCTTATTAAAAAAATAAAGATGCCTGAATATCGTCGGTTTTATCAACCAGGAGGAACATTTTTTCTCACAATAGTGACTTATAATCGTCAACCAATATTTAGCAATCCAGAAAATATTAATAAATTACGTCAAGCGATCGCCACAGTAAAATCTGAAATGCCATTTGATATAGTTGCGGCTGTTGTTTTACCCGATCATCTTCATTTCTTATGGAAATTACCATCTAAAGATCTAAATTATTCCAAACGAGTAGGGAGATTAAAATCTTTATTTACTAAAGCTTTACGAGGTAACAATTCTTTACCGCAAAATGTATCTATTTCACGACAAAAACATCGAGAAAGTAATGTTTGGCAAAGACGTTTTTGGGAACATACTATTAAAGATGAAGCAGATTTTGAACAGCATTTGAATTATATTCATTACAATCCTGTAAAACATGGTTTAGTTTTTTGTCCTCATTTTTGGCAATATTCTAGTTTTGATTTATGGATTAAAAAAAAAATATATTCTTCAGATTGGTGTTGTATTTGTGATGGAAAGCCAGCTAAAATTCCTAGTTTTGATCTGATTTCTCAGGAATTTGCAGAATAGGTTTTTCAAGATAATGGTGGGCATTGCCCACCCTACTGAAGATAGAATTTGAATGAAGATAACATCACCAAAGGAGATAATAATGAATAAACCTAATTTTGATAATATGAGTCGTGATGAGTTGGCACATTATATAGTAGCTCATCGTAATACTACAGAAGGTATAGAAGCTAGACAAGCATACATTCGTCAGATGGCAAAGAAAGCGGAAAGCTGTGGCATTGATTTTTATCGTACACAAACAACACCCATAGATTTACCTACTTCAAAAGAGCGATAATTTCCCATCTGCGATCGCGTGTTAGACACAGATTTTGCCTTAGTTTCTTAAAAATGAAAATTACTCTCATACAACCTATTAACCGAGGAACAATTTATATACATATTGAGTCAATTTATATACATATTGAGTCTAGGGATGTTGGTGTATCATATAAATATTGTATTTAATATCTTTACCCTACCTCTAGAACTAAATCTTTAAAAAGATAAAATTTGTTTAATCATTCCTTCAGCTTGATAACCATAGCCACCACCAAAAAGGTTAAAATGATTCAGAATATGGTACAGATTATAGACAATTTTACGTTCCTGATAACCATGATCTATTGTCCATTCAGCATCATAACCCCGATAAAAAGAAGCAGGAAAACCTCCAAAAAGTTCAGTCATTGCTAAATCCGTTTCGCGATCGCCATAATAGGTGGCAGGATCGAGAATTACTGGTTCATCGAAGGTGGTAATCGCAGCATTTCCAGACCATAAATCACCATGAACTAAGGAAGGTTGAGGGTTATGCTCCTTGAGATATTCTTTAATCACCGTCACTATGGTTTGGCGATTAGAAAAATTGCCCCCTCGTCTTTGAGCTAGTTTTAATTGATAACCGATACGATGTTCAGCAAAAAATTCAGCCCAATTAGAATTAAAAGTGTTAATTTGAGGAGTAGAACCAATCGTATTATTAACTTCCCAACCGAAATTATCTCCTACTTTAGCCTTGTGCATGGCGGCTAAATTTCGCCCCATTGCTTCCCATGCACTACTATTACCCCCACCAAATTCTAGCCATTCCAACACAATATAACTAGAATCACCACTTGTACCCCAACAAATTGGTTGAGGAACTTTTATTGTTTGAGTCGCTAATATTTGTTTTAAACCTAAAGCTTCAGCCGCAAACATTTCTAATTTAGTTGCTTGATTGAGCTTAATAAAATAGGTTAAATCATCGTCACTAATGGAGTATCCTTGATTAATACAACCTCCACTAACAGAACGATGTTTTTTAATCTCAAATTTTTGCCCGATGGTTTCGGATATTTGTTGACTAATTTGTGTCCACATTATTAAAATTTTTTAAATTTAAGCTAAACACTACAGCTAACTTCTATGGTAAAGTAAGTATTTCTACTCCCTCTTTAGTGATAGCAATAGTATGCTCAAACTGGGCAGATAATTTTTTATCTTTAGTAATAGCAGTCCAACCATCTTTCAAAACTTTAGCTTCATAAGTACCTTCATTAATCATTGGTTCAATGGTAAATACCATACCGGGGCGAAGTCTTTTTCCTGTACCCCTCGTCCCATAATGAGGTACTTGAGGAGGAGTATGAAATACCCGATTAATACCATGGCCAACAAAATCTCGTACCACTGAAAAACCCTCAGCTTCCGCATATTCTTGAATCGCTGCACCAATATCACCAATACGCCCATTAGGAGATACTGAGGCTATGCCTCTTCTGAGACATTCTTCTGTGACTTCTACCAATTTTTTTGCTTTAGCAGATGGAGTACCTACAAAAAAGGTTTTAGAAGTATCTCCATGAAAACCATTTAAAATAGGGGTAACATCAATATTAATAATATCTCCATCTTTAAGGATTTGTTTAGCGTTGGGTATGCCATGACATATTACCTCGTTGACGCTAGTACAAATAGATTTAGGAAAATTATGATAGCCCAAAGGCGCACTGATGGCATTATGCTTTTTTGTCCATCTTTCGGCTTCGTCATTAATTTCTAAGGTACTTACCCCCGGTTGTACCATTGGTGCTAAATAATCTAATAATTGGGCTGCTAAACGCCCTGCGGCACGCATTTTTTCGATTTCTCGGCTAGAAAGTAAAGTAATTGTTTCGTTTCCCATTTTTGTATTCTGATAAAAATAACTATTAAATTCTTTTTAGTGATGAATTTCTAAGTGAACGACATAATGTCCTAATTGCAACTTATCTGACCATAATTCATATTCTACTCTAAGATGTTCGGGTAAAGGTTTACCTTCTAATTGTAAATTACGGGTAAAGTTACGCATACGCAAGTAATTGTTGAGACTGTTGGAAGTTGTTGTTTGCTTTAAGTTTTCAGGAGAATTATCATTTAACCAATAACGACTCGTACCATAAACACCTTTTTCCCAAAAATGTCGATAATTTAAGTGTCCATTACCCTGCATAGTCATAACAACTCGATAAGGTGAAATTTCTAACCAAATTAATCTGTTTTTAGGAGCGTTTGAAGAATTAGTTTCGGTAATTGATTGGGGATAATCTTCTTGATGTAAAAGTAAATGAAACTTTTCTCGATCTTTTTGATACAACGTGGCAGATGTTTCCACTGTTTGCAAAATTGGTAAATCCGTCGAAAGAAATGATAAACATACGGGAAGACGACGATGTACTAGCATGGGGGGTCAAAAAAATAAATGACAATTCTACCATAACTTGAAACTTATCATTCTCACAAAATTTTTTTTAAAGGGGGTTGTCAAATGATAGTTTTTATGTTTATAATTAATAACTGTGAAAAGAAACAATCCTCGATAGCTCAGCGGTAGAGCGGTCGGCTGTTAACCGATTGGTCGTAAGTTCGAATCTTACTCGGGGAGTTTAATTATACAATAGATTTTATTATGGTCAAAACCATAAATCTATGATGATAAAAACTGATACTCTTCAAATTACTCAAAATTATTATTTAATTGTCGATCTCGAAGCGACTTGTTCTGATGATAAATCTGTTCCTCGTCATCTAATGGAAATCGATGAATTTCAAATATTTATACAACCAATTCTTAATCCTAAATTATCTAATTTTT
>CAYPSO010000020.1:0-23552 GCA_964413275.1 uncultured bacterium | reverse complement strand
TACTTTCTTGGGTAACAACTGATGTTTTTGATATTATAGATTGACCAACTGAACTTTTATAAAACTCAAGCATTGCCGTAATTTCTTCTTCGGTAAAATGTTTTTCATAAATTGGCACCACAAGTTCAGTAAGCTCTTTTGGATCGAGTTTTGTCATGAATTTATCCCACCATTCACTAGGAACATTTGGTGTTGATTGTCTCATTTGTACTACCATAGATTCCATTACCTGAACACCAATATCTCCAGAGCCGGTTATCTCTAATAATTCTCTAATTTGTTCTGTTTTTGTTGTTGGTATTGATAAAGCAACTCGATCGCAAGTAATTGTGCTTATTAGTGATATAGATATTATTAGTAAACCTGTAGTTAATCTTTTTTTCATGATTTTATCCTCTCAATATTAATATTTTATCTTAATTATTAATTAACTATAAACCACTTTCTAAAAAAGTTGAGACATTCCCATTTGGCTCTAAAACTAGGCGAATTGTTTGTTTTTGATTTTCTGATAAAGGAGAAACAAAGGCTTGATTACTTGAAGGAAAATCAACTTGTGGTAAATAAGCTTCAGAGGCATATCCTAATGGGATTAAAGTTTGAAGATGACCTTTTTTGTTAATAATTAAACGATATTCTAAAGTTTCTTTTAAACCTTCTATGGGCTGCCATGTTTTTTGAAAATAATCTTTTACTTCTGTGATTTGAGGATCGTTATTAAAAGCTGTTTTGGTTTCATTACTATTAATTAAAGAATCAGTTGCAGATGTATTTTCTTCTTCTATGGGATAGGTAATATCATTTCTGGAATTACTAAATAAATTATCATCAAGATTGCTTTCCGAAATAGGTGATTTAGATAAATTAAACCCTAAATCAGAATTATTTTGCATATTTGGTGTTTCTGTGGGATTTTCTATTATTTGAGGATTATCTGGAAGAGTTGGTACTTCTGTGGGATTTTCTAATATCGGCGATGGTTTTGTTTCTGTTGTTTGGGGAGTAATAACAATAGTTGGTGTTTCTGATTCTTGTGGTTTAGGTTGAGGTTGAGGAATAATCACTAATTCCGAAGGTTTTTCATTCAATGTAGGAGGTTGAGCCGGATTTACTCTATTTTCCTCTAATTTAGGAGGTTGAGGCGGATTCACCACAGAAGGCGGTGATAATTTTTGTCTGGTGGTTAGAGGTTTTGGTACATTTGCTGGAGCAATAGGCTGATTATCAGATGGTTTGGGAGGAATAACGTCTGATTGCTCTTTTTTTGGGGTTGTTGGTATTATTTCAGGAATGGGGTTATTAGCAACAGATTCGGAAGTGGTTGAAGATTGTTGGAATAATTTAATACCTACAGTCAATCCTACTGCTGCTACTACTACGGCGGCACTTGTAAAAATAGGAATAAGTTTACGGGATTTAGAACTATATAATTCGGGTAAATGCAGCATTTCTTGCTTATATTCATCTAAAGCATTAGCTAAATCAAACAATTGTACTGCACTTAATAAAATCGACTGTTGAGAGGCTTCTTGGCTAAGATTACCAAAATAGAATTTATGGTTAAGTAATCCTTGGGAGCGTAAATAGGGGGCTGAAGATGACGAGGGTAATTGAGATACCTTAGAATAGTTCGTTGTTTGTGAGAGAAATTGCTGCACATACTGCTGAACAGTGTTGCATAAAAAATCTAGTGAAGTGCGATCGCCTCTAATCGTAATTTGTTTTTCAGTTGGTAAACGAGGATCGTCAAAATTTAACTGAAAATATAATTCTTTTAGTATAGGTTTTTGCATATAAATTGACAAGGAAGACATTTTACCAACTATTTCTAAACTACAAGTAGGAGGTGTATAGCGTTTAACCAGTGATACCATAATGATTATTAGTTATTATTTATTATTTTATTTCTTAATTTTAGAATAATCTAAAAGAGCTAACCAAAGGCGACGATGGCCATTAGTAGAACTATAGAAAAGTAAATCTATTAATAATTTCAAAGCTAAATGTTGTAATTTTTCAGGAGATATATTATCTTCTTGCATTCTATCTTGATAAGTGTTGGTAAATTTATCAAGATAGTCTCCGAGTAAGCTAACTCGATGAAGCGGTTGATTTTGGGCGGTGGTATCTTCTAGTAAAGTAACGGCGCGACGAATTAATTCCTGATGTTGATAGGCAATATAACAGATAATTAAAACTAATGATTTTGCTTCTTCTACATCTAACTTTTTTCTGCCTCCCGAACTTTTTCTGAGAGGATTTGCTTGTCGTAAACGCCAAAATTCAACTCTATTGGTAATTGTGATATTTAGTTTTAATTCTTTAGCAGCATTGAGTATGGTTTCTGAAGTTATATCAGCCAAAGATTCCAAAGATAATAAAATTAGGTCTAAATGAGCTTTAATATTATCTAACTGACTATTATTTGCTAATTTCTTAAAAGATAAATCATTAAAGGTAGGAGTTTTTATTGGTACTGACATTAAAGTTAAAAATTTTAATATTAAGGATTGAATATTGTTAAACTTGAGTTCATAATAAAAAATTATTGAATTGAAGAAATATAGAAATATAAAAGTGTGGAATATAATCCAAAATAATAGTTGATAAGTCGATATTAACTATTAACTTATCAACTTCTAAACTTCTAAGCTTCTAAAACAATAAAGTTAATAACTCAATTTTAGAGCATTAACAGGTACATCATCCCAAGATTCAACAGTCCTTAAACAGGCAATCCAACCTTGGGATTTTTCTTCTTCAGAAAAGCTATCTTCCCATGATTTATGACAATCCTTAGCTGCTTGTTCGTCACGACAAGCAATGCAAGAATAGACTATACCACAAGGATCGATTTTTTCGTTTACCCAAATTGTCATTTCAGTTATCAGTTGCTATACAGCTAAAAATCAAGCCTTATTTATTTCATTGACTAATGGAAACGATGGTAACACAGAATTTTAAGTGGTATATTCCGCATTAATCTTTACGTAGTCATAACTTAAATCACAACCCCAAGCAATACCAAAACCACTACCATTACCAATACATACTTGAATTAGTACAGTATCTTCCTTTAAATAAGCACCCGCAGCAGCTTGTTTGAGATAATTACTGGCAGCTTGGCGATTAAATTGTTGGGGTTGCCCATTTTCCATTAAAATAAAATCACCTAACTGAATGCGTAGATCTTCTTGATTAAATTGTACTCCAGCACGACCAGCAGCACCAGCAATTCTTCCCCAGTTAGGATCACGTCCAAAAACGGCGGATTTAACTAAAGATGAGCCAACTATGGTTTTTGCCACCTGACGGGCAGATTTTTCATCGGAAGCGCCGGATACTTGTACTTCAATTAAACAAGTTGCACCCTCACCGTCACGGGCAATGGCTTTAGCTAAATATTGACAAACTTCTGTGAGCATTGCTTCTAATTTTTGCCCATTTTTATCCATTTCTGTAATGGCTGGAGTCCGAGATTCACCGTTAGCCAGAGCAATTAAGCTATCATTGGTGCTAGTATCTCCATCAACAGTAATTTGATTAAAGCTAGCCTTTGCTGCTCTAGTTAACATTTCTTGCCATAAATTAGTAGAAACCGCAGCGTCGCAGGTAACAAAGGAGAGCATGGTAGCCATATTCGGGTGAATCATCCCTGAGCCTTTGGCAATTCCACCAATACGCACAGCTCTGCCATCAATAATAGTTTCTAGAGCAATCTCCTTAGTTACTAAATCTGTGGTAATAATGGCTTTAGCGGCTGCATCTCCCCCCTCGGAAGATAAAGCCTGGACTAACTTAGGGATACCTGTGCGCATTGCATCCATGCGAATCCGTTGCCCAATAACTCCTGTGGAGGCTAAAAGAATAGAATCAGGGGATACATTTAATTGTTTAGCGACTAAATTGGCACTTTCAAGAGCATCCTGTAACCCTAACTCCCCTGTGGCTGCATTAGCCTGCCCTGCATTACATAAAATGGCACGAATACTATGTTTTTCCTGTAATTTTTGACGACAATAATCGACACAAGCTGCCCTAACTACTGAAGTGGTAAATACCCCTGCGGCAATCGCTTCCGTATCTGACCAAATTAAGGCTAAATCTGGTGATCCAGAAGGCTTTAAACCTGCTGTAATCCCTGTTGCTTTATATCCTCTTGGTGCGGTGACTCCTCCACTAATTACTTGCCAGTCTGTCATTTTTTCTCCTGTTGAGTATCAATTAAAATAAAAAATTTACTGGCTTATAATCATAACACTGGATAGATAGTAGTAAAGATATAAATCTATCGATAGACCAGAGGAAATGTAAATAAATGATTACAAAGAATGATATTACTTATTGAAAATAATAATTTATTTTTAACAAGCTTAAGAGATAGATTTTATGACTATTTTTAATATAAAGATTTACTAAGAATAGTGTATTTTGATTGCAAAATAATTTCAAGAATTAATTTCAAGAATTAATAAGCATAAAATAGAAGTATAAATTAAATAAAACAAAGAATATATCCAAGATTTACTAATTACTTAAAAGTTTTAAAAAACTAAGTTTAACTTAAATTATTAAATTGATATTATTAATTTGAAGCTGTCTGATTTTTTTTATCAGGTTGGTGGAGGTGAATTATGAGTACCGAATTATTTCCCCACGATTTTGTAATCTTAAGCCAAGGAACAGTCTTTGAAAACAATTTATTAATTAATGATCCCAATTTTGCAGTTTTCTACACTGAAAATGAAGAAGTAAAAACGACTTTTGACCAAGCAACCTTACAAGTTACCCAATCAGGTGGAGATATTAATTCTTATAAATTAGGTACTTTAGAGTTAGGAGATACAATAGAAACAACTTCAAACCTATATTATACTGCTGAACAAGTTGGAGAAGACAGTTATTTTTATTGGCTTTCTACAGACATATACACATTTACAGTATCCGATAATATTACGGCTAACGCAGCTTTAGCTTTAGGTTTTATCCCTGAAGGAGGTAGTGCTAATGATTATTTTGGCTTAAGTAATCTGGGTGGAGCAGCTAATTTAGCTGTTGAGACAATGTACAAGTGGAATATTCCTTTTTTACCCGGTCAATCCTACACTGGCTTTTCAGATTTAGTTGATAATGAACCCTATGCTTTTGAGCCTAATCAATACAATCAACTGATAGAAGGTAGCTATGATTATACACTAATTCTTTCTTTATTACCACCAGATGTTGATTTAGATGTTGACATAGTTGCTGCTGATAGTCAAAAAATTGGCAATCAGTTTACTTATATAATTAAAGTTGATAACATCATCCACAATCCTAATTTTGTTGGCAATTATTTTGAATTAACTCACATAGTTCCCCAAGAATTAGAATTATTGGAAGCATATAGCGATAATCCAGATTTAGATTTACAAATAAGCGGAAATACAATTACATTTAGTGGTGGTCCTTTAGGTAACTATTTTAATCCCGATCCGGCTATATTATATGTAACTGTTATGGCTCAAGAATCTGGTGAAGTTACTCTGGAAGCTTCTGCTACTACTACTGATGATGAAGTTGATGTTAGTAATAATACAGAAAAATTAGATATTTATATAGACTCTTGTTTTGATACAAGTCCCTTTATTATTAAACCTGTTAATGGACAATTTAAAGATATTGATAATGATGGAGATTGTGATGCACAAGGCACTATTTTAATTGGACGCAAAGACGGTATTAAACAAATATTAAAAGTCGAAGCCACCCACGCAGAATTGAGTCAAACCAGTCTTAAAATTACTGACGGTATTGTAACATCTCTAATTAGCAATATATCTCAGCCTCTGTTTCAAGGTGACTTTGAAATACCATTTAGCACTGGTAAAAGTTCCTCTTTTCAAGAAACAAATCATTTAACTAATGACTTTGATTTAGCTGGTTTAGAAATTAAGTTTGAAAGTATCGAAATTAGCCCTGATGCTATTCAACTTCAAGGTGAGTTTACTATGCCAAATCAAGGGTTTAATTGGGTACTTGGTTCTGAACCAACCATAAAATTAGTAGGTGAAGATGCTTTATTTATTGGACAAAATGGCATTGGATTTGGTTCACAAACAGGTAAAGTTACCTTTCCTTCAGAACCTTTCGCCTTATTTAGCATGATGAATATTGCCGATGCTCAAGGAGAAATAGAGTACGATTATTCCCAAGACATTTTAAAAATTCAAGGCGAACTTACTTTACTAGATTTAACTTCTTTAGCTAAATTTCTTGAATTAGATTTGGGAGATTTATCTCTTAAATTAGATTTGAAAGATAATAATTTTATTCAAATTAATAACGGTATTGTCGATATTAAAGGAGAATTAACTACAAGCTTTAGCATCGGTAATTTTGAACTTAGTGATTTAGGCATAGCCATAGAAACACAACAAGGAAACGTAACTAAAGTAACAGGAAAAGGCCAAATACAGTTACCTTTTCCTGTCTATAAAAATACTCAAGTTCCAGTTCCTTTACTAGAATTTGAAGCGGGATTTCAGTGGCAACCAAATTTGGCTTTAGATGACATTATTATTGATGCTCCTCTTCCTGTTCCCATTCCTTTACATCAATTTGGTCTTCCTTTATTTATTAATAGTGTTAAGGGAGGGAGCAAAAATTTAGCCCCCTATAATAGCGATTCGGTTACTAAATTATTTGGAATAGGGTTTAGTTTTTTACCTGATAAATTAAAAAAACTGCCTAAAAACTTAGTCATGGAGCCAATTTCCATTAAAGTAGAGGGAGAGTGGGATGAAGATGATACTAAAATCTCTGGTCAAATAGATATTGACTCTGAGATGAAATTAACAGCTTTAGTTACTCCTGATATAAAAATCTCATTAACCTTGAATGGTAATGGAGAGATGGATTTTATTAATGCCACAACTAAAGTTGAAGGTACTTTAAACTTTCAAAGTTCTCTTATCAATCTTGAAGGCTCGGCTAAATATTATTCTCAAGACGATAGAGGTGATTATAATTTTACCGCTAATGGCAAAGCTACATTTGGAAATAGTTTTTTGTATAGTTTAGCAGGTCTTAGAGGTCAAGAACTTGGCTCTGCCACTTATAGACGACAATACACTAATGACCTAAAAACAAATAATGATTATCATCTTGTTTATGGCAAATTATCTGTTCCTATAGCTTCTTTAAATAACTATGCTCTCTATGGAGGTTATCAAATATTTGATGATGGTATAGTAAAAAAAATTTCTAGTGCTAAAGAACTTCCTTTAATTAGTAGTTGGCAAGTAGAAGATAATACTAAATGGTTAATGATGTCCGCAGAATGGGATAATGCTGCGACAGAATCAATTAACTTACGAGTTAAAACCCCTACAGGTAATTTTATTGAGGAACAAGATTTTGCTGCTAATAATATCGCCGTTGTTAATAATTTAAGTAATTCGACTACAAAAACTGTTATTGTCGATGCTCCAAGTGCTGGTATTTGGGATTTAGAAATTGTTAATACCAACGGATTAGAAAATATTAAATACAGTGGATTTCGAGATTCAATAGCTCCTGCGATCGAATATGTAGAACCAGAATTAAATACCCAAGGAACAAAAATAACGATTAATTATAATGCTTTTGACGCTGATTCAAAGGCAACAATTAGCCTATTTTATGATGATAATAATAGAGATTTTGATGGCTTTTTGATTACAGATGATTTACCTGAAACCGATGGTATTGGTAGTTTTGTTTGGGATGTAGAAAATGTTCCTGATGGTGATTATTACATTTATGCCATGATTTTAGATGAAAATAATGCACCAGCTTTTAATTATTCATCTACAAAAATTCAAGTCATTGATTCAACAGCTATTACTCTGGTGGAAACTTCTCTAATGTTCGGTACTGTTCAAGCTGATTCTAATATTTCAATATCTACATCTAATAATAGTTATCTGGTTTTCTGTGGTGCAGGAGAAGATACTATTAATCTAAAATCCCCACATTCGACTATTATCGATCGCTTTTATGGTGGCTCAGACAATGATATTCTTTATGCTGGTATTAGTGATCGCCTTTTTGGTGGTAATGGTGATGATATTCTCGATGCTAGAAGTGGAAGTAGTGGCAATCGTCTCTATGGTGGAGATGGTGACGATATTTTATATGCTGGTGTAGGTAATAATATCTTAGTAGGTGGACAAGGAAGCGATCGCTTTTGGATAGTTAATGATGCTTTACCTAATCAAGCTAACCTGATTCTTGACTTTGAAAAAGATATTGATATTATTGGTATTGCTGGTTTAACTATTAATGAACAACCAATTACTTTTAGCAATTTACAATTTATTGAAGGTAATAGGGGAGTAGAATTAACAATACCAGACTTAAGCGAAAATGTAATAGCAATTTTCCAAGGAGTTAGTTTATCAGAAATTAATAATTCTAGTAATTTTGAATTTGCTTAGTACTACGAACATCTTGTCAGTTAAAATTAATTACAAAAAAAGTAGGGTGGGCATTGCCCATCTTACCTTATTATTAATAACTAATAACCAATAACTAATAACTAATAACTAATAACTAATAGTCAATAACCAATTTTTCATGAAACCTTATCAACAAATACAGATTAAAGAATGTAATGAACTATTAATTCCAATTCCTTTAGATAAATTTGCCGTAGAAACCCCTCACCCTTATCAAAAACTAGGGGCAGATTATCAAGGTAAATCTCCTTATTATTTGCGTCAAAGTGTCTTAGATTCTTTAATAGAAGCACAGAATTATTTACAAATAATAAAATCTGGGTGGAAAATTAAAATTTTTGATGCCTATCGACCGATACAAGTTCAACAATTTATGGTCAATCATACCTTTAATTTGTTATTACAAGAAAAAGGTTTAAAATTTGAGGAATTATCAACAGAAATCAAAGATAATATTTGGCAAGAAGTTTATCAATTTTGGGCAGTTCCGAATCATAATCCTGCTACTCCACCGCCTCACAGTACAGGAGCAGCCATTGATGTTACCTTAGTAAATAGTGAGGATAAAACTATTAATATGGGAGGAGCAATAGATGAAGTTTCAGAAATTTCTTATCCTAATTATTATCAAAATAGTAATAATTTAATCGAGCAAGAATATCATAATAAGCGAGTATTATTAGATCAAATTATGGGTTATGTTGGTTTTTTACGTCATCCTAACGAATGGTGGCACTTTTCCTTGGGAGATCAACTTTGGGCTTGGTTACATAATCAAAAACACCCGGAACAATTAAAAATAGCCCGTTATGGTAGAGTTTAACTCAATTAACAAATGGCTAATTACAGCATTATGTTAATTATTGTTAGCATTGCTTACTTTAAGAGCATCTTTTATGATACATTTCAGCTTTATGTTTTAGTATTTAATTTGAGAATAGTGTTAGTACAAGAAAGAATAGAATCAGTCAAAGCCGGAATTTTAGGAGCTTTTGTATTTAGTATCGCTTATTTTTTTACTAAAATAGTTAACTTTTTCTTCAATAATATAAGCTCAGAAATTAATATTTTCAATCTAATTATTCCTATCGCTACAGGATTTCTTTTTGCCGTCACCTATCGTTATATTATTAGAAATGACCAAAATCCCCATCTTAAGGACGGAGCAGTTTTAGCTTTTGCTATTATTAGAACTTTAGGATTAGAAACAAGTTTTGATAATCTTATTGTTTTATTTATTCTAGGAATAGAAAATATATTTTGCTTTTTAATAACTCGTTACAGTTTAGATTTAGCCTTAAAAAATAACTTATTAAAATATTTTTCTTAACAACTTAATCAGATGACCAAGGGTTAAGAGAAACCCTTAAAAAATAATTAATTAAGCAGATTGCCAAAGTTGTTGAATTTTACCCGGCAAAAATTGAGCAATTTCCTTAATACGCTCGTTACTTAATTCAGCTTTAGTAGCTGTAAAGACTGCTCTGGTTACAGTTTCACCATCTGTATTACTTGGCATACCGCCTTCTTGTTCAATTCGGCGAATGAAAACTTCATCATCAATTGTCAAAGGAGAGCGCAATCGACTGAGCCAATATACTATAGGATTTGTATCCTGCCATAATTTACTAATATCTATATCTTCTTGAAAGTTTCTAGTAGCAGTGGGTAAAGATTCTAAAGACTCTATTTTTAATTCAGAAACCACTTTATCTACGGTTTCATTAGGCATTAAATCACGCATAGTACGAAACACAACTTCAGTTAAATCTCTAGCTTCGTAAATATTTTCTAAATTGCCGGATTTAACTACTTTATCTAAAAATGTAATGTTTCTATCAGAAATATTATTGATACTCATTAAAATTTTTCTCCATTTTTATTAACTTATTTCCATATTAAGAAGAAAAATTCAGATAAACATCCCCCGATTGAATCATTTGAGTTCTACCTAAAGATAGAATATTAATTAATAATTGATGTTACGCAAAAGGTATTAGCGATTAGCAGTTAGCTATTAGCCGAATACTGCCAGCCAACTTTTTCAGCAAACCCTATTTATTTTTTTAGATTTTGCCAAGCTAAATCAATATTAGAACGAACAGAAGCCGCAGAAGCGTGTAAAGCCTGTTTTTCCTCCGCAGTTAAATTTACTTCTAATACTTGTTCGACACCACGACAGCCTAAACGACAAGGCACACCAATAAAAATATCATTAAGTCCATATTCCCCTTGAAGATAGGCAGCAGCAGGTACAATGCGAGATTGATTTCTGAGCATAGATTCAATCATTAAACAAGCAGAAGAAGCAGGAGCATAAAAAGCACCACCAGTTTTTAGGAGTTTAACAATTTCAGCCCCACCGTTGCGGGTACGTTCTACTAATCTTTTAATAGTAGTTGAATCCATAATTTCTGTAATGGGAACACCACTAACACTACAATATTGCAATAGAGGCAACATTAAATCGCCATGGCCTCCTAACACCATCGCATTGACATTTGCCATAGAAACTCCTAATTCCATAGCAATAAAAGCTTGTAACCTAGAAGAATCCAAAACTCCTGCCATACCAACTACTTGTGGATAAGGTAAATTAGTCATCTTCCAAACCAAATAGGTCATCACATCAAGGGGATTAGTAACAACCATAAAAATGGCATGGGGAGAATACATTAAGGATTTTTGGGCTGCCTCGACCACAATTTTCGCATTAATGTGTAAAAGATCATCCCGACTCATACCTGGTTTACGAGCTAATCCGGCAGTAATCACGATAATATCTGAATTAGCTGTATCAGCATAGTCATTTGTGCCAAGGATTTTACAGCTATGCAATTCTATGCCTTGAGCTTCAGTTAAATCAAGGGCTATTCCTTGGGGAAGCCCTTCGACTATATCCAATAACACCACATCAGCCAAATCTTTCTCGGCAATACGTTGAGTTAAGGTACTGCCAACTTTTCCAGCCCCTATAACCGTTACTTTTGGAGCTTTACAAGAAATGGAAGTTGTGGTGATGGGATTCATGATTAATTTACCTTTTATTCAGCTAGTTCTAGTTGATCTATACGTAGCCAAACACTTGGTGTTGGTACATAAAATCTAACTAGGGCGTATTCCTCAGTCATATCGAGAATTTCACCTTTGCTTTTAAACATATAGTCTGGAAAGCGAGTATCACTTGCTTTAGCTTCTAGACTATTTTCTAGTTTTTCTCGAACCACATGAATTAGTGCGCCTTTCTTTATTTTACCTGCCATAATTTTCCTTAGTTGATTTATAATCATTTCTGCAATTTATTGTTACAGAATTTTGGAAAAAAACTTTTAGGGATTGGGGAAGCAAAATTAAAAAGGATGAAGGCTGAATAGACAAAGCAATAGTAAGCTGTCACGCATTTAAGTTACGGGTTTTGGGAGTAGTCAGTATTCAGTATTCAGTATTCGGCTAACTGCTAATCACTATAAATTTATTCTTAATTTATTTTAACTCCTGTAAAATTTGAATAAACAATTGGGCAAAAGCATCATCACCTAAACGGTTAACAGCCTCTTGTAATAATTCTGTATGATTTTCTGGAGAAGTAGGACAACCTTTAGCCGCTATGGGAACTAATAAGGATATATGAGTTATTAATTGCTCTATTTCCTCTTTAATCCTTTTCCGTTTTCCCTCTAAAAGTTTTACACTACGTCTGATGGAAAGTTCCCGTAGAAACTTCTGGGACAATACCTTTTCTTCTGGATGTTCAGACATTTATTTATTGCTCAAAATTAAGTATATATATAGAATCCTTACTTGGGTAGTAATTACTTGTATTAAAGCTAATTATAAGAACTACTACCAAGTATGTTTAACTAAATTTAGATATAGTTAAAAAAAAATAAATAAAGAAAAAAAAAGTTACATTTTTATCCCTATTTGTTTACTTATCTTGATAATTCTCAATAATATTTAAAATTAGCCCAACTCAAATTCAACTTTTATACAATTATCTCTTATTGGGATAGACAATCGTCTCTATCTTCCCTGAGAAAAATACTTCGACTAAATAGTTTATTTTAGTAATTATACTCTCTTAAAAAATTGATTAACCCAGAAATCACGTCTTATGTTCCGACCGTAGATCTTCAAGGAGCAATAAGAACTTGAATCAAAATATAGTATTACAAATGCAGCTCATCTCAATTGCGAGAGAGCTGCAAAAAATAGAAGCTGAAATTTATTCTAAATCAGTTATGGATGCACCAAAATTGATATGAAAAGGTTGATTATCTAATATTAATGCTGGAACAGATTTTACTCCTTGTACTTTTGCTTCTGCGATCTTTTCTTTTTTTTCACCTAAATGAATAATGTCTAATTCATAGCGATTAGGATCGAGAGCACGAGCAATATTTTCTTCAGCACTGATACAAACTGGACAACCAGCATGATAAAAAGTTACTTTTGATTTCATAATTTGTACTTTTTAATTGGATTGTAAAATTACTCTATCAAAATCGCAAAAGTAGCGAAAGCAGGTACGATTTGGTAAGGTAGGCACTTTTAAGTACGGATTAAAGCCAATGGTTGAACAAAAAAAATTGAATATTTTTGTTAAGCAAACTTCAACACTCAAAATGGCTGAAGATATTTTAGGTTGTAAATGGTCACTTACAATCATTCAATTAGTACGGCAAGGGATTTGCCGACCTGGTATAATGGAGCGTAGTGTTGAGGGACTAACAACAAAAGTATTAAATGAACGTTTAAGAAAACTAACAAATTATAAAATTTTCCAACGCTATGCTTATCCAGAAATTCCACCTCGTGTTGAATATTCACTGACTCCTTTTGGAGAAAAATTTGTTGAGATTTTAGACAAGCTTGACGAGCTTGAAAAGGAATTTATAACTGAAAATTAGCAGAAATGATGCTCAGTGAGCTAATGTTTCTGAATGGAACATTTTGCCTAGCATTTTGCCTAGAAAAAAGTTAATTAATTTGGATATTATATTTTTATTTTACTGTTTAAATATTAATTAAACTTATCATTTCTAAAAATCACGAATCGCTGTACGGGCGAACGGCCGTTCGCCCCCTACTACGAAATACGAACTAACATTGTCATGTTTTTTCAATTACCTTATAGAAAATTCACCATAGATTCAAATTTAAGCAGAACAGAAATAATTTGCCGACTTTTTGATTCAATAGCTGAACCCAGAAAAAATTGGCAATTATTTGAAAACAGACCAGAAATTTTTGAAGGCGAGCTATCTGAATCAGGTTTTCAAATTAAGAGAATTATTCGTTATCGCAATTCCTTTTTACCAATTATTAATGGGAGTTTTTCTTTCCATGAAAATGGTAGTAAAATTATGATAACTATGGAGCTACATCCATTGGTATTAGCATTTTTGGCATTGTGGACGTTTCCTTTAGTTGCTATAGGATTATTATGCTTATTATCATTAATAGTATCAATTATTACCACAGGTATAATTGATTTTGATATTTTAGTAATATCTTTAGTTCTAATAGGAATGTTTCTGTTTTGTTATTTTCTCACAATTACTGGTTTTAATATTGAAGCCAATAAAGCGCGTCAAATATTATATGAATTATTATCATAATACGGTAAATATCTAATGATTCTTGAAGATTTTACTGTACTTCAGGAGACTGATAACCGCTATAAAGCTCCTGACTACTGTACGGGCGAACGGCCGTTCTTCCCTATGACTACTTAGTCCGCAAAAAAAAACGAGTTCAGCAAATCCTAAATAAATGACTTAGAACTAAATCTACTAAGCAAAAAAGCTAAAAATATCTAAAATTTAGTAAAATATTACAATTTAGGCTTGTAATCAGCAATTATAATCTATAACATGAGATGGTAAGAATAAAATTAAACAAACACACCATAATCTATGGATATACAACTAATTAATATCGGTTTTGGTAACATTGTCTCAGCTAATCGAGTAATTGCCATCGTTAGCCCAGAATCTGCTCCAATCAAACGTATTATTGGAGAAGCTAAGGAAAAAGGACATTTAATTGATGCTACCTACGGAAGACGCACTAGAGGGGTGATTATCACAGATTCTAGCCATGTGATTCTCTCAGCAATTCAACCAGAAACTGTAGCCCATCGCTTTGTGGTTAATAAGGATTCACAAAATAACAGCTAAGAAATGAAATTAGGACAATTAATTGTCATTACTGGGCCTAGTGGCGTAGGAAAAGGAACAATAGTGCGATCGCTACTAGCCAAGTATCCAGAAATATATCTGTCCATATCTGCTACCACTAGAAAACCTCGTCCTAGAGAAATTGACGGGAAATCTTACTATTTCCTGACAAAAGAAGATTTTAAAGGGATGATTGCCGCTAATGAGCTATTAGAATGGGCAGAATATGCAGGTAATTATTATGGAACTCCTAAGCAAAAAGTACAACAGCAACTAGATTTAGGTCAATTGGTACTTTTAGAAATAGAAGTAGTTGGTGCTACTTTAGTCCAACAAATTTTTCCTGATGCGGTAAGAATATTTATCTTACCCCCTTCTCTGGAAGTGCTAGAGAAACGATTGAGAGGTAGGGGAGATGAAGATGAAAGTTCTATCAATAAACGTTTAGCTAGAGCAAAAGAAGAAATTGCCTTCAGTTATGATTTTGAATATCAGATAGTTAATGATGATTTAAACAAAACATTAGCAGAAATTGAAGCAATTATTTTCAATACCTAGTTAAAATTAGATAATAACCCAATAAAATTGAGATTAAATGATACCTACAGTTATTGAAACATCAGGTCGTGGCGAACGCGCCTTTGATATTTATTCTCGACTCCTGCGAGAAAGAATTGTCTTTTTAGGACAACCCGTCACCGATGAATTAGCTAATTTAATTGTGGCGCAGTTATTATTCCTAGAAGCGGAAGACCCAGAAAAAGATATATATTTGTACATTAACTCTCCGGGTGGTTCAGTATCCGCAGGATTGGGGATTTTTGACACCATGAACCAAATTCGCCCTGATGTGTGTACTATTTGTGTGGGTTTAGCGGCTTCTATGGGAGCATTTTTGCTTAGTGCTGGAGTTCAAGGCAAGCGCATGAGTCTGCCTAATTCTAGGATTATGATTCACCAACCTTTAGGTGGCGCACAAGGACAAGCTACTGATATTGAAATCCAAGCTAAAGAAATACTCTATCTCAAAGCATTACTTAATCAACATTTAGCTAATCATACGGGAAAATCTTTGGATAAAATAGCTGAAGACACTGATAGAGACTTTTTTATGTCTGCTGAAGAAGCAAAAGAATATGGATTAATTGACCAAGTAATTAACCGTAGCCTCTCAGCTATCAATCCTGTCGATTAGGGTTGAGTTTCTAAATAATGGAGAAATTCGAGTAACTCCTCATCTGAGAGCAATTGACGCGATCGCTTGCCATAGGTTTGTAGCAAGTAATCGCGTCCTTGTTCGTTAGTCCAATTTAATCTTTTTAGTTCTAAATTAGTTCTAGCAATTACATCAGAAAAATCATCAGATTGATCGGAAGAAGATATTTCTTGATTCTCTGTCTCATTAATTTGAGCATAATTAGTAGAACTATCTTTTAATTGAATATCAGTAGCAACTAATTCCAATTGAGTCCCTTCTAAATTTTGGTTTTCTAAACTTAAATTAGGCTCAACTGAGTTAATAGGATTGGTAATTTTAGCCGATACTTCGGTATTGGGTAAATGATTATTTTCCTGTTTTTTTGTTATTGAGGAAGATGTAACAAGAGTTTTACTTACAGATTTAGTTGTTTTATTATTTTTCTGAGGGATAGGTTCAGAGTTAAGATTGACTATAGCCAAAGCTCTATCTCTAGCTCGATCTTCTGCTTGTTCTACAGTTTCAGCAGCCGCTAAACCCGTAGCTAAGGTAACACCATCTATTTGAAGTAAAACCCTAACTACATACTTACCATTTGAGATAGCAGCCAATTCACTAATTATACTACCTTGGGGATAAAGAACACGAAACTGATTTAACATAATTAAGCCCGATTATTTTCTCATCTTAATAGTTAATATTGCCAATTTTGTTATTATTTGATGGTTCTTTCTACATAATACGATAAAGAGTGAATAATTAATAGTGAATAGTAAAAAAGCTAAAATTTAAAAGCTAATCCTTAATTCCTCTTGAGCTAAAACTAATTTTTATCACTTGTGGTTAACCATAACTTCTCCTCAATTTCTTGATTTTTTTCTTTCCTAAATACTCGTCCTAAACCCTTAACTAAACTATCAATATAACTAAATAAAACAGGTACAACCACTAAAGTTAAAATAGTTGATGTACTAAAACCACCAATAACTGCGATCGCCATTGGACTTCTGACTTCTCCATCTGCCCCTAAACCCAGGGCAATGGGCATCATTCCCGCCATTGTAGAAATAGAAGTCATCACAATTGGACGTAAACGGGATACTCCAGCATCAATAATAGCTTTAAACCGTCTTTTTCCTTGTTTTTGACCATCTAAAGTGGCATCTACCAGTAAAATCGCATTTTTAGTTACCAAGCCCATTAATAACACAATACCAATGAGGGCAAACAATCCCAATTCCTTTTGAGTTACCAATAAACCTAACAACGCACCGCCCACAGATAAAGGTAAAGCCACCAAAATTGCCAAAGGATAAAGGAAATTATTGTAAAGTAAAACCAAAATTCCGTAGATACAGAAAACAGCAAAAGCTAAAGCAGTGCCAAAACGTCCAAATACATCCCGCATAATTTCGGCATTACCGTCAGGTTGTTGATCAACTCCGGTAGGTAAAGGATTCATAATTGGTAATTGGTTAACCTGAGTATAAGCACTTCCCAAAGAAATATCCTGTAAATTAGCTTCCACCCTAACTTGACGCGCCCGATTAAAGCGTTGAATCTCTGCTGGGCCACTTCCTAAGCGAAGGGTAGCAACTGCGGATAAAGGGACTAATTCGCCGTTTTTACTCGGAATTTGCAAATTTTTAAGGGTATTAATATCCTTTCTTTGTTCGGGATTAATCTGTACACGAATGGGAATTTGTCTATCTGCCAAATTAAACTTAGGTAAATTGGTCTCAATATCGCCAATTAAAGCAAGGGAAGCAGTACGAGCAATATCCCTCACAGAAACTCCTAAATCTGTCGCCCTAGCCGGATTTGGTTCAATTACTAATTCTGGTTTAACTAAACTACTACTAGAAGAAACTTCCACCAAACCAGGTATTTCCCGCATTTGTTTTTCTAACTCAGCCGCAGTTTTATTTAACAATTCTCCGTTTTCACTTTTTAAAACAATGGATAAATCTTTACCTCCTCCTCCTGCACCTCTGCTACCAAAAGCAATTCTTGCCCCCGGAATCTCTTTAAAAGATTCTCGCAATGTGTTTTCAAATTCCTGTTGAGATAATTCTCGCTCCTGTTTTGGTACTAAATTGACATAAGCTAAACCAGTATTAACTTTACTATCTCCACCTAATACCCCTAAAACACTCGATACAGCCGGATTTTGTCTGAGGTAACTATCAACTTCAGAAAATATTTCTTCAGTTTCTGCTAAAGTCGAACCCGGAGGTAATTCCATAGATACTGTACTTAAACCATCATCTCCACTACTAAATAAACCTTTCGGGATATGGGGAATTAATTGCAGACTCCCAATAAAGAAAGCAACTGCTAATAATAAAGTTGTAATTCTATGTCTTAAAGACCATTTTAAAACTGTGCGATAGGGTTGAAAACGATTAGCTTTAGTGCCATTACCATTGCCATTATATTTTTGTTCGTATTTTCCCTTTAATAAATAGGCACTTAACATTGGTGTCATGGTAGTTGCCACCAATGTTGAAAACATCGTTGATACTGCCACCGTCACCCCAAAAGGTTGGAAATACTGCCCCGGAATCCCTCCCATAAAAGCGACAGGTAAGAAAACCGCTACTATTGTAGCGGTGGTTGCCACTACAGCCAAACCGATTTCTTTTGCTCCATCTAAAGCTGCTCGATAGGGTGTTTTACCCATTTGGAGGTGTTGATCGATATTCTCAATCATACAAATGGCATCATCAACTAAATTACCCACAGCTAAAGCTAAAGCTAATAAACTCATACCATTTAAGGTGTAGTCAAGAGCTTGCATCACCGCAAAAGTAGGAATCATTGATAAAGGCAAAGCCAAACCTGTAATTAAAGTTACCCGCCAATCTCGAATAAAAATACCCACAGTAATTACTGTTAAAATACAACCGCTTAATAGTCCGTAAATTGTTCCCTGATACGAGGCTCGAATTGCATCTGCACGGGTAAAAATTAGTTGTATTTTAATGTCTTCATCAAGGGTTTTTTGCAGAGCTTCAACTTTTTTTTGCACTCCCTCTTCTACGGTAACGAGGGTACTACCAGAAGCTCTTTTAACGGAAAAAGTCACCACTGGCTTACCATTCAAGTAGGCTGATTGTCTCGCTTCGCTGAAACCGTCTCTAACATCGCCCAAACTAGACAAGGCAATAGTATCACCATTATTAAGAATAATTGGATAATTTTTTAACTCTTGGGGGGTTTTTGCACTTCCCAAGGTTCTCACATTTTGCTCTGTACCTCCTATTTCCGATCGCCCACCGGGTAAATTAAGATTAGAATTGGCTATTTGTTGATTTACTTGAGTTGCTGTAATATTATAAGCTTGTAAACGGGAAATATCTAAATCTACTCGAATTTCGCGATCAACTCCACCAAAACGTTCAACTGTGGCGACTCCGGGTACATTTAAAATGGCTCTAGCGATGGTGCGATCGACTAAATCACTTAATTCTTCTGTGGATTTCTTATCTGAAGATACTGCATAAGTAATGATTGCGCCTCCAGCAAAATTTAATCTATTAACAATTGGTTCATTAATATCTTGAGGTAATTGACTTCTAATTTGAGAAACAGCATTACGAACATCATTAGTTGCTTGATTACTATCAGTTCCTAAAATAAAATTTATTGTTGTCGTCGATCTACCCTCAGTTACCGTCGAAACAATTTCATCAATATTTTCTAATCCGGCAAGTGCGTCTTCAACTTTTTTAGTTACTTGAGTTTCTAATTCTTCTGGCCCAGCACCGGGTTGTGTTACATTAACTATTACTGCGGGAATATCAATATTAGGAGTAGCATCAATTCCTAATGATAAAAAAGAGGAGATTCCCACTATTGCTAATACTAAAAACATCACAATAGTAGGAATAGGACGTTTAATTGACCATTCTGATAAATGAAAAGACATAGGTAGTTAGTGGTTTGTAGTTCGTAGTTGGTGGTTATGTGTTATCAGTTATTTGTTATTTGCTGATGTTAACTTTATTACCATCTTTTAAATAAGCGGCCCCTTTGACAACTACTTTATCATTGATATTTAAACCAGATTTGATTTCTATTTTTTCGTATGGTAATATTTCTCCCATTTCTATTTTTACAGCATTAACAATATTATTATCACCTAATTTATAGGCGATCGCACTACCATCACTTTGAGGTAAAACTGCTTTAATCGGTACTGTTAAACCTTGATTACTTTCTGTAATAATTTCACCCTTTAAAAACATTCCGGGCTTAATACTATCAACTTGTGGCAAACTAACTTTTACTATTATTTGTCTGGATTGCTCAGTAACTTGAGGTACAATTTCTATCACTTGACCTGATAGGATTAAGCTCTTATCAATATCAGATTTAATGGCTACTTCTTGACCTATTTTAATTTGCGTTACATCTGTTTCTGGCAGCTTTAATAATAGTTCTAAATTTCCATTTTCAATAATCTGAAAAAGTTCTTCTGAATTTGAGGTTAAATCGCCTACATTAACACTTCTTTCAACAATTTTTCCACTTCTAGGAGCAACTATTAATGTATCTTGTATTTGTTTTTCTATTAAATTAACTTGGGCTTTTTCTTGGGCAACTTGAGCCTCTGCTTGGGCAATAATTTCTGGTCTAACACCAGACTGTAATTGATTCAATCTTTGCTCATTTTCTCTTACAGTTGCTCTTAATTGGTCTAACTCAGGATTATTAGTATTTTTAGCTTGTTCTAGTCTATCTTTTACCTCAAATAAGTTAGCTTTAGCACTATCATATTGACTTTTAATTTGATTAAATTGATCCCTAGTAATAGCTCCACTTGCTATTAAATTTTGATAACTTCGATAACGACTTTCAGCTAAATTAAATTGAGCTTGTGCCGATTCAACTTGTAAAACAGCTTGTTGTATTTTTCGAGGAATACTTGCTTCTGCTTGCCTTAAACTAGCTTTACTTTGGTCTAATCTTGCTTTTGCTTGATTTATCTCTTCAATTCTCGTTCCTGCTTCTAATTCGGCTAACCGAGCCTGAGCTTGAGCTAAAGATGCTTGCGCTGCATTCAACTGTGCTTGTAATAATCCGTTATCAACTTTAGCTAGTACTTGTCCTGAATTAACAAAATCACCTTCATCGGCAATTATTTCAACAACTTTTAATCCTGATTCTTGAGATATTACAGAAATCAATTCCTTGGCTGCCACTGTACCTGTAGCTTCTAAAGTACGATTCACTTGAGAAGATGTAACTTGAGCAATAGTAACAGTTTGAGCCGGTTTAGTATTATTAGTTACTTCTGTTGTTGCTACAGATTGTTTTTCAGATTTAGCAGAGAAAACATTAGTATAAATAAATGTTAATCCGATGCCTAGAACAATCCCCACCAACAATCCTCCCTTACCAGATAACCAAGATTGAGATTTTGATAAGTATTGCTGAGTGTTGCTTTTATTCGATAATTTTAACGATTCACTATCTTTTGCTGGTGTTTTCTGAATCATAATTTAATTAATGTAAAGATATATTAAGTTATTATAATATTTTATTATAAACATTTCATAGTTGCTTAAATATTTACTTATAGATACAAATTTTCGCCATAGAAGACTAAGGTGGGATAAAAGCCGTTTTTGGTGTAGCCATGTTTGAAATGAAAATCGCCGAAATATTTCACTTTCAAAGCGGTAAGACTGTATTTGTTGGTTCAATAATTGGAACAAATACGTGTATTTATCAATGTAGTGGACTGTTTCATTTAAAAGTGTGCATTAGTAGGGTGGGCAAATATTTTTAGATTTTGTCTAATAACAATTATGGTTAATAAACTGCCCACCACATCAATTTTATTTGATAATGAAATCTGACCTTAAGAAGCTAATATGAAATTCCGTAATAAATCAACTTCTTGTGGAATAATTTCGTGACCCATATCATATTCTTGATAATGTACCTTTAGTCCTAATTTGCTTAATTCCTGCTCTGCTTTTTGGGCTGCTCTTAATGGCACAACTAAATCTTGACGGCCATGTACAATTAAAATTGGGGGAGTAAATTCCCTTTCTTGCTGAGGTTGAGCATGGAGATAGCCACTTAAACTACACAAACAAAGTAAAGATAACCTTAAACCCACATCTAGAGTCATAGCACCACCTTGGGAAAAACCAGCCAAAACAGTTTTTGATAAAGGTACTCCTGTAGAAGACTCTAAAGATTGCAGCCAACTAATTAATATTTCTCTACTTTCAGTCAAGCCCTGATAATCATTAGTTTCCAAAGCATACCAAGCTTTCCCCCCTGGCACTTCAGGATGAGCAAAAGGAGCTTCTGGAAAAATACATTGATACTTAGGTAAATCCAGCATAGGAGTTAAAGGTGCTAAATCTTGTGCATTAGCACCCCAACCATGAAGCATAACCAACAAATTCTCAGGAGGTTGATTATTTTTCGGAGGAATAGAAATGAATTTTAAAGACATATAATTTTATTATTTATATAATTCTCATACTTAAATCTAACCAACAAGATCGAGTAATAGGTGCGCTACTAGAAATATAATCCACTCCCGTTTCACCCACCTGACGGATATTATCTAAAGTAATATTGCCAGAAGCTTCGATTTTAATTCTTTCATTAGTTTTTTTTATTATTTTTACTGCTTCCGTCATTGTAGCTAAAGCCATATTATCTAACATAATAATATCTGCTCCATATTTTAATGCCGTTTTGACTTCATCTAAATTAGTCGTTTCAACCTCAATAGTTAAAGGATAAGGCATTTTTTTTCTAATCTGAGTAATTGCTTCCCCTATTCCTCCCGCCGCCTGAATATGATTATCCTTAATCATCACCGCATCATCTAAACCCATACGATGATTAATTGCACCTCCAACCTGAGTAGCATACTTTTCCAATATTCTTAAACCCGGAGTAGTTTTTCTTGTATCGACTAACTTAGTAGGTAAATCAACAATCGCTTCAGTATATTCTTTAGTAAGACTCGCAATACCACTTAAACGCATTACTAAATTTAAAGCCACCCTTTCCCCTGTCAATAACGCATCCATAGAGCCTTCAATCTTGGCAATAACTTTTCCTATTTTACATTCTTCTCCCTCAGAGACAACTGCCATTAACTTTGTATCTATATCTAATAACTCAAATATTCTTCCTGCAATAGGTAAACCTGCAACTATTCCCTTTTCCTTGATTACCCATTCCGCCATACCCTTTTTGCTATGACCATCACATAAACACTGAGTAGTCATATCTCCCCTACCAATATCTTCCAACAACCATTTACGCAATAAAGGATCGATGATTAACTTCAAATTAGTATTCATCTTTTTTCTATTTCAAATTCAATAAATTAATTTTTACCTAAAAGCAATACCAAAATCGGCAAAAACAATTTTTACTAACTGATGTTACGCACTCTTGGTCTGAAACCCTTGAGATTTGGTTCTAAACCAGTTGCTGAAACTCTTGAAATCTCGTTAAGCTGCGTAACATCAGTTACTAAGAATAGAAATTTTAGTCAGTAAACATTAACGCCCAAAACAAAGTTCACAAACCTTCGTCCAGTATAAGATTAAGGGAAAGTAATTTTTTTTCAAAAAAGGGGTTGACAAAGAAGAGAAGGTTAGATATATTGATAAATGCGCGGTTGAGAGACACACCACTAGGTGGACA
>CAYPSO010000019.1:27761-53488 GCA_964413275.1 uncultured bacterium | reverse complement strand
AAATGAGTAAGATTAAGGAAGATTAAGTATATTTTTTTTCACTGTTATCAGCCCCTCTTATTCGGTTTAACTGCGTAAGCTAACCTTAAATTCTTTGACTAAAGTATCTCGTACCTTTTGATGTTTTTCTTCAACTTCAGCATCTGTTAAAGTGCGATCGCCCGCACGGTAAACTAAAGAAAAAGCTAGACTACGCTGTCCTTCTGGAACATTTTTGCCCTTATATTCATCAAATAATTCCACTTTTTCTAATAATTTACCCCCCGCTTTATTCATAGATTGGCTAATTTCTGCCACAGATAAATCAACAGGAGCAAAAAAGGCTAAATCTCTTGCCGCTCCCGGATAAGTAGAATAAACGTGCAAATGGGGTGTAATCAATTCATCCTTACTCAAAGCCTGACATAACAAATCAAAATCTAAAGTAAAAACATAAACTACATCGGGTAAATCCCTTTCTTGACGTAATTGAGGATGCAATTGACCAAAAGTTCCTAAACGTTGACCATCTAACCATAAAGATGCAGTACGCCCCGGATGTAAACGTTCATCTTCAGAATTGGCTTGATATTCAATAGTCAAACTTAAACTGCTAAAAACAGTTTCTAAAATACCTTTCGCCTCATACCAAGTCATGGGTGCAGATTTGCCTCCTCTTATCCAACTGCCGAGGGGATAAGTATCACCTCCAAGAATACCCGCAAGGGAATCAGCTTCAGCAAAACCATCCTCAGTTTTCCAGAAAATACGCCCAATTTCAAAAGCATTTAATACTCCATTGCCCTGGGATAAATTATATTCAAAAGCGTTAATTAAACCGGGGATTAAATCCCGTCTTAAAGCAGAATATTCAGCAAATAAGGGATTAGCTAAAGTAATTTCCTCATTTTCAGGCTTAACTAGAGAATATTGTACTACTTCGGTCAAACCCACTCCTCGAAAAGCTTCCCTGAGTTTTCTTCTCACTGCTTCTGTAAAAGAGAGATACCCCGGCTCAGTTTTAGTAGGTAAGGTATCACAAAAACGATCGTAACCATAAAGACGGGCAACTTCTTCAATTAAATCAATTTCCCGCTCTAAATCACGGTAACGGTAGGGGGGTACAACCACATTCCAAACATCAGTTTTCCCCGCCACAGAAGTTAAATTACAGCCTAAATCAGTTAAAATGCGTTCCACATCAACCGTTGTAATTTCACCCTCTTTAACCGCTCCTAAAACTTGATGAACTCGGGCTAAACGTAGTTCTATTACTCTTGTCGAAGTATCAGGCCTTTGGTCAACTAAGGCTTGACAAACAACCGTGCCTTCTGCTAGATCTTGTAATAATGCGATCGCACGATGACAGGCTCGTTCAAATTCTGCATAATTTACCCCTCTTTCATAACGGGTAGAAGCCTCACTACGCAAACTTTGGGCACGGGAAGAGCGACGAATTACCACAGGCTCAAATAAAGCCGCTTCTAAAACAATATTTTGGGTTTGGGGATGAACTTCCGTCTCTTCACCTCCCATCACACCAGCTAGGGCAACAGGTTTATCCTTAGCCGTAATTAATAAATTTTGTGCTTCTAATTTACGTTTAGTGCCATCTAAAGTAATTAAATTTTCTTCAGCCTTAGCAAAACGAACCCCAATAGTTAAATTATCATTACCAGCAACATTTTGTAATCTTTTGCGATCGAAAGCATGGAGAGGTTGACCCCATTCTAAGAGAATATAATTAGTAATATCCACCACATTATTAATTGGTCTAACTCCTGCCCCCCGCAGTCTATACTTTAACCATTGAGGAGAGGGAGCAATTTTTAAGCCAGTAATTACTGTACCAATATAAGCCGGACAAGCATTAGTGTCCCTAATATCTAAGCTTAAATTATCTGAATCTGTGGCAATAGATAATTTAATATCTTCTGGTAGCCTTAATTCAGCCCCCGTTAAAGCCGCCACTTCTCTGGCAACCCCCACCATACTCAAGGCATCAGCACGATTAGCAGTGGCAGTTAAGTCTAAAATAATGTCATCTAATCCTAATAATGGTCTAACATCCATCCCCGGAGTTAAATTTTCCTCAGCAAAAATATAAATCCCTTCTGATTCTTTTTCTAAACCTAACTCCGACAAAGAGCAAATCATCCCTTCAGATTTTACACCTCTGAGTTTAGCCGGACGAATTTTTAAATCTACGGCTGGTAAATAAGTCCCCGGAGTTGCCACAGCTACATAAATATCTGCCCTAACATTGGCAGCACCACAAACAATGGTAGAAGGAGTATCAGAGCCAATATCCACAGTACATACACTTAGTTTATTAGCATCGGGATGGGCTTGACGCTCTAAAACCTTACCAATAACTACTCCATCAGCTAACTTACCTAAATTTTCAATATCTTCCACTTCAAAACCAGCAATAGTCAAAGTTTTTGCCAATTCTTCAGCACTAAGAGTAAAATTAACTAATTCTTTTAACCAATTTAGAGATATACGCATAAACAAATAATTAAAATTAACTAATGAATAATTCTACCTTACCTATCGTTCAAAACCTCTAAAACCTAATCACAAGAACATATTTATCCTTTGATTAAAGAATTGTAGTCATCTTTCAATTCAAATTAGGGTATAAATAAGAATATGGCATATTGATTTTGCCTAAATTAATTTTAAGTCTAGTGATTAGGGTTTATAAATCCTGATTAGGACGATGCTAAGTCGGTGAAACTTAATGAGCTACTGCCTAAATCCTGATTGTCCTCAACCTAAAAACCCACTAAAAACAAAGGTCTGCAAAGCTTGCGGATCATCCCTTTTGCTACATAAACGCTACTTACCATTAAAAAAAATTGGTCAAGGGGGTTTTGGCTCAACTTTTCTTGCTGTTGATATAGGTTTACCGGGTAATCCTACTTGTGTAATTAAACAGTTACAGCCAGCTACTAATGTTCCCCATGTTTTTAATATGGCAAAAGAGTTATTTGAAAGAGAGGCAGAAACTTTAGGAAAAATCGGTAATCATCCTCAAATTCCTAGACTGTTAGATTATTTTGAAAATAGAAAACAGTTTTATTTAGTTCAGGAATTTGTTAAAGGCAATAATTTACAACAAGAAGTTAAGCAAAATGGGCCTTTTAGCGAAGCAGGAGCGAGGCAATTTCTCCAAGAAATTCTCCCCATGATTGAATTTATCCACTCTCAAGAAGTAATACATCGAGATATTAAACCAGCTAATATCATTCGTCGCGAACAAGATAAACAACTGGTATTAATTGATTTCGGTGCTGTAAAAAATCAAATTAACACAGAAGCTGCCGCAAATCTTGATGGAGAAAGTGCTTTAACTTCCTTTGCTATTGGCACTCCGGGTTTTGCACCTCCAGAACAAATGGCTATGCGCCCAGTTTATGCTAGTGATATTTATGCTATTGGGATAACTGTTATTTATTTGTTAACTGGTAAACAGCCCAAGGATTTGGGATATAATTCAACTACTGGAGAAATGCTTTGGCAAGAGTATGTTACCATTAGCGATCATCTTACCAAGGTTCTTAGTAAAATGATTGAAGGATCAGTTCGCCATCGCTACAAATCTGCTCAAGAAGTTTTGGAAGGACTGAAACTTGAAGGTTATATTGATAGCCTTGCCCAAAGTATGCTCACAGCACCTACTCCCACTGATAATCATCCTAGTGGTATGACTTCAGGATTTGGTGCTATGGGAATGACTAATCCTAATCTTCAAAAAAAACCACAGGAAAAGAAACCTCCTATTTCAGCATCTGAAAAATTAGCAAGGCAAATTAGATCTCGTCGCTCTCGTATGGGAAGTGGAATGGCGGGTATGGGAGGAGATTTACCTATCACAATGGGAAACCCTAATACTGCTATGCCCAATTCCGGTTTCTTTAGTAATTCTGCTAAGGAAAAGAAAAAAAATTCTACTCTGATTAATAGTTCTAATGCTCTTTTAGAAGCTTATGCCAATGGCAGAAGGGATTTTGCTCAACAAAATTTCAATAAAATGAACTTAAAACAAGCTGAGTTATCTAAGATTAATTTTCATGAATCTAGTCTGATTCAAGTTAATTTAGAAAAAGCTAATCTTGCAAGTGCTGATTTTGGTAAAGCTAATTTAAGTCAAGCTTGTTTGTTAAATGCTAATTTAGGACGTGCTTATTTAGGCTCTACAAATCTCACAGGTGCTGATTTACGCGGTGCAGATCTGAGTTTTGCTACTCTTACCTATGCTAATCTTAAAGGTGCTAATCTCTGCGGTGCTAATTTAGCTAACGCAAAAGTAACGGAACAACAACTCGAACAAGCTAAAACTAATTGGAGAACTGTTTATCCCAATGGTAAGCGAGGTTTATTTTAAATGATTAAACTAAAAATTACTAGGGAATTTATTAGGAGAAAAATCCAAATTATGGATCAAGATACAAAGTTTATGTTATTAGTAATTGGTTTACCCATATTAGGATTATTATATTGTGGTATAGGTGTTACTTTAATGATTAATAGTATTTGGATTAGGGAACATTCTTTAATATCTGGGGCATTATTTTTTGTAATTCCTTTTACTATTGCTGCTTCAATTTGGATTAATGCTTCTGCCAAAGCTTATCGTAACTAATTCTATTTAAGAATCAATTTCCAGAGAGGATGAGTAGGCCCATAATTCTTAATTTTTTCTACTCTTTTCTCTAATTGTAATCTTTCTCTGGCAGAAATACCATTTAATTTGTATTTAATAAATCTCACTAAAACAGCAGCAGTTATAGCAAGGGGAAAGGTAAAAGATAAACTAGCCAAAAAATTATAAGATATACTGTAAATAACTGCTATCCAAGTGAAATGATCTAAAATTAGAGATATTTCTGTCCTTAATCCCCAAAGGCCTAAAGGAGCAAAAGTTAACCAACAAAATAAGACAAAAAGCCATCTTCCCTGCATTTGTAGGCGATGTAATTTTTCTATTTGTTTATTCATAAGTTAATTAATTTATTGATAATTTATTGATAATAATTAACAGGCTAAAAGCCTGTTTTTAAAAATTAATTACTGACCGATAATTGTTTATTTAACTGTTTTTTACGCCCCCAACCCCAGAGGGTACTAGCCACAAAAATACTAGAATAAGAACCAGAAATAAAGCCAATCATTAAAGCTAAAGCAAAGTATTTTAAAGTACCACCGCCAAACAGAAAAATTGCTAATACTGGTAATACAGTAGTAAGAGAAGTATTAATAGAACGAGTTAAAGTTTGATTAACTGCATCATCAACAACTTGGTCAATTGATGCCTCTGGCTCTTGGATAATAGTTTCTCTAATGCGATCGTAAATAACCACAGTATCATTAACAGAAAAACCAACTATAGTTAATAATGCCACTAAAAATAAACTATCAACTTCAACGCCGGCAACTAAACCTAAAATTGCAAAAACTCCAGCAGTAACTAAGGCATCATGAAAAAGTGCAATAATGGCAAATAAAGCATAATCAAACTGAAAACGATAACTTAAATAAATAATAATTCCTAAAAAAGAAGTTATTAAAGCGAGTATTCCAGAAATAAATAATTGTTTCCCAATAGTTGGGCCTACTGTATCTATTTGAGTTAATTTTGGATCGAATGTACCTATTTTTTCATTTAAAATATTTTGTAATTTTGTTCTTTCTTCTACGTTTAAATTTTGAGTACGAATGGAAAGACCATATTTTTCAATTACTTGAACGCTACTGTTTCCTAATTGTTCTGCATCAAGAATTTCTATTACTTCATTAGTAGTAATAGGTTCATCACAATTACCTGCTACAGTACAATCTAATTCTAATTGTAATTTAGTCCCACCAATAAAATCTAAACCGGGGCGTAAAGGGGCATTAAATTGGGAAAAAGAAATTACCATTGCTGCAATACTAGCAATCATGGCAACTCCTGAAATTGTCCACCAAATCTTCTCTTGTTTGACTACACTAAATTTCATTTTTTTAATTACTCTCTTGCTTATTTAAAATATTATTAGCTAAGGCTATGGCCTCAGAAACCGTATTAATTTTACCCTCAATTTGAGCAATTGAAATTGCTGTTAATAATTTTCCAATTTGTGGTGATGGTTTAAGGGATAATTGCCCTATTAAATCATTACCTGTAACTAATGGTTGAGGATGGGCTACTGGATCTTCGGGATTAAAGTAACGATGCAATAAAGGTTCAATTACGTTCGTAGAGTCTGTTTTAACTGCCAATAACAAGGCTAAAACAGGAAAAATATCTTGCAAGTCCAAAAACAAAAAATACTGCTCTGTTAGGCTCATTTCTGGACAAGAAATTAATTTTGGTAAATATTTTAAAACTGTGGTGACGTTACGAATGACATGACGGGAATATTTTAAGCTGATTAATTCTGATTCGGCAATGTCTGGTTTATTAGAAACTAAACAGGTTATTTTAGCTAAATAATTCCAATCTTGATTTTGATATTCTGTCCACTGATGAGATAATTTTTCTGTGAATAAATCAATTTTATCTAATAATTTAAGTTGTTCAGTATTGGTGTTTTTAAACCAAGATTGTATTAGTCTATTTTGCCATGCTAAAGTTAAATAATAATTACCTAATTTATTTTCTTTTAATAAATAATCTAGTTCAGTGCGGATTCTTTCTTCTGCTACTTGTTTAAGTAATGGTGTTAATTTATTAATAGTATTTTGGGTATTATTTTCAATGGTAAAATTAAGTTGTGCCGCTTGACGATATGCTCTTAATAATCTCAAAGGATCGTCTTGAAGATTACTTTCCGATACCATTCTAATCATACGATTTTTTAAATCTAATTGTCCTTGTAGTGGATCGATAATTATGTCTTGATGAAAATTATAGGCGATCGCATTTATGGTAAAATCTCGACGTTGCAAATCTATTTCTAAGGTTTCACCTTCCTGTTGAGCAAAATCTAAAGTAGCATTTTTTAAGACTACCCTAGCAATTTGTCTTTCCTTATCTAAAATTACAAATCCAGCTTGGTATTTATTAGCTATTATTTTAGCAGTTGAAACCGCATCTTTTGCTAAAACAAAATCCAAATCTAAAATTTTTCTCGATCTATTTAATAAAGCATCTCTTACTACACCTCCAACTAAATAAGTATTTGTTGGTAATAAAGTTAAATCAAAAGGATAAATAATTGGTAATTTCATTGGTTATTTGTCATTGGTTATTCATTATTTTTAAAAAAACTAAATATTTATTTTTGTAGGGTGGGCAAGACAAGTTTTTGAAAGAACATAAATAAGAAAAAAATATAATCTTATCTAGGATGTTTTAGTCAATTATATATTATTTATCTCGATGTTATTGTTAGAATTGCCCACCCTACCGATATGTCTAATTAAATAAATAATTCCTCAAAACAATAAGCACCAACATCGACTAATTTATCTCCAGCTTCAGGATTTGTATCTGCTTGTTGAGTTATTTTTTGATACTCTTCAAAAGAGTAACGTTTTTGAAATTCTTTAAGAGTACATTGACATAATTTTGCTGCTTCTTCAGCAGATAAATTTTCGGCACTTGCTCTAGGAATGCAATTTTTCATGTAATTTGTTACAAATGTTTGTGGATATTTATTATCTTTTAATTGTTGAGAGATAATAGTTTCTGCACTAACAGGAGATACTAAAAAAACCAAAGAAAATGCAACTAAACTAAATAAATTAATTTTCATCAATTTCACACCCTAATTATGATTTTACCCATTGACGTTATTTTAGTTCCTCAAGGTGCCGAATATCAGGCTGTATGTCGAGGCATTAAACAAGTTAAACCTCCCCATCCCCAAGTGATACCCATTCCCATCGGTATTAATGCTGTAAGTGAATATCTTAACCAAAAAAAAGAGCAAATTTTTCCTACTTCCCAAGAAAAGGTGATTCTCATGGGATTAGGAGGTAGTCTTTCTTCTAATTATCAAGTAGGAGATATGGTAATTTATTCAGATTGTGTAATGCAATCTAATAATAATCAGTCTCCTTTTTCACTTTTAAAATGCGATCGCATTTTAAGTAATTATTTAGACGTAAAACTTAATTCAAAAGTTTCTTTAGTCACTGGATTAACCAGCAACAAAGTAATTTCTAACTGTTTAGAAAAGCTAAATTTAGCTAAAATTTACCAAGCTCAAGTAATTGATATGGAGGCTTATGCTGTATTATCAAGTTTAAGAGATAAATCAATTGCTGTGACAGTAGTCAGAATTATCAGTGACGATATTAATCATAATATCCCCGATATTTCTGCGGCTATTGATATTAATGGAAAATTGAAATATTTTACCCTAACTAAACAAATGTTAAAACAACCTTTTGCTGCTTTAAACTTAATTAATGGTTCATTGATAGGATTAAAAAAATTGGAACAAACTGCTAAAATTTTAGTTCGTGCTTCATGATAGGGAGCAAACGGCCGTTTGCTGGTAAAGTAGTTTGTAATTTTTAGAAAAATTTTTTATTTTTAAGTTAAAATAATAATAACAGTTTACACAGTAATCGTTAACTATAAATGGAATTATCAGAACTCAAAAGACAAATTGAAGAAATTACTTCACACCTGGGAAAAACCCAGGACTATCTTTGACTTGCCTTTAATCAACGCTAAAATTCACGATTTAGAACAGTTAGCGGCTCAACCGAATTTTTGGGATGATAGTAATACGGCTCAGGAAACTTTACAACAATTAAATAGTTTAAAATCTAATTTAGATCGGTATCATCAATGGAAAAATACCCTAGAAGATACCAAAGCGATCGCAGAATTGTTAGATTTAGAAGAAGATCCAGCTTTATTAACAGAAGCAGAACATAATCTCCATCAACTAAAAAAAGAATTAGAGCGTTGGGAATTACAACAATTACTGTCTGAGCCTTACGACGAAAGCGGTGCAGTTTTAACCATTAATGCGGGTGCAGGAGGTACAGATGCTCAAGATTGGGCGGAAATGCTCTTGAGAATGTACACTCGTTGGGGAGAACAACAAGGCTATAAGGTACATTTAGTGGAGTTATCCCAAGGAGATGAGGCGGGGATAAAGTCAGCAACTTTAGAAATGGAAGGGCGTTTCGCCTATGGCTATCTCAAAGCCGAAAAAGGTACTCATCGACTGGTGAGAATTTCTCCTTTTAATGCTAATGGGAAGCGACAAACTAGCTTTGCTGGTATTGAAGTGATGCCGATTTTGAAAGAAGATAAAATCAACTTAGATATTCCTGAAAAGGATTTAGATATTTCCACTACTCGCTCTGGGGGAAAAGGTGGTCAAAATGTCAATAAAGTTGAAACCGCCGTCAGAGTCGTACATATCCCTACAGGTATTGCTGTAAAATGTACTCAGGAGCGATCGCAATTACAAAATAAAGAAAAGGCAATTGCTATTCTTAAAGCCAAATTACTGATTATTTTACAAGAACAACGAGCCAAGGAAATTGCTGAAATTCGAGGGGATATGGTGGAAGCAGCTTGGGGAAATCAGATTCGTAACTATGTTTTTCATCCCTATCAAATGGTGAAAGATTTGCGTACTAATCAGGAAACTACAGCAATTAATGATGTTATGGATGGAGACATTGAGCAGTTTATCGAAGCCTATTTAAGACAAGAAAAACAATTAGTTTAAGTGAAATTACTCTCTATGATTCAAGAAATTAAAGAAGCTTTTACTAAAGTACGATTTAATTCTCGAACTAAAAATTGAGCTTGATGTTGGTAAAAAGTAAAAGGTAGAGTTTGAGGTAAATTATTCATAATCTCTCTGGCTACCATGAGATTACAACCAGAAATACGAGCAATTAAATTAGCACCATCAAAAATAGCATCAGAAGTGATAGCTTTTTCGACTTTAACTTGCCAACATTTTAAATCAAGCTTAAGTTGACCTTGTTCGATGCGTTGTAATCCTTCAATGGTAGCTAATATCACTAAGCGATCGCCTATACTAAGAAATAGATCGTCACTGGGCATAATTTGAGCAGGATGGGAAGGCTTTTGATAAAGAATTGGTACTACTTCATAGCCATAGGCAAATTCTGCTAAAACTAATCCATTGAGAGTATCTCCTGTCTCAACTTGATATTCCGTTACCAAGACTGTCTGGTTATGAAGACGAAACAAAGTAATAATATTTTCCCCAAAAGCAGCCCCGGCAAAAGCTTCTGCCACGACTTCATTGGCTCCCAAAATTTGAGCTTTGGGTAACAGAGTAGTTAAATGTTGGCTAAGGCGTTGTCCACTGGTACGAATCACTAAATTAGTCTCTGTAGAGATAGTTTTACTCATTAAGGCAATTTCCAAATTAAGTATTTCATCGTCAGTAGCCACTACTATACTTTTTGCTGTTTCCAGATTAGCTTGAGTCAATAATTCAGTTAAATTACCCGATAAAATCGGTAAATTCGGTAAAATTTGGTTTTCTGAATCAGTTTGAATAGTGATTCCCACTAAAGCTTGTTGCCACTGTTGCAGTTGTTGAGCTATTTTTTGTCCCATTTTTCCTAAACCAACGATAATAATATGGTTTTGTCGAGGGATAGGGGGACGTTTTTTAACAAACTTAAATTGAGTAGAGAGAATTGCCTGAGTTAAAAGAGCGTAAAGTACCCCGACTAAAGCCGTACCAACAAGAGTTAATCCTAAAGCAAATAGTTGTAACCACCAAGGAATAATAGTAATTTCTTGAAAATCGCCAAAAAGATCGCCATAACCTCCTAAAAGAAGAATTGCTGTCGCATAAAAAGCTGAAAAAAGAGTAGCATCTGGGTAATAAAAATAAAATAATCCCGTTCCAACTAATAATAAAATCAGAACAATTAAACCACAAAAAAATACAACTCGTTGAACTTGTTGACGAAAATTTTGTTGCCAAAATCGAATTAAAATTTGATAAAAATTATGGCTAAATATATTTGCGGTTAGTTGTGAAGTATTAGCTCTTAGCTGCTGTTTTTTGGCGGTATCCCAAGCAATTTCTGTCGTTTTTTCAATGTAAGCCAGTTTATCTCCGGGTTGGATTAATGCTTCTGGTTGCCATTGATAAAAAGAATTTACTAACTTATTTTCTTGGCTAATATGAGTTAGTAAATGTCGCCGACGGTGATGTAATTCATGGAGACGACGACTATTACACCAAGATTCTGAACCTTGAAACTGATGTTCTATAACTCTTAACCAATTACCATCTAAACAAAAAAATCCCAAAGTTTCTGTACTTAAAGCAGCTAAAGCAAAAGCTGAGGTAGAAAGTTGATAGGTATCGAAAGCAATAAAATTGTCAAGACGCTGAGTTAGCAGTTGATTGAGGTTAGCTTTACTCGAACGAACTACTAAACGAATATAGGGATTTAGTTGACGAATAGCTAAGGCTGTTTCTGTATTAACTTGTTCGCTACTAGTAACAATTAAAGCAGCACGACAACGCTCTAATTTAGCTTGTTTTAAAATATTATTCTGGCGACAGTCACCAATAATTAGTTCGGTTAAAATAGCTTCAATATTAGCAATTTCCCAATTTTGTTGCTGTATTTGTTCAATAGCAATAATTTTAACTCCAAATTCTTGGAGCGCATTAACACAGTGTTGTCCTAAACTACCTAGCCCACAGACAAGAAAATAATCTAATTCTTCTGAAGACTTAGATGTTTGTTCCATAGTTGCCTATCAGTAAATCTAAATTCTTCAATATGAGCTATTTTGATTTGTCCTTGTTGGTTAGCTTGCCAAATTTGTCCTCCATATACATCTAAACAGGTTAACCAACCTTCTCCGCAAGCCCAAGTATCTATACAAATGGCATGACCTAAATTTACTGGCTTACCACTTTTTTGGCTAGTATGTCCGCAAATCATGGTTTTTCCAGAATAGTGGGGACGAGGATTAATGAATTTTTCCCAAAATAGTTGATGCTCTGGTTGTTGATTTAAAGGAAGCTGAGGTGCTAAATTAGCATGGACAAAAATATGAGTTTCATTTTCCCAACTATTTAAACAAGTATCAGCTAAAAAATGCCAATGGCTTGCTGGAATATTAACTAAGTTAAGTTGTTGATTTTCATCTGCATAGGATAATAATGTTTCTTGGCTAAGAAGTTGATTTTCTAAAGAATACTCAAGGGAACAAAAACGATTTTGAATTAGTAACAGTTCGTGATTTCCTTTAAGAGCAATTAATTTATGGCTTTGGGATAGTTTAATTAACTTTTCAATTACTCCCCGTGAATCTGGGCCTTTATTAATATAATCTCCCAGTGTAATTAAAACATCGTTAGTTTTTAGTTGAACTGCTGTTAATAAAGAATCTAAAGCTTGAGAACATCCGTGAATATCGCCAATAGCAAGATAGCGCATTTTCTCTAATTTTGATTTTTGTTACTTATAAGAAAAAATTTTTTCTTATTAATCTAGTTAAAAGTTTTTTTGTCCTCTTTTTATTTTATGCTTAATTCTGAAGAATAACATCAACATTAAGGAAAGATTATGTTAAAACCAATTCAAACTATAGAAATATATCAAAGACCACTTTCTCCTAAAACTTTTGCGGCTGGAGAAGTTATTTTTCAAGAAGGAAAAGAAGGTCATTTAATGTATGGAGTAATTTCTGGAGAAATAGAGATGTATGTTGATGGCAAATTAGTAGAAACTATTAAAGAAGGTGACTTATTTGGTGAAGGAGCAATTATTCATGAAGACCATAAAAGAGCTTCAACAGCGATCGCAAAAACAGAAACAGTATTGGCTTTTTTAGAGCGAGAGCATTTTTTATTTGCTATCCAAGAAACTCCTATGTTTGCTATAGAAGTTATGAGAAGTTATTCAGATCGTCTTCGTCGCTTAAAAGATTTATATCGTGAATTATAAAAAAAATTATTCTCTATTAAAGTATCTGAAAATTAGTTTTTGAAATTAATTAAACTTTGCTTAACCTTTTCTTGAAAATTAAAGATTGTGTAAAGAAAACTAAGTAAATATCTCTTGAAAATTAAAGATTGTGTAAAGATATACATTTTCTATTGACAAAATTTTTTCCATAGGGATAAATAATCTTTGTAAGTATTAAAAATTAGGAAAATACAGGTATAGTTCTATACTTTGATCTTACTTAATAAATAATTAACCAAAGCTTAAAAATATCCCTAATTGGAGTTACTTTGATAATGTCAATAAGTGAATTATTTATCTCAGAATATATTGAAGGTAGTAGTAATAATAAAGCGATCGAGTTGTTCAATGGAACTGGAACGGCGATTGACCTGAGTAACTACACCATAGAAATATATTTTAATGGCAGTACAACTGCTGGAACTATTATTAACTTAACAGGAACTGTTGCTGATGGTGACGTTTTTGTATTAGCAGATAATGATGCAGATTCAGTAATTTTAGCTCAAGCAGATCGAACCTCTACAGCTAATTTTTTTAATGGAGATGATGCCATTGTTCTCCGTAAAAATAGTGAAATTATTGATGTATTCGGTCAGCTTGGTGTCGATCCGGGTAGTTCTTGGACTGGAGGAGGTGCTAACGTTACTCTACGTCGTAATTCTTCTGTTACTGAAGGCGACAGCGATGGTAGTGATGCCTTTAATGCTTCCATTGAGTGGGAAAGTTTTCCTCAAGATACTTTTGATGGCTTAGGAAGTCATATTATAGATGGTAGTGGCTCTAGCTTAGTAATTAACGAAGTATATGCCAGTCATACGGGAACAGACAACACCGAATTTATTGAATTATTTGGTACACCTGGTACATCCCTTGAAGGTTTAAGTTTAATTGTTGTTGAGTCAGATAGTGGTACTTCTAATGGTGCGATCGATCGCCAAATTGATTTTAATTCCAGTCATGTTATTGGTGACAATGGCTTTTTTTTAATTGGTAATCCTGTAGGTTTAGCTAGTAACTACGGTGTTACCCCTAATTTAGATATTAGTGATAATTATCTTGAAAATAGTAGTTTAACAGTTGCTTTAGTGGAAACTACCAGTATTGCTGGAACTAGCGTAACTGGTGGTGAAATAGTTCTAGATACCGTAGCTTTAACCGATGGCGGTGCAGAAGATACCTTTTTCTTTGATACTCCAGTAATTGGCCCTGACGGCAGTTTTTTCCCTGCCGGTGCTCGTCGAGTTGAAGATGGTGTTGATACTGATACAGTTGAAGATTGGGCAATTAGTGACTTTAACCTTGGTTCGGTGAATACCCCAACTGCGGGAACAGGGGATAATGGTGGTGGTGGTGATGAAATTACTTTGATTAGTGCAATTCAAGGTAATGGCGCATCTAGCCCCATCGTCGGTCAAACTGTCAGAATTAAAGCAGTTGTAGTGGGTGACTTTCAGGATGGTAGTAGCGGAACAAATGGCGATTTGAATGGTTTTTTCGTGCAAGAAGAAGATACCGATGCTGACGGTGATTTAACTACTTCTGAGGGTCTTTTTGTCTTTGATGGTAACTCTCCTGCGGTAAACGTAAATATTGGAGATGTGGTTGAAATTACAGGAACAGTTACCGAATTTAATGGTTTAACCGAACTTAGTAATGTTACTTCCGTTAATGTGATTAGCAGTGCTAATCCCCTACCAACACCTGCAACGGTTAATTTCCCAGTAGCTTCTGTTGAAAATTTAGAAGCTTTTGAGGGAATGCAAATAACAATTCCTGAAACTCTCTTTGTTACAGAATATTTTAATTTAGATCGCTTCGGTGAAGTGATGCTTTCTTCTGATGGCAGCAGTAATCAAGCCGGTACAGATGGTCGTCTAGATCAATACACTCAGTTTAATGCACCAGATGTAGCAGGTTTTGCTGCTTATCAAGATGCGATCGCCACACGGCAAATTCTGCTCGATGATGGTCAAACAATTCAAAATCCAAATCCGATTATTCACGGGCGAGGTGGCAACCCTTTAAGTGCTACTAATACTTTACGTGGTGGCGATACAGTTAATAATCTATCTGGTGTTTTAAGTTTTGGTTTTGATGAATATCGGATTCAACCTGTTGCCCCTGTTGATTTTCAACCAACTAATACTCGTCCTGAAACCCCTGATGATGTTGGTGGAACTTTGAAGGTTGCCAGTCTCAATGTTCTCAACTTTTTTACAACTTTAGATGAATCTGGTAATCCAGGAAGTGGCCCCAATAACCTTGCTCCTCGTGGCGCAGATAATCAAGCTGAGTTTGATCGCCAGCTTGACAAATTGGTTACAACTTTGGAAACTATTAACGCAGACATTTTTGGTCTCCTCGAATTAGAAAACGAATTTGGAGGCGATCAAAACGGTGATAGTTTGTTTGCCATTGGCACACTTGTCGATGCACTTAACGCCAGAGTTGGTGCAGGAACTTATGCTTATGTCGATCCCGGCGTTCCTTTTGTGGAGACAGGTGATGCTATTTCCGTTGGCGCAATTTATAAAACGAATACAGTACAAATTGCTCCGGGTACAACAGTTGAAATCCTGACCGATTCCGATTTACCTGCTCTTGGTTTAAGTGGTACTATTTTTGATGGCGAAAATACCAACCGCGCTCCGATAGCTGTCACCTTTGAAGAACTCAGCACCGGCGAAACCTTTACTATTTCTGTCAATCACTTTAAATCTAAAGGTGGTACTGGTACTGGAGATGATGCAGATAGTGGTGATGGACAAGGTAGCTTTAATGGTACTCGTGTTCGGGCAGCTCAGGCTTTAGATGCGTGGTTAAATAGCGATCCAACTGGCAGTGGAGATACTGATTTCCTCATAGTTGGTGACTTAAATTCCTATGCTCAGGAAGATCCCATTACTTTCCTTGAAGGACAAAATTATCACGATCTCGCTCAGGAATTTGTAGGTACTGATGCTTATTCTTATGTATTTGATGGACAGTTGGGAACTCTAGACTATGCTTTGGCGAATGAGTCTTTATTCTCTCAAGTAACGGGTGCAACGGAATGGCATATTAATGCTGACGAACCAGATGCTTTAGACTACAACCTTGACTTTGGACGCGATGGAGCTTTGTTTGACGGGCAAGAGCCTTATCGTACTTCCGATCACGATCCCATTATCCTTGGTCTTGATTTACAGAGCGAACTAGAATTAAATCTTATTGAAGGCACTAATGGACGTGACAACCTCACAGGTACAGATGGTAGTGACGAGATTATTGGTTTACGAGGCTCTGACACCCTTACAGGAGGAGAGAACAGCGATTACTTTGTTTATACCAGTATTCTTGAGGGCATTGATGTTATTACCGACTTTGAATTAGGTATTGACTTAATTGATTTAGCAGATGTACTAGATAGCGTTGGTTATACAGGCATAGATGCTATTGCTGATGGTTATGTGGGTACACTTAGCAGTCGAGGTCGTACCTATGTAACCTTTGATACTGATGGTTCTGCTGGTGGTGGCCGTTCTCGCGGTTTCATTTTAGTCAACGGCGATGGCGTTACCAATGGTAGTTTACTAGATGCCAATAATTTTGTTTTCTAACTAGAAAAATGCGATTTGGCTCATTTACGGGCTAAAAAACCTTTATTTACGGAAATTAAACCAATGATGAATAAAAAATTAGAAGCTTTGGCAATAGCTACTTTAGGAGCGATAGCGGGTTTTATGACTTTAAATCATCATCCTGTTGAGGCTGCGATTATTAGTTATGATTTTGATGTGGCGATTGATGATAATGGTACAAGTATTGCCAATCAAACCTTTTCTGGTTCTTTTAGCTTTGATCGCGCACAAATTCCAGATAGCAATTTTTTCGGTGACGATTTATTTGCGATCGCTTCTTTTAGCTTTAACTTTAACGGTACTAATTTTAATGAAGCTGACATTTTCCTAGGCAATGCTGTTTTTTCTGGTACTGAGTTTCTGGGTTTAGAGCTTGATACAGATTTATTTTCTTTTGTACCCGGAGATGGTGATTTATTTGAGCCATCTTTTTTATATGATTTAGGAAATTCTGATGTTGGTTCTGGTGAGGTATCTTATACTCAAGTTCCCGAACCAGTCATAAGTTTTAGCTATCTAGTTGTTTTAGGTTTAGGTGCAACTTCTTTCAAGGATAGAAAAAACAAAATGTAAATTTGCAATCTTTTGTGACATTTTTTTGTAGTGGCGTTACACGCCTAAAATGATGGAATATATTTAAGTTTGTAGTGAGGGCTAAAGCCCTCACAAAGATGCTGCTTTAGACATTTCGTTACTATCTATTTTATAAAACTTACCTATAGTGTTTACTTCTTGATTCTATCAGAGTCGTCGGCGGTACTCTTGCTAACAAAACCCTACTTAGATAACCAGATAAGGTAAAAGCATCAACTCCTAATTCAGTCCTTTCTGAAGCTGCTAAAATACCTGCTTGAGAGTGCCACCAAGCCCCCAGAGCCACTACTCCTGCAAATATCTCCTCAGATTGCCTTTTTTGTGCCATTAAACCACCGATTAATCCGGTTAATATATCTCCACTCCCTCCCCTTGCTAAAGCTGCTGTACTCTCAGAAATCAACCATGTTTGATTATCAGATGCAATAACTGTTCTACTTCCCTTGAATAAAACTATTACTCTAGTATTTTGGGCAATCTCTTGAGCGGCAGTTATTCTATCTTTTTCTGGGTTACAAATATGGGGAAATAGTCGCTTAAATTCTCCTAAATGGGGTGTAATTACTGTGGGAGCAAGACGAGATGAAAGTACGGCAGTAGGATTATTCTCAGCAATAATATTTAAAGCATCGGCATCTAAAATTAAGGGAAGATTAGTTTCTAAAACAGTTTGGACAACAGTTTTTGCTTCTAAGGTTAAACCAGTCCCACAGGCGATAATATGATATTTAGTAAGGTCTAGTTCTGGAAGTTGGCTGATTACACCTGTATTAGTTTCGGGACATTCAATAATTAAAGCTTCGGGTAAATGGCTTACGAGTAAAGGTTTAAGAGATTGCGGTACAGCCACAGAAAGCATTCCCACCCCAGAGGCTCTAGCACCTAAAGCGGTTAAAATTGCTCCACCTGCATAACGAGTTGAACCGCAAATTAATAATAAATGTCCTTGTTGATATTTATGGGTGACTAAAGGGCGAGGTAAAGGTAAAAACTGTGACGCAATCGTTTGACTAAACTTTTGTATAGGTACAGGATTGGGCAAAATTGACCAAACATCTTCTGGTGGGATACCAAAATCAATTCTTTCTACATTGCCAAGATACTCCAAAGCTCGATCCTGAAAATAGGCTAGTTTCCATAATCCTAAACATAAGCTATGGGTAGCACGAATAGCTATGCCTAATACTTCGCCAGTATCTGTATGAATACCAGAAGGAATATCAATACTAACTACAGGTTTTGACCATTGATTAATTATATTGACAGATTTTGCAAGCTCACCTTCAAGGTTTCTAGTTAAACCAAAACCAAATAAACCATCAATCAGCAAATCGCATTCTGACAATAATTGAATATCATCATAAAAGACAATACCTAAACTTTGAGCATAACTGGCGTGTTGTGCGGTTAAATCTTTCAGTTTAGAAAAAGGGCAATAAACACTAACTTTAAAGCCTTGTAAATATAATTCTCTGGCGATAACTAAAGCATCACCCCCATTATGCCCCGGGCCGACTAAAATACCAACTGAACGAGGAGAATAAAGCTGCTGTATCCGAGTTGCCGTCAAACTAGCAGCCTTTTCCATTAAAGCAGCCACAGGCATCCCGTGCGCAAAAATACGTGCTTCAATCTTTTGCATTTGTTCAGCACTGACAACTACTGATTCAAGGGCTTGTCTTTGGATTATGATAGTCATCAAATTTGATTCTATTATCTAAATCGTTTTCAGATTTTTGCTCTTCACCAAAATAGATTATTAGATGATTAACTAGTTGATTATTCATGATAAATACCTCAACTTCTATATTTAGTATAACAAATAACTACAAACCAATATTTATTGAATTTTACGAGTTAATTCGTCTTTAATTCTATTTAAAATAGATTTCTCATCCAAACTGGTAATAATTTTTTTAACCACAACTTTAGGACTTTCATCACCCCAAGAAGCACCATTTGCTAGATAATTTTTCGTGATTTGACCAATAGCATAACTAGAAACTCCCGCAATTGAACCTTGAGTAATTGCCACTGATAAATAGGGTGCTAAAGATAATCCTCCTGTCATTGGCGTACTAATTCCTAACATACCCTTAATACCGCTTAATCCCAAGGTTGCTAATAATTCACTAGCGGTTATTCCCCCCATACTTATTGCAATTTGTTGCAATAATTTCACTGCTCCTTGATGGCTCATGGGTAAATTATATAAATTCGATAAAGTTATAATCATCGCCACATCAATAACCGCACCAGAAAATAAGTCAATTACTGTCACCGGATTAAGAGCAACTGCTGCTGCTTTTGTCATCACAGTTTTATTAATAAGCTCTTCGGCTGCTTTGTCCCTAATTTTCATTTTGCGATCGATAATTTTTTCATTAAAATCATCCGCAAATAACATGGTATTTAGAGCTAATAAGGCTTTCCCTTCTCGCTCTAAAATTTCAATAATTTTTAATTTTAATTGTTCAATTTCGGCGTTACTTTTAAGATATTTAATAACTATTTTTCCATCTGCTTGACGAATAGCTTGTTTTCGTAAAGGAGAAGCAGCAACCATCACAATTTCATCGGGAGAAATTAATTCTTTTACTCGTTCATTTTTTATTTTTTCATAAATTAAAACTCTATCGGTTTCTGGATATTGATCTATTTTATTAAATACTAAAATAATTGGTTTTCCTACTTCTCTCAACTGTGCTAAAGCCTCAAATTCAACTTTAGTTATATCTCCAGAAATGACAAATAAAATCAGATCGCATTGATTGGCTATTTGATGGGCTAAGATTGCCCTAGTTTCTCCATCAACTTCATCAATTCCGGGTGTATCTATTAACTCAACCTGAGTATTTTTAATACTAGGTAAAGCTACTCTTAATAACTGTTTTTCTTCTTTACCAATCTTTTCTTCTGCAATCTGCCAATTAGCCGTTTCAATAGTACGAGTAACCCCATGTAATGGGCCAGTTATAAATATATTATTACCTAAAATAGCATTAAGAACCGAGGATTTTCCCCTCCCTACCATGCCGAAAGCAGCTATTTGAATTACGGATTGTTCTAACTTATCCAACATTTGCGCTAGATTATCTATTTCTGATTCTAATCCAGCTTGTTCTCTGCTAGTTAAATCTAAATTACTAATTAAATTTCTGAGTAATTTTTGCGCTTGTTTATAATTAATTTCTGTCTGAATATCTTTAAAACTGAGAATCGCTTGTTCTAACTCATCCCTAACATTTATCATAAAATCTGTTATTTTAATTAATCAAAGAAAACATTATATAAATAATTTTATGAAAGATTTACCAGAAACGACAGCTTATCTAAGTATTACACAACAATGTTGGCAACAGGGCAAAATAGCAGGGGAAGTAAGAGCCTCTAGATATGAATGGCGATTTGAATGGTGTTTTCGTCAAGATAAATTGATAATTAAACCCTCCCTCGGCCGTGCTTTAATTGTTGAACCTCTCAGCCGCTTTTTGGAACGTTCTGACTATCAACTTGAACCCGGAGGCAATTACGAATTTACGGTTAGGGGAGAATTTTGATTTTTTTAAGCTCTTATTAATAAAGATTCTTAATAAAATAATAAAAATATCTTACTATAATCTTTAATTTAAAAATGGAGAATGGTGTTTGTATAGTGGGCAAGTTATTCTCAATTAGAATCGCCTGAATCTATAATCCTTAAATGTTTGAGCTTGTCTAGCTTGATAGCAAAATTGTCCCATAAATATCAAACTATATTTGATATGAAATTCAATCCAGTTTTAAAAAATTAAATAAATAATAATCTTTCTCAATATTTCTGGTTTTTAATGCTAAACTATTTTTTTAATGAAGCAGCATTTATTTAACGTTGCCTCAAAATCCATTCCTTTTGGAAAATATTGCAATAGTATTGATTATGTCTGTCAAAATAATTTCCAAATCTTTAAATTTCGCAATTATTTGTTCAATTGCTTTATCACTAACTTTCATAGGTTCTGTCAAAGCAGAGCTACATAACGTGGCTCAAACTCAGTCCGAGACACTGAGCAATAATCTGATTCAACCTTATATTGAAGAATATGCAGAGCTTGTTTATCTTAACTATCAAGATTCTCATCAACAAGCAATGGAAATGAGAAAGGCGATCGTTGCTTTCTTAGAACAACCCAACGAAAACACTCACAAAGCGGCTCAAGAAGCTTGGATTAAAGCGAGACAAAGCTATCTGCAAACAGAGGCTTTTCGATTTTACGAAGGCCCCATTGACTTTGTTGACCTGAATACCGGTGAAGAAGGGCCTGAAGGGCGCATTAACGCTTGGCCAATGAATGAAGCATTTATTGACTATGTTCAAGGTAAGCCTGACAGTGGTATTATTAACGATTCGAGTGTAGAAGTCTCAATAGAGACTATTCTTGAGAAAGATCAAGTCTCAGATGAAGCCGATGTCACCACAGGTTGGCACGCCATCGAATTTTTGTTATGGGGACAGGATTTTAACGATCAAGGCCCAGGACAACGAACTTTTCAAGACTATTTACCAGATCAAGGAAATAATAACCGCCGTCGAGATTATCTTCTATTGGTGACAGATCGATTAATTGAAGATTTGGCATTTTTAGAAAATGAATGGCAGCCCGATGCTAATAATTATCGCAGCCAATTTATTAAAAGCGATCCTCAAGAAACCATCGGTAAAATTTTCACATCCTTGGCGACTTTAAGCGCATTTGAAATGTCCTCAGAGCGCATGGCAGTTCCTTTAGATAGTAACACTCAAGAAGACGAACATTCTTGTTTTAGTGATACCACCTATCAAGATTTTGTTTTTAACGCTCAAGGTATTGACAATGTTTACTTTGGTGATTATCAAGGCTATGAAGGTCGTGGATTTGATGAATTACTGGCGCAATTGAATCCGTCTATAAATGAGAAAATGATTGCTGCACTTGAAAATACCAAAGAGGCGATCGCAAATATCAATCAGCCCTTTGACCAGATTTTAGCATCTCCCAAGGGAAGTCCTGAAAGAGAAGAAGTAGAAATCGCCATAAAAGCTCTTGAAAATCAAGCCCAAGTATTTCAAGAAATTGGTTCAGTTTTAGGAATTAAAGTAGAAATTCTAGCAGAATAATGAAAAAAACTCTGTTTTTATTAGCCATTGCCATTATTACAGCTTTTTTGATTGTGTTCTTTCCCAAAGTTGGCATAACAAGTGATTCTCAAATCCTTGAAAATCGTACTGTCCTCTCCGGTGGAAATCAAGCAACAGTATATAAGTTTACCCAAACTGCTTTTGCTCAACCCATTAATAATCTAGATGCTGATAGACGTAGAGTTTTTGCTTTTGGGGATCATTTGTTTAATACCAAATGGGTAGAAGCACCTAGTTCAGTGTCAACTTTAGACGGATTAGGGCCACTTTTTAATCGCAATTCTTGTGCGGGGTGTCATATTCGAGATGGCAGAGGGCGAGCTCCCCTTCCTGATGAACCAATGATGCTCTCTAAATTGATTCGTTTGAGTATTCCGGGAGAAAACGAACATGGTAGGCCTTTACCCCATCCGATTTATGGAGGACAGTTTCAAGAACAAGGGATTTTAGGTGTTCCTGCTGAAGGAAAAACCAAAATTACTTGGCAAGAAAAAAAGGATAAATTTGCCGATGGAACTTCCTATAGTTTACGATACCCAAACTATGAATTTACAGAGTTAGCCTATGGCACTTTGGGAGAGGATATTCTTTTTTCTCCACGAGTTGCCCCTGCAGTTTTTGGTCTTGCCTTACTAGAGAATATTCCCGAAGCGAATATTTTAGCAAATGCAGATCCCGACGATACCAATAATGATGGTATTTCTGGTCGTGCAAATTATGTTTGGGATGTAGAAAAACAAGCCAAAAGTTTAGGTCGCCTTGGTTGGAAAGCCAACGAACCAACCCTCAAACAGCAAATTGCTGGGGCATTTAATGGCGATATTGGTATAACAACAAGCATCTTTCCTGGTGCAAGTTGCACTGAAACTCAAGCTGAATGTCAAAAACAAACCGAATTTGGCGAGCAACCAGAAGTTAATAAAGAATTTCTAGATAAGCTGACAACCTATGTTAGTTTACTGGGTGTACCTGCAAGACGTAATTTAGAGGGTACAAAGGAGCAGTTAGGAGAACGTCTTTTTTATGAGGCTCAATGTGCTTCCTGTCATATACCCAGACAAGTTACGGGAAGTGCTTCTGAACATTCTGAATATAATAATCAAGTAATTCATCCCTATACAGATTTGTTATTGCATGACATGGGTGAAGCTCTAGCTGACAATCGTCCTGATTTTGAGGCAAATGGTCAAGAATGGCGAACTCCGCCACTCTGGGGTATTGGTTTAGTTAATATTGTTAACAAACATACATTTTTCCTCCATGATGGCCGAGCTAGAAATCTCATGGAAGCAATTCTTTGGCATGGTGGTGAAGCTCAAAGCTCAAAAGAGTTTGTCCAAAAATTATCGACAGAAGATCGAAATGCTCTTGTAACCTTTCTTGAGTCACTTTGAAATAGCAGAAGGCAGAGGGCCGATAGCAGGAGGTAATAGGCAATAAATAGTTCGTAGTTCGTGATTGTTGGTTAGTTATTAGTTCTTGGTTATTGTTTGTTAGCTAATTGCTAATCGCTAACCGCTAACTGCTATAATGATAACCATTCTCAAATAATAATTGGTGTGAGGAGCTAAAAAATGAAATCAGTGAAATTATTACCATTTTTGGTATTTACTTCGGTTATGGGAACTAGCACTCAGGCTTTTGCCCAAGAAGCAATTTTAAAGCAAATCAATAACTACAGTTTAGAAGGTCAAACTCAAACTCAATCTCAAGTTACCAGTGTGTCTCAGTTAAGGGATGTATCTCCGGGGGATTGGGCTTTTGAAGCATTACGAAATTTAGTTGAACGTTATGGCTGTATTGCTGGTTATCCCGATCGCACTTTCCGAGGAAATCAATCTTTAACTCGTTATGAATTTGCCGCAGGTTTAAATGCTTGTATGCAGCAAATTGAGCGTTTAATCGGCAGTGGAGACAGAGGAGTAGATAACGAAAGCTTAAGTCAATTGCAGAGATTAACCCAAGAATTTCAAACAGAATTAGCCGCCCTTGGCGCAAGGGTAGATAATCTTGAAGCTAAAGTAGGTACTCTTGAAGATCAACAATTTTCTACCACAACCAAACTAGGTGGAGAAGTAGTCTTTGGCTTGGCTAGTATTTTCAGTGGAGATGCAGATAAAGTACCAGTTTTAGGACATCGTACCAGATTAGAATTTATTACTAGCTTTAGCGGCAGAGATGAATTATATACTCGATTAGCAACAGGTAACTTTCCTAGCTTTGCAGAAGAAACAGGTACACCAGAAGGAGATTTAGGTTTTGCTCAACCTGATGGTAATGATGTTTCCTTAGAAGTATTGTTATATCGCTTTCCCATTGGTGAAAATATAGAGGTTTTAGTTGCTGGTAGCGGAGGTGCTGCCGATGACTTTGCCAGCACAGTTAATATCTTAGATGGAGATGGTGCTAGTGGTGCAATATCTGCTTTTGGTACTCGTAATCCCATTTATTACCCCGTTGACGGTGCTGGATTGGCAGTTACAACCCAATTAGGAAATTTATTTGAGTTGAGTGCTGGCTATATCGCCGGAGATGCGGCTAATCCAAGTGAAGGTGCAGGTTTATTTAATGGTGCTTATAGTGCTTTAGGACAATTGGTGTTTAAGCCAAGCGATCGCTTTAATTTAGGTTTAACCTATATTTATGGTTATAATCGCAATGATACGGGTACAGGTAGTAATAATAGTAATTTTCAGGAAGCGACAGGCGCACTTACCTCTAGTAACTCCTACGGAGTACAGTTATCTTGGCAATTAACCGATAATTTTGTCATTGGTGGTTGGGGTGGTTATACTAACACCCAAATCCTTAACAGTGATAAAGGGGGAGTGGATATTTGGAATTGGGCTGCTACTTTGGCATTAAAAGACTTAGGTAAAGAGGGTAACTTAGCAGGTATTATTGTCGGCATGGAGCCCAAAGTCACTGATTCTACGTCTAGTTTAGTGAGTGAAGATAATGATACTTCTTTGCATATTGAGGCTTTTTACCAATATCAAATTAATGATAATATTGCCATCACTCCGGGGGTAGTTTGGTTAACTGCACCGGATCATAATAGTGATAATAAGGACGTTGTAATCGGCACTATTCGTACTACTTTTACTTTCTAATCGTTGGGTGGGCATTGCCCACTTTACCTCTAAATATCTTAATAATTAATCAATATTTGCAATTTATAAAAAATATTACTATCGTGTGCTTTATAAATACTTTAATTTTCATTTGTAAAAATAGATGGAATTTTCTGAATCAGAAATCAATAAATTTCCTCGTACTTTGGATCTTGCAACTTTAAGCATTTATGGTTTAAGTATTCTTTCGGCTGGGTTATTTATATTTTTACCCTTAGTAAATTTACTTAATCCTAGTCCTTGGCAAAGATGGATGGGAACCATTCACAGTTTAGCAGCCATGGGTGCAGTTAT
>CAYPSO010000019.1:0-27661 GCA_964413275.1 uncultured bacterium | reverse complement strand
TTTATGGAAGTATGGCGATTCAATTTTATCCAGAGAAAATCGTCCTGTTTTAACTGTAACTTGTTTAGGTTTAATGATTATGATGTTTTTTGCTATGGGAGGTCTAGTTAGTGGATTAAATATAGCAAGAATTCACACATTATAAATTAGGGAAATAAAATGACTTCATCAAAACAATTAATACCTTGGTACAAAAAACTATGGAATAGTTTTAAACAATTTCCTCAATATTTAGCCCAAGGAGCAAAACAAAACCCAACTGTTTCTGGTCCTGCGGCCGCAGCTTTTATTAGTGCTAGTTTTAGTTGTTTTATCCTTATGATTAATCAACATTTAACTATTATGTTTCCATCTTGGAATCAAATTATTTGGGACTTAGGACTTTGGATGCCCGGTAGCAAAACAGGAGACCCATATTATGGAGAAATTGGCAGTTATTCTGGACAAGAAACTCTGTTTTTAATTAGTTGGTTAGGAAGTTGGTTATTTTTAAATCAATTATGGAAAGAAAAACAAGTTAAAAGTAAAATAATATTTATGTGTTTATTTTATTTTATGTTAATAGCTACTTTGATGAATTGGCATCCTCTTTTTCCCTATTTACCTTTAGTACCTAGTAGTTAATCAGAAAATTAATTATATGAAGGAACAACAATTAATACAGACAATAGCTCGAAAACTAGCCGCAGAAAAAAGTAAAATTCAAATCATATATTTACATAAATATGTAATGGGATTAATCCTAGTTTTAATAATTTTTATAGCTACTTTTCCTCTAGCATATATGCGAGTAAGTGTTAGTGGTAAATATAATGGCGGTGCCTTTAATACTTTGGATTGGCAAGAGAGTCAGAGGTAAGAATATAACTAGGGTTTGCTGAAAAATTTGACTGGTTAGGGTAAAGACGTGCCATGGCACGTCTCTATCTCAATCACTAATTTAAATGCGTGATAGATTATTACTGACTAGCCTGCATTGCTTTTGCCAATTCTGCCGCCACTAAAGGACGAGAAAATTGTGGAGGTGGTAATTCACCACGACGCAACATTTCCCTTACCTTTGTACCTGATAAATGAATGCGATTCTCTTTATCACTAGGGCTGGTTTTGCTAGTTGCCATTTGATCGGTAATCTTACAATAGAAAGCGTGTTCAAACTTCATTGGTACTATACCCATCTCTTGAGGTTCAAACTCATCGAATATATATTGAGCATCATAAGTACCATAATAGTCGCCCACACCGGCATGATCTCGGCCGACGATAAAGTGAGTACAGCCATAATTTTTCCGTACTATGGCATGGAAAATTGCCTCACGAGGCCCAGCATAACGCATGGCTGAGGGATTAATGGCTAAAATAACCCGCTCTTTAGGAAAATAATTATCCAGCATAATCTCGTAACAACGCATTCTCACATCGGCGGGAATGTCATCACTCTTGGTTGCACCCACCAAAGGATGAAGAAATAAACCATCAACGATTTCTAAAGCACACTTAATAATATATTCGTGGGCACGATGGATAGGGTTACGAGTTTGAAAACCGACTACCGTATTCCAACCTTTTTCCTGAAACATTTTTCTTGATTCAGCCGGATCGATTTGGTAAGGTGGAAAGAAAGGATGGGGATGACGCTCTAATAACCAAATTGGCCCTGCTAAATTAATCGGCCCTTGTTCGTAAACTACTTTAACTCCGGGGTGTTTAGTGTCATCGGTTTTATAAACATTGACCGCTTCGTGGGCTTTATTATAACGATATTTTTGAGTTAATTCTAAAACACCGACAAAATTACCTTCAGGATCGTCTAAACGCACCCAACTGCCTTCTTCTAAAGGTTCTGCTACTTCCTCACTAACAGATAAAGTAATAGGAATTGACCAAGGCAAGGCGTTAACTAAACGCATATTATCGACTACGTTTTCATAATCATCTTGCTCCATAAAGCCATTTAAAGGACTAAAACCACCAATGGCAATCATTACTAAATCTGAGGTTGCACGTTCATCTAGTTGAACTCTAGGTAATTTTTCCGCTTGATCTAAAAATTCCTGACGCTCTGCTGCTGTTGCTATACGATTGATTAATTGACCGCCGTGAGGCGCAATTCCATGCTGACTCAAACTAATACCCTCTTCAATGCTTACAACTGATGCTTATTATCTTACGCTCTTGTCTGCTAGGCAATAATTTTTTTACGGAAATTACCCTATTACATTCTTCTTCAAAAGCCATTATTCCCACAAATCAGCGTATTATTCATTGGGAATATGCCTCAATCAAATTACCATCATGATTAAGGTGGCTCGATTGATAATTTTACAATTATCAATCAAACTTAGGTTAGCAGTTACACTGAAGAATTTATTTGCATTTTTTTCAGATCACCTGCTATCTTAAGCCTAAATTAGGTAGTAGAATGTAGTTTGTAAAAGTAGTTGATTTATTTATTAAAAACATAGATGGTTACAGTATTGGTTGTCGATGATAGTGTCACACCACGTCAAATGCTTACAGAACTTCTTAAAACTCATGGGTTGAAAGTAATTGAAGCAACTAATGGTGTGGAAGCTCAAGAAAAACTTGGTGCTGAAAAAGTTAATTTAGTCGTAACAGACCTTATTATGCCAGAAATGAATGGCTATGAATTATGTCGTTGGATTAAAAATAACCCAGCAACCAGTAATATTCCTGTTTTGATGTGTTCTACTAAAAGCGAAGAATTCGATCGCTATTGGGGTATGAAACAAGGAGCAGATGCCTATATAACTAAACCTTATCAATCAGGGGAAATGTTGAAAACAATTAAAACCCTGCTTAAAGGATAAAATTTTTAGGATAAATTATGAATTAACTTTTTAGTTAATCCATTTTTTAAGAAAAAAATAAAGGTTAAATATAATGAATAAAGGTAACTATTGAATATGGGTAAACAAATTTATTAATTAATAAACTTGAATTATACTCAACTGTAATAAGTGTTTCAAAAAATTCTAATTAGATACTGTTTTAGGTATCTAATTAGCCTTATAATTTATATATTTAATTTAATTAGTTGATGAGATATGAGTAAGATTAATTTATTAGATTTTTTAATTTTTTCAAAAAGATTATAATTATATTTATAATATTTTTGAAATTTTGCATATACTAAGGTAAAAGTAATGTTTTAATCGTAATGGAGAATAATAGCTCTGACAACTTAAATATAACAGAAAATCATTTTTATCAAGAAAAACCTATTTCAATATTTTTACTTGACAACGATCCTATTTTTCGTCTTGGTTTTCAAAGCATTATAACATCTTTTCCAGAATTAGAATTACTTGATTTTGACCAATCTATATCTATTATTAAGCAAATTAAAGAAAAAAATCCACAATTGCTAATTATAGAATTAGAATTTTTGTCCATAACTCAAAAAATTATTAATGATTTTCCTAATCTTCCTATTTTTCTACTTACCTCACAAATAAAAGCAGAAAAAATATTAGCAGCTAAAGAAATAGGAATAAAAGGTTATGCTCCTAAAAATATCAAAACTTTAGAGTTAATTAAAGCTTTACACCAAGTTATTCGTGGAGAAAATTATTGGGAACAATTTAGGAATTTATCAACTAACAATAAAGTTTCTAAAAACTGGTTATCTCGTCTTCGTCAAGAAGGATTACAAGAAATTAATAGTAATTTAGTTTCTATCAATAATCAATTAAATATGGTGAAATCTCCATTAGATAATTTATTTTGGAGTGGACGCAAAAGAGAACTTTTAGCGGCTAAATGGTTGATTAATCATTTATTCCCCCTAGAATATATTATAATTGAAAATCAAACAGAAATACCTTCAGCAAATGATTATAACTCATCATCATTAGTGCCAATTAATAATTTTGTTGATAGTAATCTATTTTTATCTAATGATAATCTTAAAGAAATATTTGCTGAATTAAATATAAAACTTAAATCGAATTTAATTAATGATAGTAATTATATTTTAGAAATTGATATTTTAAAAGAAGAGAAAAAACAGCAATTATTACAATTAATTTTGACAAAAATATTATCAATTTTAGAAAATAACCAATCTACAATTGATAAGCAAAACTTGTTAGAACAAAATATTATCATCTTAAAAGATATTTGGCAGAGTGTTACTATTAGTTTTTTTACTAATAATTACTATCAAACCATAGATTTAATTCAATATGCAATAATAGATATTCTTCAAAAAACAGAATATCCTAGTAATTTACAAGTTGTTTTTCAAGAAAATAATATTTTTGCACAAATAATAAAATATGTTATTTTTAAAGAAAATATAATAATTGGAACAAAAATTTATAACTATGCTTCGCCAGAAGCAAGAGAAATATTAGTAATTATTTTAGAAACTTTGATAATTGCGATCGCCAATTCTGTAATGCAAGTTATCTTAAATTATTTTGGAGAAGAAGAAATAATACAAGAAAAATTATATAAATCAGAAATGTTATCTCTCCGAGAAATAGCTAGATTTAGAAATAATTTATCTTTAAAGTATTTTAGGACTAAATATTTTGAAGAACCCAAAAGGATTTTTGAGGGTCAATATCTATTCTTAAGAATAGAAAATAGTCATATTATTAATAAAACTATCAAACAAATTAATCGTCAAGAAGAATTAAAACAATTAACAGGACTTAGATGGGCAGTCACAATTATTTTAGAATTAAGAGATGCCTTATCACCAGTGGTACGTTCATGTATTGGTTGGCTAGGGGAAGGATTAGTATTTATTTTAACTCAAATTATTGGTAGGGGAATTGGCTTAATAGGAAGAGGTATTTTTGATGGTTTAGGTAATAGTTTACCGGGGAACAAATATAATAAAAATAATCAAAAATAATTATTGATAAAAATATAAATTATTGCGTAATCAATATAATTTAGTTAAAATCCAAACAAAGAGATTAAAGTGATTAAGATAATGGTAAAACCTGCTGAAAATAAATATCCCATTAACGAACTAATAAAACAACGCTGGAGTACAGTAATATTTGCTGATAAAATTGTTGAAAAACAAAAAATATGTAGTTTATTAGAAGCCGCAAGATGGGCTGCTTCTTGTTTTAACGAACAGCCTTGGAATTTTATTATTGCTAGTAAAGAAAATCCTACAGAATATCAACGTTTGCTCAGTTGTCTTGTTCCTCAAAATCAAGAATGGGCTAAAAATGCTCCAGTGTTAATGATTAGTGTCGCTAAAAATAATTTTGAATATAACGGAAAACCTAATCGCCATGCTTTACATGATGTAGGTTTGGCCATGGGTAATTTGACAATTCAAGCCCAAGAATTAGGATTATTGTTGCATCAAATGGGAGGATTCGATCAAGACAAAGCTCGCCAACTCTATAATATTCCTGATGATTGTACACCAGTAGCTGCGATCGCCCTTGGTTATCTTGGTGAATTAGAAGATTTACCCGAAAACATACAACAAAGAGAATTAGCTCCCCGCAGTCGTAAACCTTTAGAGAGTTTTGTTTTTACTGGTAATTGGGGACAAGTTTCATGGATTATTAAATGATAAATTAAGCAGGTATTTTACCTGCTATTTTATTTGTCAAATTTAAAAATATTAGACAATGAAAAAAATATATTTAATTATAATTTTGTTATTTTTATTAATTAGAGGAGAGCAAAAACAAAAAATAAGAGATATTAATTTAGCAAGTTTTTCAGGAAATATTACCTTAAATTTAAAACATGGAATTTGGAAAAATTTCCAAGGAAGTCCTGTATATCAGAATATTACCCTTGATTTAGTTTGTAAACAAAGTGAATGCCAACCAGAAGTATTTGCCTATGCACCTCGTTTTGAGCGAAAAAGAGAATATTTAGGTACAATTAAAAAATTAAACATAGATAATGCTTGGCACTTAGAAATAGATATAGATTTTCAAGGTTTTTTCCCCGAAAATCCAGAAGCAAAAGGTAAATATTATATTTCTATAATACCTTATAACAATAGTTTTCTTGCTGATTATTCAGGTAAGGTAAATGGTCATTATTTAGAAAGTAATAATGTTGATATTGATATTAAACCTTGGCCTCAATTAATTACTAATTATCAAAACAATACTGATTTAGCATCATTAAATATATCAAAATTTATTCTTGATCCAGATAAATTAAAACTAAAAAATTATCAAATTAATCGCAATGTTAATTATTTAACTATTAATAATCATCAATTATTATTGGATATTTATCAAAGAAAAACCGAGCAGCCTAGCCCGACTATAATTTATATTCATGGTGGCGGCTGGTTTACAGGAAACAAACCATCCTTAAATGCTTTTTGGCAATATCTAGTGATGGGATTTTCTGTGGTAAATATTGAGTATAGATTAGCAGATACAGCACCTGCACCAGCCGCCGTAGAAGATTGTTTATGTGCCTTGTTTTGGGTTAATAAAAATGCTAAAAAATATAATTTCGATCTCAATAAAATAGTTGTCACTGGAGCATCGGCAGGAGGACATTTAGCCTTAATGACTGGTATGAGTTCCTTTCCTAAGAATTTAACTAAAAATTGTCCTTTTCCTCTTGATAAAAATTTTAAAGTAGCAGCAATCATTAATTGGTTTGGCCCTACTGATGTTGAAGAATTAATAACAGGAAAAAATTCTAGAGAATATGCCATAAATTGGTTAAATGGTGTTGTTAATAAAAAACAAATTGCCGCTTTAGTTTCTCCAATTAATTATGTAAACAAAAATGTACCTCCTATTTTATCAATTCATGGTTCAGAAGATATAACAGTCCCTTACCAGCAAGCAGTTAAACTACACGATGATTTAACAACAATAGGTGTTACTAATGATTTATTAAGATTACCCGGAAGACATCATGGAGATTTTAGCCAAGCAGAAATACGTCAAATTTATGGTTATATTGAGAATTTTCTCCAGAGAAATCAAATATTAGATTGAGACATTATTGAATTTTATTGCCACGAAAGCAAACAGCTACAATGTTAAAATACCCTGAATAAAAACCAAATCCCAACCATAGGTATTCAGTTAATATCATGCTAGATACCTCATTGGCATTAAACTAAGGAAACCAATAGAAATAATATGGAAGGATCGTTTCAACTGACCTTACAAATCATCATCGCAGTTTTAGCAGGGATTACCGCCCAGGTAGTTGGTCAATACTTCCAGTTACCAAGTATAGTTTTTTTATTATTATTGGGAATTTTCTTAGGACAAGACTGTTTAAATATCCTACATCCAAGTCAATTGGGAGTGGGGTTAGAAGTTTTAGTCGCCTTATCTGTAGCAATTATTCTTTTTGAAGGAGGCTTAAATTTAGAACTAAGGGATTTAGGTAAAGTTTCAGGAAGTCTCAGGAATTTAGTAACTTTAGGAACATTAATCACCTTAATCGGTGGGGGAATTGCCGCTCATTTCTTAGGTGAATTTCCTTGGTCTATTGCTTTTCTTTACGCTTCCTTAGTTGTTGTGACAGGGCCAACTGTAATCGGGCCTTTATTAAAACAGGTATCTGTAGATAAAAAAGTTGCCACTTTACTCGAAGGAGAAGGTGTACTTATAGATCCCGTTGGGGCAATTTTAGCAGTAGTGGTACTCGACACAATTTTAAATGTAGATGCAGTACCCCTAGAAATAATCACTGGTTTAGCCTTCAGGTTAGGAATAGGTACAATTATCGGAGTTTTGGGTGGTTGGTTAATGAGTTTAAGTTTAAAAAAAGCCAATTTTCTCTCAGAAGACCTCACAAATTTGGTAGTTTTAGCTGGTGTTTGGGGATTATTTGGCTTTTCCCAAAGTTTACTCAGTGAATCAGGATTAATGGCCACAGTCATTGCCGGAATAGTGGTTAAAGCTTCATCCCTACCTGAAGAAAGAATGTTGCGCCGTTTTAAAGGACAGTTAACTGTTCTTTGTGTCTCAGTTTTGTTTATTTTATTAGCCGCAGACTTATCTATTCCCAGTGTTTTTGCTTTAGGTTGGGGAAGTTTAGGTACAGTATTAACCTTAATGTTTATTATACGCCCCATCAGTATAGTTGCTTGTACCCTTGATAGCGATTTAAGCTGGCGACAAAAATTATTTTTAGCTTGGATTGCACCTAAAGGTATTGTCTCCGCCTCAGTAGCCTCATTATTTGCCATCCTCTTAACCGAAAAAGGTGTCAACGGTGGTGACTCCATCAAAGCCTTAGTATTTTTAACCATTATGATGACCGTATTCTGTCAGGGATTAACCGCCGGTTTAGTGGCTAAGTGGTTAAATATTAGCTCAAATCAAGCTACAGGGGCAGTTATCATCGGTTGTAATCCTCTGAGTCGTTTAATTGCTAGTATTTTCCAGAGAGAAGGAGAATCAGTGGTGTTAATCGATACAGACGCTGAAGCTTGCCAACAAGCCGAATCCGAGAATTTACCAGTCTTTCAAAGTAGTGGTTTAAATCCTGATGCCCTAGAAGAAGCAGGAATTGAGTCCATGGGAACTTTATTGGTACTGACGAGCAATGGACAAATCAACCTAGTTTTAGCACAACGAGCCTTAGAAGAATTTAGTCTTCCGCGAGTATTTTCTTTATTTCCTGCCATTGAAGAAGACGAGCAAAACGAACAAAAAATAACTCGAAATAGCAAAATTAATTCCGTATTTGTTAATGAATCATCTCTAAAAATTTGGAATAATTATCTCAATCAAGGACAAATAAAATTAGGTCAAACATTACTAAGATCGACAGATTTTTCCTTTCAAAAAGCCCATTTACAAGCCTTGATTCGTGCTGGAGAACTTTTACCTTTACTTTATAAACGAGAAGGCAGATTACAAGTTTTTGAGTCTGAGCAAGAGTGGCTGGCTGGAGATGAAATTATTTATTTATTCCACGATCCTAGACCAGAATTATTAAAACGTCTTTCTGGTAGTTTTCAAGCTAAACGACTTAGTTTAGAAAAATTATCAGAAGTTGAAGAAATTCCCATAGCAGAACCATTACCAGAAAAGAATAGTGGAATTACCGATGTTATGAAAAAATAGGCTAAATTAACAAATAGGAATCATCAAATAATCTAAATATTTTAGTGGAGTCAATGTTTATGGATGTTAAATTAATTCTTTTATTATTAACGGGAGTTTTTACCGTTTCTTGTCTGTTTTTTGCCACTAAAAATGGATTTTACGACTCAGATAATTATCATGGTAATGGCTCTGCTCACTAAGCAATCGTCCATCAAGCCTTTTTAATAATTATTATGAGTTTTCCGAGCCGACTATTTCCCCAAGAGCAAGATCTTTTAGCCTGTTTTCCTTTAGGAGTTGGTCATTCTCAAGAAGGAATCTGTTTACTGGTTAAAATGGGTAATTATTCCATCATGCTGGATTGTGGTTTAGATAATCTGGAAGCTTTGCAATCAGAATCTATCGCTCCCCCCGATCTAGTATTATGCAGTCATGCCCATGCAGATCATGTTCAGGGATTGTTGGCTTTTCATCATCTATTTCCCCATATTCCTATTTATGCCAGTGAGGTAACAAGTAAGTTATTATCTTTACATTGGCCTAACTTATCTCCAGATTTTTGTAAAACTTTACCTTGGCGGTCTCCTCAAAAAATTTTAGATTACCTTACGGTCGAATTATTCCCCGCAGGACATTTACCCGGAGCTGCCCTAATTTTACTAACCTACACAACTAATCAAGGTTCTTATAAATTACTTTATACTGGGGATTTTTCTTTATCTAATTTTCAATTAGTTGAGGGTTTAGACCTATCTGAGTTGAGAGGCTTAGAACCAGATGTTTTAATTATTGAAGGAAGTTATGGTACTGCCCGTTATCCCCATCGTCGCCATCAAGAAAAACATTTGATGGAACATATTCATCAAGCTTTAATAAATCAAAAAAATGTAATTTTACCAGTACCTTTTTTGGGTTTAGGACAAGAAATTCTCAAACTTTTAAGAACCCACCATCAATTTACCGGACGAGATTTAGATATTTGGGTTGATGGTAAAACTGCTGATGCTTGCGATTTATATTTACAACTCTTAAATCAATTTCCCACTTCAGTACAGAATTTTGCTAAACATCAAGCCCTATTTTGGGACGAAAAAGTTTGTCCTCGAATGCGTCGTTTTTCTGACCAAGTAGTAATTTCTGATGCGACCCCTTGTATTATTATTACTGATGATACTTCAGACTTAGAAAAATATTGGTTATCTTCAAGCAGTTCCTGGTTAATTTTAGTAGCAGAGCATCCTCGAACTCTAGTTAACCCTTATTTTATGGCCGATCGCAAAAATATTGAGATAGAAACCTATGTATTAACTGAACATAGTGATGGTTGCAACACAACTCAATTCATTCATAATTTACGCCCCCAACATATTATATTTGTTCATGGTACTCCTAATTATCTAACTGATTTGACCAGTTTAGAAGAACTCCAAAACCGCTATCAATTACATTTACCAGAGATTGGCACTTTAGTTGAGTTACCAGTTGATGAGCGATTTATTCATACTTCCCCCAATCCACCTAATTATTACGAAGGGGAAATTAACGAACAAGGAACAACCGTTAGTATCAATCTCCCTGATGTGATTAGTCAAGATAATAGATGGTCGAGATTTGTAGATACGGGCTTAGTCGAAGCCCGTTGGCAAGGTGAAGAATTAGTGATTAGAGGTTTATCTCAAAGGGAGCTTTTGCGGCAAAATAATAATGCCAGAATTTTGACAGATACAGACTGTTGTGGCAAATGTCGCCATCAAAAAAATCAACGTTGTTGGAATCGAGATTCTCCTCTATATGGATTCAAAATTACGACAGATGGTTATTGTCCTGTTTTTGAACCGAATTTATAATTTTTAGCGGTTAGCAATTAGCGATTAGCTGTTAGCTCTATAACTACTGAATACTGATCACTAAATCTAACCAGCCAACTTTTTCAGTAAACCCTAATTACATACGTTGATGAAGACAGGGAAGATGGATCGTGAATAAACTGCCCACACGTAGTTCGCTTTTAACCGTGAGATGACCTTGGTGGTGATGCACAATCGCCCTAGCAATTGCTAAACCTAAACCTGTACCGCCTGTTTTACGAGAGCGAGCGCTATCAATGCGGTAGAATCGCTCGAAAATTCGGTTTTGTTCCTCCGGTGCAATCCCCGTACCTGTATCTTTGACCGTAATAAAAGCAAAGCGATCACTTGATTCTAAATTCACCATCACTAATCCTCCGGTTTTCGTGTACTGAATAGCATTGACAATCAAATTAGAGACAAGACGATAAAGTTGTGATTCATTACCTAAAACAAAGATCTCCTCTTGAGGAACTTGACAAGTTAAGTGAATGTCCGAAGCTGTCGCTAATTCTAACAACTCCTCGATTAAATCGTTAACTAAATCGTTTAAACAGCAGGGGTGAAAAGATTTTGGCAATGAATTTTGTTCAAGACTGGTCAAAAACAATAAGTCAGCAATCAAATGGCTCAATCTTCTTCCTTGTCGTTCAATCCTGTAGAGCATGGTTTGCATCTCTTGGGGATTTGATTGTGGTATTCGTAACATGGCCTCTACAGTGGCTAAAAGACTGGCTAGGGGAGAGCGCAATTCGTGGGCCGCATTGGCAGTAAACTGTCGTTGTTGCTGATAAGATTGATAAAGCGGGCGTATTGCCAACCCTGAGAGCCACCAACTAGAAATGGCAATCAATCCTAAAGTGATGGGAAACCCAACTAGCAAAATCCATTGCATTCGCTTGATTTCAGCGTCAAAAAGTTCTAGGGTGCGCCCAAGCTGCAAATAACCCCAGGATGAATGAGCCTTAGAGACATTAGCACTATGCAAAATCGTGGTGAATTGATGATAGCGAATTCCGTTAGTTGTCGAAAATGTTTGCCAAGGGGTTTGGTTTAAAGTTTTGGGAAGTGATGAGGGTTGGTTAGGAGAAAAGGCGAGGAGTTTACCTTGATGATTAAACAGACGAATATAGTAAGTGTTATAGTCGCTAATTCCGGTTGTATGTCGTTGAATTAGAGTTGGGGGAAGATGACAAGGCTTCCCCACAAGACACAATTCTGGCAAAATGCGCTGTAAAATTTTCTCTGGTTCTTGGGAAGCAGGTAAAATCGGTTCTAAACTATCATGTAACGTTCCTGCGATCGCCTCAATTTCCTGTTCCACTGCTCGCCAATTAGACTGAATCAGAAAACGATATATACTAAATCCAGATAAGCTCAAAATTAAGGCCATCAAACCAGCATACCAAAGGGCCAATTTTAGACGACTTCGCTGAAAAAGTGAGTAATCGTTCATGATTCAGAAGAGAATTGGGAGTTAAAACGATAGCCCTTACCCGGAATGGTTTCAATGGGGCAATGACAGTCATAACTAGCTAACTTACGACGTAATAAACGCATTTGGGCGGCTACAACATTGCTCATGGGTTCTTCATCTAGTTCCCAGAGTTGATTGCGAATTTTACTTCCAGAAATAATGCGATCTGGATTCTGCATTAAATACATTAGTAACTGAAATTCTTTGGTGGTTAAAGGAATAAATTGCTCTGAATTGATTTGGAGTACATTATTGGCACTATCAAGGGTAAATCCGGCAACGCTTAAACTTAGGGACTGGAATTGAGGAGAACGTCTTTGCAACGCCCTTAGACGCGCCAGCAATTCTTCCATGACAAACGGCTTCACCAAATAGTCATCGGCTCCGCCATCTAGTCCAGCAATACGGTTTTCTGGTTGTCCTAGGGCAGTTAGCATCAGTACGGGCAAAGGATTTTGGCCTTTTCTGAGTCGTTGACATAGCTCTAGCCCTGATAGTTTTGGCAGTAGCCAGTCAATAATCGCCACGGTGTAGTCTGTCCATTGGTTTTCAAGATAATACCATCCTTGCAGACCATCAGTTACCCAATCAACAATATATTTCTCGCTCATCAGGACTTGCTTAATTGCCAGTCCCAAATCTTCTTCATCTTCCACCAGTAAAATTCGCATTACATCCAAACATCTTAAACGCTAGATAAATTTTATCAAGGTCAATGATATTTCACCTCAATTTCATCTCTCTTCTGTCAGACTAGAGAAAATTTTTTCAGTCTTAAGTTTTTGTGAGGAGATAGTATGAAAGCCTTTCCCTTAATTAGTTCCATTCTTACCATCGGTTTAACCCTTAGTACCCCCACTCTTGTTTTTGGTCATGTTGGCCATGGTGATGAGTTTCAAGCAACGGGGGGAATTGAACGAGTACAAGTAAATCCCGAAACTGACCCGATGTTAGGGATTATAGTCAATCCCATTGCTCCTGCTCCCAATGGCAGCTCTGCTGTGATGATTCCTGTTACGGCGTTAGTGGATGCAGATGGCAAACAGCTTGTCTTTGTCCAATATGAGAATTTTTATGAACCAGTGGAAGTTACCACTGGTGCAACCCAAGGCGAAATGATTGAAGTCACTAAAGGGTTATCAGTTGGAGAAAAACTCGTCACTCAAGGCAGCTTATCCCTCTACGCAGAATCTCGGAAAACCCAAACGGTTGAGACAGTTGCCACCTCAGAGCAAATAGATTCTTCAGATTCCACCGCCCAAACCCACGCCCAGGTAGATGCTCAAGGAATACCCCACAGCCATGATACCTCTGGTAATCTCGTCTCCTCCGGTGAAGCAACTGCAACTGAGCAACCAAGTGAATTTCCCCTGGTTACTGTAGCTGCCATTGGCGGAGGAACGGCCTTATTACTAGGGGGACTTAGTGCGATCGCCTTTATGGGTGGCAGTCGCCAAAAGAAACGCCTCTTTTCTAATAAGAAAGGAGGCCTTTAATTTAAGATGTTTAGTTCAATTCTCAATCAAATCCTGAAAAATTCCATTGTCCAAAGATGGTTAATTGTCGTTAGTGCGATTTTAGTAACAGTTTGGGGAGTAATCAGTGTCACCCAGATGCCTTTAGATGTATTTCCTGAATTTGCTCCCCCCCAAGTTGATATTCACACTGAAGCAGTTGGACTCGCTCCAGAGGAAGTGGAAGCCCAAATTACTGTACCCATTGAAAGTGCAGTCAATGGTTTACCCGGAGTAACAACGGTACGCTCTTCCTCAAAAGTAGGACTATCAATGGTACAGGTGGTATTTGACCAAGATGCAGATATTTACAAAGCGAGACAATCAGTTACAGAAAGATTACAACAGATTACTAATCAATTTCCTGAAGGCACTCATCCCCCGGAAATTTCCCCTCTAGTATCGCCACTAGGTACGATTTTGCAGTATGCCTTTACTGTCAATGGGAAAGGAGAAACATCCCTAATGGATTTGCGCCGTTTGGTGGATGTCGTCCTTAGCAATCAAATTCTCTCCGTACCCGGAGTATCTCAAGTCACTATTTATGGAGGAGACGAACGGGAGAAGCAAGTCTTAGTAGATCCGGCTAAACTAAAAGCCCTTAAAGTTTCTCTAACCGAAGTTACCAATGCTGCCAAAGGTTCAAATTCCAACGCTCCGGGTGGTTTTCTCATTGGTGGCGGTCAAGAACTCTTGGTGCGTGGTATTGGCCAGGTCAATTCAGTGGAAGATCTACAACAGTCAGTGATTAGGGTACAAGGAGATAAACCGATTTTACTCAAAGACGTAGCATCGGTAAAAATTGGTTCTTCGCTCAAACGTGGTGATGCCAGTTTTAACGGTCAACCTGGGGTAGTGCTGATGATCAATAAGCAGCCTGATGTGGATACTCCCACTGTTACTAAAGCAGTTGAAGCGGTGATGGAATCTTTACAGCCTACTTTTCCGGACGATGTGCAAATAGCAAGAACATTTCGTCAAGCTAACTTTATTGATACCGCCATTGGTAATGTCAGTAAGTCTCTAATTGAAGGCATCATCATTGTGGCAGTGATTATGTTCTTGTTTCTGATGAATTGGCGTACAGCAGCTATTACTTTGAGTGCGATTCCTTTATCTCTCTTAATTGGCTTAATGTTGATGAAAGCCTTTGGTTTAGGCATTAACACCATGACATTAGGGGGGTTAGTAGTAGCAATTGGTTCGGTGGTAGATGATTCTATTGTTGATATGGAAAACTGCTATCGAGGATTGCGGAAAAATCAAGCAGAAGGTAAGCCGAAACATCCCTTTCAAGTGGTTTATGAAACTTCAGTGGAAGTTCGTTTAGCGGTGATTTTTTCCACAGTGATTATAATTGTGGTATTTGCCCCAATTTTTAGTTTGACAGGGGTGGAAGGACGAATTTTTGCGCCCATGGGGTTAGCTTATTTGCTCTCTATTGCTGCTTCTACTTTAGTGGCGATGACCCTTTCTCCTGCCCTTTGTGCCATTTTATTGGCAAAGCAAACTTTACCCCAACAAGGAACTATTATTTCACGATTAGCAGAACGCTTGTATCGTCCTTTACTCAATTTATCCCTGAGAACGCCTCAACTTATTCTTAGTTTAGCCCTAGCCTCTTTAGTTGTTACTATTGCCATTATTCCCTCTTTAGGACGGGTGTTTCTGCCTGAATTTCAGGAAAAATCGATGGTCAACTCCATGGTATTATTTCCCGGTGTTTCCCTGGATATGACTAATCGGGCAGGGATGGCACTTTCTAAATTTCTCAAAGATAATCCCCTATATGAATGGGTACAAGTAAGAGCAGGCCGCGCTCCGGGGGATGCGGATGGGGCTGGAGTTAGCATGGCTCATGTAGATGTAGAACTCAGCGATTTAGCACTAAAAAATAGGGAAGATAGCGTCCAACAATTACGTCAGGAGTTTCTTAAGTTACCCGGCGTTGCTCCGAATATTGGTGGGTTTATTTCCCACCGCATGGATGAAGTGCTATCTGGAGTCAGAAGTGCCATCGCTGTGAAAATTTATGGTTCTGATTTAGGGGAATTGCGTAAGATTGGGGAACAAGTACGGGATGCGATTCAACCCATTGAAGGGGTTGTCGATTTACAGCTTGAACCCCAGTTGCCTATCCGTCAAGTGCAAATTCATTACGATCGCACAGCAGCAGCTAAGTATGGTTTAAGAATGGAGACAATTTCAGGCCTTGTGGAAACCGCGCTCAATGGTCAAGTAGTATCCCAAGTACCAGAAAATCAGCAACTTATTAATATCACCGTAGGATTACAGGAATCGGCCCGTAATAATTTAGACGCTATTCGCTCGATTCCCCTATTCACCCCTACAGGAAAAATTATTTCCCTCAGTGACGTTGCTAAAGTCGATTATGGCATGGGTGCGAATGTGGTCAATCGGGAGAATGTTTCTCGCTTAATTGTGGTTTCTACTAATGTTGCTGGACGTGACTTGGGTAGTGTGGTGGAAGATATTCAAAGCACTATTCGTAAAAATGTGCAGTTACCCAAGGGCTACTTTATCCAGTACGGTGGACAGTTTGAAGCCGAGCAAAATGCTACTAATAACTTGCTGGTGTATAGTATCTTAGCGGTAATTATCATCACCATTTTGATGTTTTTCTCCGTTAAATCCCTTCCTGCTACCATTGCCATTATGCTCAACTTACCGTTAGCTTTGGTGGGGGGGATTCTCTCCATTGCTCTAACGGGTGGTGTGATTTCCATTGCCTCTTTAATTGGATTCATTACTCTATTTGGTGTTGCAGTTCGCAATGGCTTGTTACTCGTTGATAACTACAATCAGAAATTTAGCCAAGGTATGCCACTCAAAGTAGTGATTGTTAAGGGTTCTTTAGAACGGGTAAATGCGATTTTAATGACTGCGCTTACTTCGGCTTTGGGAATGCTTCCTTTGGCAATCTCTAGCGGGGCAGGAAACGAAATTCTTCAACCCTTGGCAATTGTGGTTTTGGGTGGTTTGTTTACTTCAACCGCCTTAACTTTATTGGTAATTCCTGCTCTTTATGCCAAATTTGGCAAGTGGTTGATACCTAAACAAAAACCGACTAATCTTAACTCAGACTTTCAAAGGAATGAAAAACCGGAAATATTAGTTAAGTCATAAATATAGTCCCTTGAAAAACTAGATTGAGGCATAAAACCGTCTTAGTCTAGAAATATCCTCAATTTGTCACCAATGCCAATTAAGTTTTAATTTATGATTTAACTGCTCTGTTATACTTTAATTTAAGAAGCTAATATAATACATTTCATAAACAATTTTCTATTAATTATAAATATTATTTATTATGAATAATTCTCAACAAATTTGGATTTATGATACAACTCTAAGAGATGGTTCTCAAGCAGAAGGAATTTGCTTATCTTTAGAAGATAAGATGAAAATTGCTCGGAAATTAGATTCTATGGGTATTCCTTTTATTGAAGGAGGATGGCCTGGTGCTAATCCTAAAGATGTCCAATTTTTCTGGCAATTAAAAGAGCAACCTCTACAACAAGCAGAAATAGTGGCTTTTTGTTCGACACGCAGGCCAGGGAAAATAGCCTCAGAAGATCCCCTCTTAAAAGCTATTTTAACGGCGGGAACTAAGTGGGTGACAATTTTTGGTAAATCATGGGATTTGCACGTTACAGAAGGGCTAAAAACCACCTTAGAAGAGAATTTAGAGATGATTAGGGATAGCATCGAATACTTAATCAGTCAGGGAAGAAGGGTAATTTATGATGCAGAACATTGGTTTGATGGTTATAAATGTAATCGAGATTATGCCCTACAAACCCTTAAAACCGCTTTAGAAGCCGGTGCAGAATGGTTAGTATTTTGCGATACCAATGGCGGTACTTTGCCCCATGAAGTTAGTCAAATTATTACTCAAGTAATTGAAAATTTACCTTCACCTTTACCGCAACTAGGGATTCATACCCATAACGATGCTGGCATGGCGGTGGCTAATGCTATTACGGCAGTAAGAGAAGGGGTAACTATGGTACAGGGTACAATTAATGGTTATGGCGAAAGATGTGGTAATGCTAATTTATGTACTTTAATCCCTAATTTACAATTAAAAATGGGATATGAGTGTATAGGCGATCGCCAGTTAGAGAAATTAACATTTACCAGTCGTTTTGTCAGCGAAATAGTTAATTTAGCCCCAGATGACCATGCTCCCTTTGTCGGTAGCTCCGCCTTTGCCCATAAAGGAGGTATCCACGTTTCTGCCGTACAAAAAAATCCTTTAACTTACGAACATCTGCAACCAGAATTAATTGGTAATGAACGGAAAATTGTAATTTCCGAGCAATCTGGATTAAGTAATATTCTATCAAAAGCAGAAAGTTTTGGTATTGATTTACAAAAAGATAATCCTCAATGTCGAGAAATTTTAAACAATCTCAAAAAATTAGAAAGTCAAGGTTATCAATTTGAAGCAGCCGAAGCAAGTTTTGAATTATTAATGAGATCTGCTTTGGGCAAACGTCAAAAAATGTTTGAATTAAAAGGTTTTCAAGTTCATTGTGATTTACTCGGAGTTCATTGTGATTTACTCGGAGGAATAGAAACTCCCTATAGTCATGCTTTAGCTACTATTAAAGTTAGAGTAAATCAAGAAGATATGTTAGAAGCAGCCGAAGGAAATGGGCCGGTTTCGGCTTTAGATGCCGCTTTAAGAAAAGCATTAGTAAAATTTTATCCAGAAATTGCGGATTTTCATTTAACTGATTATAAAGTAAGAATTTTAGATGGAGAGGCAGGTACTTCTGCTAAAACTAGAGTTTTAATTGAGTCTAGTAATGGAAAACAACGTTGGACAACTGTGGGTGTTTCCACTAATATTTTGGAGGCTTCCTATCAAGCAGTTGTTGAAGGCATTGAATATGGATTATTAATTAAATCTACCTCTTTAAGTAAAGTAAATTGTTAATAATTAGGTGGGCATGAAGAAAATTGAAATATTCCTAGGGTGGGAAATGCAATTGTATTTCCCACCCTCTAACCTCTAACTGCCTTCTTTAAGAAAAAAATTTGAATCTATATCATAAAATGTATATTTTTTGTTAACAAATTAACAATATTTTACAAAAAAAGAATCTACCATAGAAATTAAATCCTATTACATAGATTAATTTTCTATATGTCACTTAAAAAACAAATTTCTATTCGTTGTTTAGATTTTATACAGGGCGGAATGTCTGAATTTTATACTCCTCAGGCTAGTCACGAAACCATGTTAGTCAGAGTACCCGCCGGAACTAATGATGATTTATTTGTCCACCGCTTTCAAACAGACCAATTATTAGTAGTTAGGGGCAGTTTCATTTTAGTCGTTTTATTAAATAGAGAATATCGTTATATTCCTTTAAGAGAAAATTATCCTCAAGTTGTAACAATTCCCCCCGGAGTAGTACATGGAGCCATCAATCCTAATTCTGAAGATTGTTTTTTAGTTAATGCAGTTTTACATCACGGGGAAGCCCACAAAAAAGATTACACACCTGTGGCTAAACCGTTTCCCTATGATTTATCCTCAGCCATAGAAAAGTTGCATTTAGCCAGTTTAATCGAACGATAATATTAATTGTTTTATACTACAATATTTTGTTGCTCAAAGATTTTTCTATTTTTCTGCATAAATTTCTGAAGCTGACAGGAGAAATAAATAGAAATAATTTGGAGTTAGAAAATTATGGATTGGCAAAATATTGAAGTAGTTTTTAGTTTTGATACCACCGGTAGTATGTATCCTTGTTTAACTCAAGTGCGTCGCAAAATTAAACAAACTGTGAGCAGACTTTTCAACGAAATTCCGGGTATTAGAATTGGTATTATTGCCCATGGTGATTATTGTGACGCAGGTAGAACTTATGTAACTAAAAAATTAGATTTGTCTGGTGATGTGGATAAGATTTGTTATTTTGTCGAAAACGTTGAAGCAACGGGAGGTGGTGATGCACCTGAATGTTATGAATTAGTATTAAATGAAACTGAATATTTTTCTTGGAGTAAAAATGCTTCTAAAACTCTTGTTTTAATCGGGGATGATATTCCCCATGCACCAGCACAAACACCTAAAAAATTAAATTGGCGTCAGGAATTAAATGGTTTAATTAATTTAGGAATAACTGTTCATGGAGTGCAAGCTTTAAACCGTTCCCATGCTACTTTATTTTATCAAGAACTTGCCGAAAAATCTGGGGGTTATCATCTTAATTTAGATCAATTTTCCTATATCACCGATTTATTTTTAGCTGTGTGTTATCAGCAATCTTCTGAGGAACAATTAGAAAATTACGAACAGGAAATAATTGCCGAAGGAAGAATGAATCGTGGATTAAATCAAATTTTTAATACCTTATTAAATAGAAAAAATAATGTTACTTATAAACCGGCTAGTTTAGATGCTGTTTCTCCCGGCCGTTTTCAAGTGTTAGAGGTAGAAAATAATATTTCAATTAAAAACTTTGTTTTAGAAAATGGTCTAATTTTTAAAACCGGTAGAGGTTTTTATGAATTTACGAAAAAAGAGACTATTCAAGCCAAAAAAGAAATAATTTTAATGGATCGAAAAACAGGAGATTTATTTACAGGTGAATCGGTACGCAGATTATTAAATATTCCTCAAGGCGTAACTGTAAGAATTAATCCTAGTGATTTACCTGATTATATTGTTTTTGTACAAAGTACATCTTACAATCGCAAATTAATTGATGGTACTCGCTTTCTTTACGAAGTAGGTGATTGGTATATGGCTGCTTAAATAATAGCTATTCTAGAAGAGCCTAAAATTTTATAGTTAACTATTAAGTAATTTTCAATATTCAAGGTGGGCAAATTATTAATTGTGATTACTCCTAAATAAGATTTTAAAATATTTGCCCACCCTACAATAAAATAAATTACGAAACCCTAAATCTCATGTTTTTTAATCCATGATTCTAAAATTTCATTAACTTTTTCCGGTGCTTCATCTTGAGGACAATGACCAACTTCGGGTAAAGAAATAAATTCCTCAACTGAGGCAAACTTAGTAAATTCTCGACCTAATTCTATCGGCTCCCAAGGGTCTTTTTCTCCCCAAATAAGTAAAACTGGACAAGTGATTAAAGGTAGTAAATCCTCAGCTAAAGGCCCTTGACTATAGCGAGTAAAAGCTAAAAAAACATCTGCTGCACCTTCATCTCGAGAAGGTTTTATTAAAATATCGACTAGCTCATCTGTGACAGCTTCAGGGTTGTAATAAGCTTGTAAAAGTATTTTTTTAATTGTTTTTGGTTGAGCAATTTGTTTAAAGAAAAAGTGACCTATAGCCTTATTAGCTAAAATATTTTGCATCACTGAAGCACCTAAACTTTTATACCAAGGTAAATCCTTTCTTTTGCTTTCGTGGAGTAATCTTAAAGAGAAATTAATTGCGCTAATTCCTAATACTAATTCAGGATAATCTACCGCAGTTTGCATAATCACAATACAACCGATGGAATTACCAACTAAAAAAGCAGGACTTTTTACTATTTCCTGACAAAAATCAGCAATTTGTTGCGACCAAGTTTCAAAAGTATAATCAATTTTTTCTCCCGGAGTTGGTTTAGCCGAAGCACCAAAACCAATTAAATCAATGGCATAAGTACGGAAATTATTACCTAAAAAAGAAATATTTTTGCGCCAATGTCCGCAACTCGCACCAAAACCATGAACTAAAACAACTGCTGCTCCTGTTTCTCCAGCAACTTGATAAGAAATAGGAAAACCTTGCCAAGTCCAAATATGAGTAGTTGTCTGTTTTGTATTAGTTAAGTTCATGTTTTAAAAAATTATTAAAATCATTTTAAACATTAATGATAAGCTATTTATATAGTAGATTCCCACCTCTTCACTATTAGTTAAAATCCATTTATTATTTATCTATGTTATTGCCAACTCATCCCCATGTGCGTCAATTTCTTGGTTCAGAAGTCATTACATCTTATGAATCCGCAGAAGTAGTTATTTTACCGATTCCCTTTGAAGCAACTACCACCTACCGCAAAGGTTGTGAAAATGGCCCTTTAGCTCTGATTGAAGCTTCAGATCAACTTGAATGTTATGATGATGAATTGCAACAGGAAATATGTTTTAAAAGGAGAATTTACACCTATCCTGCTATTGCCGATACCCGCAATCATCGGGAAGTTTCCCTAGAGGAAATGTTACAGATTACCACCGATACCGTAGCGAAATTAATTGCAGATGGTAAATTCGTCATTGCCCTTGGAGGAGAACATGGGATTACCACAGGAATAGTCAGAGCCTATCAACAAGCCATTCAAGAGCCATTTACTGTAGTTCAAATTGACGCTCATGGAGATTTACGTTATGAATATGAAGGATCAATCCACAATCATGCTTGTGTCATGCACCGCATCCTAGAAATGGGGCTTCCTAGTTTACCTGTAGGAATCCGAAGTCTTTGCCGTCAAGAAGCAGAGCTAATCAAAGAAAAACAAATTCCTGTGGTTTGGGGTTGGGATATTGCTACTGATGCAGATTGGATTGAAAAAGCTTTAGCAAAAATTACCACATCTAAAGTATTTTTAACCATAGATTTGGATGGTATCGATCCTAGTTTAATCCCCGGAGTAGGAACACCTGAACCCGGAGGTTTAGATTGGTATAATTTATTAAAATTCCTACGAAGTTTATTTAATAAATACGATGTAATTGGTTGTGATGTGATGGAATTAGCACCGATTACTGATTCTGTTGTTTCTGAATTTACCGCAGCTAAGTTAGTTTATAAACTGATTAATTATCTTTAATTTCTGTAATTATAGCTGCAACTAATTGGGTGCAGCTATAGCAATGAGTTCAGACAAAGCAAATTTCTTTTCATTCAATTATCAGTAAAAGAGAATAATAAAGCACCCAAAAAACCAACTAAGATAACTTTATAAATTCCATTAAATTCAGGAGTAGATAAATTGCTATCAAAGTTAAGAGCTATTTTATCCTCTTGAGGATCGGGGTTTACTTGGGTTTGTGCTTGTGCTGATATATTAAGATTTATTGCTAATACTGATGCTATGACCAAAGTATTAACAACTATTATTTTAGATAATTTAGGCAAGGTAAAATCCTCCTTTAAGATTTGTTTATAATAGTTTATTATAAGATTAACGGTAATTTTATATGTGAAGATTCAGTAAAGATAAAGCTTTTTTTTGTAAAGTTTTGATGAAGATTTTATAAAAAACCGAATTAAAACTTAAATTCTTAACTATCAATTATTATGGACAATAAAAAAGCCAAGGGAAAAACCCTTGACTTAAAAGAATCTAAATTGTTAGATGAAAATTACATCAGAATAAAATCATCTTCAGTAATTAAGCTAGAATCAACATCTCGTAAAACAGCTAAGGTTGCTCCATCAAATCTGACTACAGTACCTGTTCCTGCCGTGTTATTTCGGATAATTAAATCTTCAAAGGTTAATCCTTCGCTTAAACCTAACTTATCCATACCATCTTCAAAGTCTCTGATAATGTCTTTACCCATATCAGGCATAATGACAAAGGTATCTGCACCTTCATTACCGAAGAGTTTATCGTTACCAGTACCACCGATAAGGGTGTCATTGCCTTCTTGACCCCTGATAACAACTCCAGCTAAAGTAAATCCTTCAGCACTAAGTAGGTTGTCTCCTTCACCACCTCTTAAGACAAATTGCTCAATATTAGTAAAGGTATCTGTACCATTACCCCTTAATTCAGTGTCAGTAAGGGTTAAATTACCATCTTCTTTAACTGAACCAACTAAACGGTCAATACCAGCACCACCATCAATAACATCGTTACCAGCACCACCATTAATGGTATCATCACCACCATTACCATTGAGAACGTCATGGCCATGACCACCGTTAAGGCGATCGTTACCAGCACCACCATTAATGGTATCATCGTGACCTTGACCCCGTAAAAAGTCATCTCCAGCATTACCATTAATTAAATCTGGCCCTTGACGACCATTGATTAAGTCAGAAGTATCACCACCTTCAAGGGTATCTCCTAAGATAGTACCTTCAATGATTTCGTCTGCTGTCAAATAAGGGCTTAAGTTAAGAGATTCAGGTAATTCCAACAGAATCATCTCATTATTGTCAATATCTGGCCCGCGACCAATGGAGAAAGGATAATTATTGTCGTTAGCAACTAGAATTGTATCTTTATCAATTACTAAGACATTCTCAATGGTGACAAAGGGGAAGTCAAAGAAGGTGCTACCGTCACCGTTGAGATCGTTAGGATCGGCGATATTTAACAAATCTGCAACTTCTGTTTTCTCAACATAACCATGCTCGTCAACTTCAGAGAGATCAATCTTAAAGATTTTTTTGAATTTAGCACTATCACCTTGACCGCCATCCCGTTCAATAACTAAGAACTCACGATTATTGATAGGGGTAAAATCACCGATCGCATGGTTAGGATCGTCTTTACCATAGAAACCAACTAAGTCAGTATATTCGCCCTTATTGACATCAAACTCGTAAATTCTTAGAGCATCATCAGGATCGCCTGTTACACTACCTTCTAATAAGGGATAGAGTTTTAGTCCATTGGGACTAGCAGCCATACCCTCAAAACCACGAGAAGTAGCTAGGTTCGCCACTAATTCACCATCTGAAACCGCAGGATTTTGTAAAGAAGCAACGTAATCTTGGGTGACTTGATCCCTGACAAAATCCCCAGTTTCTGGGAAATCAGTAAAGTAACCATCAAATCCAATCTGAATCAATTGCTCAAATTCCTGTTCAGGAGTTTGGACGCTACCATCAGGATTAAGAGTTAAGAAACGTTCCTCATTACGCATGGTATAAGGATGAACCTGTAAACCTGCATCGTGAGCCCATTCTACCAGAGGGAAAATTTCACCAGTTAATTGAGTAGTGATTTGAGCAACACCGTCACCATCCCAATCTACAGGCTCATCAATAGTTTCTCTTAAGAGAATATTGTTTTTCCAAGGGCCTAAACCAGAAGCATAACCACTAATCCATTCAATAACTTCAGGATTAGCTAAATCGTTATAAGTAGGAGCATCTTTGAGATCGATCAAATCAGCTAAGTTGCCATAAATACCACGTAACTGATTGAGAGTTTTATCTGCATTAGCTACGAAATCATAGGGAACAGAGAAACCGCCACCACCTGAGTTAATATCATCATCTTCAGTATTACCAAACAACTGTACCAGAGGTAAATCTCCTAAACCAGCCGCAGGTAATAAGTCCTCACTTAACTCAATTAGGTTTTGTAATTCAAAGGATTGAATGAAGATACGATTAGGATCGGTAAACTCAGTATCCAACAGAGTTTGAATTAAGGGTTCTTCTAAAGATAATCCCTGTTCATCAAAGAAAGTAGGATGTTTAGTTTCAGGATAAATACCGATTTTCTTACCAGTTTCCGCTTCATAATCTTTGACTAAGTTAATAACTTCCTCAAGGGTAGGAATTTCAAATTGACCGTTAAAAGATTGATCGCGGTAATCACGAGATTGAACTGCTCGTAATTGCTTAATTTCAGCTAAAGTGAAGTCTTCGGCAAAGTAAGCTGTAACTTCCTCTCCGTCAAGCATCTTAGTTGACTTACGCCCCTCACCAAATACCTCAGCAACATTGGTAGTATCGTCTAAGATAGGTTCGTGACGAGCAATTAAAACACCATCTGAAGTAATAACCAAGTCAGGTTCAACAAAGTCAGCACCCTGTTCCATAGCCAATTGATAAGCCTCTAAGGTATGCTCAGGAAGTTCTCCACTAGCACCTCTGTGACCAATAACTAAAGGAACTTGACCATTAAGAGTGTTGAGAGTAGGAATATTAGGAGTAGGAATTGGTGCTTCTAATAAAGTACCTTCGCTATCAAAACGCAGTAAATAAGGGCCAAATTCATCGCCAATCCAAACATCACCATAGCGATCGATAACAATAGATTCCACATCAAAATCAGCACCAGTTAAGAAACGATTTTGTGTATTCTCATTAATAATTTCCCAAGGAATCAGATTATTAGGATCGGCTAATTGAATGAATCCATTAATAGTAGGTTCGCCGCTTCCACCTTCAGAGGTAGCAAAGTCGGGTTCAATCTCATAAATCCGTAATAGATAATCAGAGCTATTATCTTGACTACCAAAACCATTATCAGATAAGAACCAGTAAGCTCCCTCATTACCGGGGGCAAACTGTACACCACTAAATCCTTGAACAGGTTGACCTTCAAAAGGAGTTTCCCGATTGTCAGTATCAATGAAATTACCAGAATCAGGCCCTTCGGCAAAAGTATCCGCAGGTAAGGAAGCAAAACCAACTAACTCTGTTTGTACACCGGGAGCTTCTAAGAAAGCTAACTGTCCGCCTTGAACCAAGTTATTATCAGTAATCGAACCACCACTTAAACTGTGAGCTTGAACGTCAAACAAGAATAGAGTACCAGCTTCTTCACCAAAAAGGCTTGAAACATCGATAATACCCGAAGATTCCCAGTTACCAATATCTGTGGGATTAGTATCAATCTGATTTTCAGGTACAGCAGAGCGATCCATCTGAGCCACACGAGTTAGTAAACCAGTTTCAGGCTCTAATCTCCAAATCGAAGCTTCTTCTCCAGATTCTTGACCAAATTCATCAATAGAACGGTCTTCTTGAATATAAATCAAGCCATCCTTGGCCCAATCCAAGTTATCTGGACTTCTCAAACCAAAATCAGGACTCGCAAACTGACCTGCACCTGCATCATCCCCATCATAAATAATGTTGAGATTAGCACTAAGGGGATTTCCATTTTCATCAAAATCCGTATCGATGATATAGGTTGTACCCCAACTATCTTCAGGGAAACGGCTATCACGTCCAGTGGAAGCTAAAACTGCAATTGTGCCATCTTCGGGATTAGTCGCCACATCTTCAGGACGAGAGAATTGGAAGCCACCTGCTTCTAGGAATAAGGCATCTTGCTGCTCTTGGGTGGCAAAACCTAATTCATCATAACCTTCCGTACCGGCTAAGTCAGGACGATAGTAATCTAATTCTACCCAACTACCACTAAGGCTATTGCCCGTACCGTTGAAGCCAAAAGGATCTGGTGCTGTATCTTCGTCAATAATTTCATCATCTCCAGTACCAAGAATACCATCCTCACCAGGCTCGACGATAGTAGGTGTGTCCCCTACTTCTCCGTCAGGTTTCCAAACATAGAGTTTTCCTTGAGCTAATCCGTTACGAACTAATAATTCAGGTCCTTCTCCTTCACCTTTTTCACCCACATACAGTAATAATGGTGCTGCTTCTCGGTCATCTCCAATTAATAAGGCAACTTTATCTGTACTTCCTGTATCTAATTCGGTGACGTTTTCCCATGCTGCTCTTCCCATACTCGGTACTGCGTACATGGTTTGAGTGGCTGGATCGATGACAAATTCTGTACCGCCAAAGGTTTCTTCTCCGGTAAAGAATAAAGCATCTTCTAGACCAATTCCTTCACCAAATTGGTGCACAGGAATATATTGAGCAGAGCAAAGGCGATCGATACCTGCAAATTCTAAGTCAGAGGCTTCATCTACTACTTCTCCTGCACGATTGATAATGGTATCGTAGGCTAGTCCTGCATCTACTATTTCTTTGCTATCTTTATCAATATCAAAGTAGCTTACTCTAGCTCCGGTTAATTCTGTTCCATTAGCTAAAGT
>CAYPSO010000018.1:0-53875 GCA_964413275.1 uncultured bacterium | reverse complement strand
AACCTCACCGGGTTCGCTCGTCAATGTTTAATGTTCAATGAAAAAACTGACTACTGACTACTGTTTACAGGATATTATTTGAGTTATGATGAAGATTATCGATAAATCATAACCCAATAAATAATTAACTGAAATGACAACAACTTTAATTAATATTTCTTTAGTTGAAATTGCTCAGAAAACTCGTAATTCTGCACGGGAATTAGCAATATTATCAACGGAGGATAGAAATCAAGCTCTAGAGATTATTGCTCAAGAATTAGAACTATCTATTCCTAAAATTATTGAAGCAAATCAAGCCGATTTATTCGCAGCAGAAAAAGATAATATTCCTAAACCTTTATACCATCGTTTAAAATTAGGAGAAAGTAAACTGACTTCAGCAATTGCAGGAGTTAGAGATGTTGCTAAATTAGACGATCCAGTAGGTTCTATTCAGATTAAAAGAGAATTAGATACAGGTTTAATTTTAGAGCGGGTTACTTGTCCTTTAGGGGTATTAGGAATCATTTTTGAAGCTCGTCCTGAAGCTTTAATTCAAATTACCAGTTTAGCGATAAAGTCAGGTAATGGAGTTATTCTTAAAGGAGGTAAAGAGGCGATTAATTCCTGTCAGATATTAACTCAAATTATTCAAAAAGCTTTAACTAAAACTAAGGTAAATCCAGATGCCGTACAACTGTTAACTACAAGAGCAGAAATTAAAGGATTATTAGAATTAGATGAATATGTAGATTTAATTATTCCTAGAGGTTCTAATTCTTTTGTTAAATATGTACAGGATAATACTCGTATTCCCGTATTAGGTCATGCTGATGGAATTTGTCATCTTTACATAGATAAAGCCGCAGATTTAGAAAAAGCAATTACTATAACTGTGGATGCAAAAACTGACTATCCGGCTGCTTGTAATGCGATTGAAACTTTATTAATAAATCGAGAAATTGCACCATTATTTTTACCACAAATTTCTAAAGCATTAGATAAAAAAGGTGTACAATTGAGAGGTGATGCCGAAACAAGAGCGATTATTGATAATATTCTAATTGCTACAGATGAAGATTGGGCAACTGAATATAGCGATTTAATTTTGTCAATTAAAGTAGTTGAAAATGTTCAAGAAGCCATAGCTCATATTAATAAATATGGCTCAAAACATACCGATGGAATTGTTACAGAAAATACACAAACAGCAGAACAATTTTTAAATCAAGTAGATGCGGCTGGGGTATATCATAATTGTTCGACTAGATTTTCTGATGGTTTTCGTTATGGTTTTGGTGCAGAAGTAGGTATAAGCACCCAACAAATGCCTCCCCGTGGCCCAGTAGGATTAGAAGGATTAGTCACATATAAATATAAACTGATTGGTAATGGTCATATTGCTGCTACTTATAGTGGTACAAATCCTAAACCATTTATTCACAAAGAGTTATCCTAAAAACTTAGAAATAATTAAGAAAAACTCCATAAACCAATACAAAAGGCTGTGATATTAATGATTATTAAAATTATAAAAGATTGCCATTTATTACAGCCCAAATCTTGTACGTCTAAACGAGTAAGAATACCAGCAGAAAATAAAACGAATAAACGAACAAAAAACTCGAACCAACAAATCAATATACTAATAAGAATAGCCCAAAGTAAAACAGAAAATAAGATTTTCCTTTCCGATGTAAAAAAATTGCTTAAAAAAAACTCGATCAAAGCTAAAGGTGCAACTAAAAAAAACGTCATTATCATAACAAAACCGATTCCTAAAAATTTAGTTCCCCAAGTAATAAAATTGGCTGATATGGTTAAATTGAACATCAGACATTGTTCCATTAACCAAGATGTCCATTGGGGAATTGAAGCAGCAAAAGACCAACCAAAAACTCCATAACATAATGCTGATAAAAGTAAAGATAACCAAAATTGTTTTTTGGGATTAAATAAAAGAAAATAATTCATAATTTTTAGAAAATAATTATATATATGTTAATATTCTATTACTTAAGTTTTCACATAAGCTGTCACGTATTTAAATTAATGGTTGAGAGAGTAGTCATTTCATTTAACATTTATCATTTATCATTCGTTTGGAAGTAGGCTTGAAGGCTCTACCATTTATCAATGTTTAATGTTCAATGTTTAATGTTTAATGTTCAATGATTGGTCAAAGTCAAGAGAGATAATGCTTTCAACTCTACGGTTGTTTTTTTAAAATTTATATATTAGATTTAAGTCAATTTAACTAATGTAAAAAATTGAAATTTTAGGACAATCATGATTAAATCTAAATTACTAATTTGCAGTGCAATTGTTTTATCCCTATCAACAATTAGCTTAAAATCTGCTATTGCTGAAGATATTAATTCTGTTAATCAAGAGCAATTAATATCTCAAATGGAAATGATGGGTACAAAAAAGCTAGTTGGACAAGTTACCGAAATTAAAGAGGAAGTGGTAACTGTTAAAAAAGAAGATGGAGAAATCGTAAAACTCAAAGTTCCCACTCAAATGCAAGAGGAAATGGATTTACAAGTAGGGGCTAATATTGTAGCTGATTTAGTAGGTTCTCAGGAAGGTGATTTATGGCTTATTTCTGACATTAGTTATCAGACAGCCGCAACTATGACTGAAGAAACTACGACTGAAGAAACTACGACTGAAGAAATCATGGATGCAAATACGGGTGTTTCAGAAACAGAAACTATCACAGAGACTGTAACTGATGGAGAAACAACCATGGAAACAGAAACTACCACTACTACTACTACTACAGAAGTTATAGAAGAACAAACAGAAGTTGTAGAAGAACAACCAGCACCTGTCCGTGCTTTATGGTAAATAAATATAGCAACAGTCAGAAATAAATTTTAATAATTTCTTAAAAAGTTGTGACAACTGCTATATTCTTTAACCCATAGAATAGGAAAAAGATGTGGTAAAATCCAAAATATAGAAAATCTCTAATATGAATTTTACCACAGTGAGAGTGGTAATTATTACTATTCTCTTTTCCTTAATTTTATATTAGTAAAATAGAAAGAAATGAATAAGCTAAGTTGGAATAATCAAAAACTAAAATATTCTTTTATACTTGTTGCTAATATTTTAACTTATTTTGTATCTAGTAATGTTTTAGCTTCTGAAATTAATAATATAAAAACTCAAGAACATCTTGTTTTTAATAGTATTAGATTAGGGGTAAAAATCCCAGATTTACCAAGTTTAGGTGAACCTGATATTTATTTACCAGAAATAGAAGAAAACCTTCGTTTAGTTATTAAACTAGGCGAGCGTAAGGTTTATGTTTACCAAGGAGAAGAAGAAATTATTAACTATCCCATTGCTATTGGTAAACAGGGTTGGGAAACTCCTAAAGGTGATTTTGAAGTAATACAAATGTTAAAAAACCCATCTTGGGAACATCCTTGGAATGGTACTATTATACCACCGGGTCCTGAAAATCCTTTAGGCGATCGCTGGATTGGATTTTGGACAGATGGAGTGAATTTCATTGGTTTTCATGGTACTCCCGCAGAACAACTTGTGGGACAAGCAGTTTCTCATGGTTGCATTAGAATGCTTAATGATGATGTTCGTAATTTATTTACTAAGGTTGCTGTTGGTACACCAGTAACTGTTATTGATTAGCGGTTAGCTCTCTTGGTTGATTGGGTATGCTGAGGAGACCTCAGCACCCCTCAACCGCTTTTAGCTGTTAGCGGTTAGCAAATAACGAATAACTAATAACCAATAACTAACTACGAACTATTTTAAACGCCCCGATCGCAAAATACTAATAATTAACCAAAATCCTAGAAAACTAGCTGCGGCAAATAAAACGTTACTAATAAATGATAATTGTGTCGTTTGACTGCCTGTGGAGATAATTGCAGCACCAATAATTAACGAACCCACCACAATACTAAATGATAATCTATTAGCAGAATCATCAATACTTCTGCGTAAAGAATCTAACTCTTGTAATCTTAAATTCCATTGTAAAGTTTCTGAGGTAAATCTATCTAATAATACCTCAACTTGTCGAGGAGTTTGTAAATAAACTGATTTTAAATCTAAAACAGTTCTCAAAAAAGTTTGTAGAGGAGTATCGCCAAATATTTGTTTAGTAAATAAATCAGTAATCAAAGGCTTAATTTCTTTAAAAACATTAATTTCTGGATTAAATTTACGGGCAACTCCTTCTAAGTTAGCTAAACTTTTGGCAAATAAACCTAAATTTCTTGGCAGCTTAATTTTATTTTTTCTAGCAATTTGTAAAACATCATAAAATACTTCGCTAAAATTTAATTCAGCGAGGTTAAGATTATAATATTTACGTAATATTTGTTCGTAATTATTTTCTAACTTTGTTAAATTTACAGATTGAATACTTTCCGATAATTCTAAAGTTAATTGACTGCATCTTTTAGCATCTAAATCCACAATTGCTAATAACATTTCCGTTAAAAGTTGTTGAGTACGTGGGTCTAAACGCCCCATCATTCCCATATCAATAATTGCTACTTTTCCATTTTCTAAGTAAAATAAATTACCCGGATGAGGATCGGCATGAAACAAACCATCAATAAAATATTGCTGGAAAAAAGCTCTAAATAATAGGGTAGTAATTTCTTGTTTATCACTAATTTCTGGATTAATTTGTGCTTCTAAAATTGGCTGACCATTTAACCATTCCATTACCAATAATTTTTCTGTAGTTAATTCTTGATAAATTTCAGGTATTACTAATTTATTTGCATCGAACCAACGAGTATTAGATAAATTTTCTTTTAATTGTTTAGTATAGTTTGCTTCTGTCGTAAAGTTTAGTTCAGCCTGTACAGCTTGAGTAAATTCTTCTGCTAAATTAGTAACTTCATAATTTTGACCAAATTCTGTTAAAGAAACTAACTCAGCAACACTTTTAATTAAAGAAATATCTTGGGCTACGATTTTATCAATATTAGGTCTTTGTACTTTTAAAGCTACTTCTTGACCATTAATTAAGATAGCTCGGTGAATTTGTGCAATTGAACCAGCAGCAATAGGTTCTGTATTAATATTAGAAAATACTTGATTTATAGGCTGAGATAATTCTTCAATAATTACAGATTCTATTTCATGCCAAGATATAGTAGGAACTTGAGCCTGTAAAGCAGTTAACGCGAGAATATAATTAGGTGGTAAAATATCAGGACGAGTGCTTAATAATTGACCAAATTTAACATAGAATGGTCCTAATTCTACTAATATTTTCCTTAATACTTCTGGAGTCGGCAATTGAGGTTCGTCAGTTTTATTTCCGGTTAACAAACCTCGCATATAATCCCAGCCATTACTAAAGAGAACTTCGATTATTTCTCTTTGTCTGCCAGTAGATTTTGTTAAAGAAAACATATATTAATTTAGTTAGTAGTTCGTAGTTAGTGGTTCATGGGGAGGCTTCGCCGTCGCTTTTGCGAGCTTAATTTGTAGTTAGTTAATAGTTATTTGCTAACAGCTAACCGCTAACAGCTAACCTCTATAATAATTCTTGGTATTTAGGATTATTTTGTAATAATTGTAATACCTGTTTAATTTCTTGAGTGCGATTTTTATTGACTACTAAAGTTGCATTTTCATGACGAACAATAACTACATCTTCTAAACCAATAGTAACAACTACTTCATCATTATTACTAGCATAAATAATACTATTTTTAGTATCTAAACTAACATGATTACCTATTTCTACATTTTCATTATTACCTTTAATTAATCTTTCTAAAGCATTCCAATCTCCTAAATCATCCCAACCAAAATCAGCAGGTAAAACATAGGCTAATTTAGTTTTTTCCATTAAGGCATAATCAATACTTTTTTTCTCCAATTCTGCATAAGCTTCTTTACCTTTGTTAGTTAAAGGTTCAAGAATTTGTGGTGCATAATTTTTTAATTCTTTTAAAACAATATCAGCCCGAAAAATAAACATTCCACTATTCCAGCTAAATTTACCTGTTTTAATAAAAGATTCTGCTGTATTTTGGTCTGGTTTCTCAGTAAAACGAGCTACTTTATATACAGGTAAATTATTAAAGTTGCCCTTCATTTCTCCTTGTTCAATATAACCATAACCAGTGGAAGGATAGTCAGGAGTAATTCCTAAAGTAACAATAGCTGCTTCTGTGTGAGCTAATTCTGCGGCGGCATTAATTGTACTCTCAAAAGCGACTTGATTACCAATCCAATGATCCGCCGGAAAAAAAGCAATTACTACATCATTTCCGTAACGTTTAACTATTTCCAAAGTTGCCCAAGCTACAGCCGGAGCAGTATCTTTTCCTTCTGGTTCAATTAATAAATTATTATCAGGTAATAGGGGTAATTGTTTTTTGACTCCATCAGCAATTATGGCAGAAGTAATTACCCAAAGTTGTTCCCAATTTTGAGCTAGGGGTAATAATCTGTTTGCCGTTGCTTGCAGAAGACTTTTGCCACTGCCATCTAGGGAAAGAAATTGTTTGGGATATGTGCGGCGACTTAAAGGCCAAAATCTTTCTCCTTTTCCTCCAGCGAGAATAACAGGAATAATTGGTTGGTTCATTATTGTATCTTTTCTGTTATGGTGTTTAATCTAGCTTAATTTAATCATAATTCCCTATTTTTTGTATCCTGCACAATAACTATAGTACCAGCAGTGATAATAATTGCAATCGCCCAGTGGCGCGGGTACGCAATCGCACAGGTAATTAGGGTTTGCTGAATATCTCTGCTGTAGGGGATAGGCAACAAGCCCTAATTAAAGTCAACCAAGCACTACTAACCAAAAAATACCCCAGATAATCACCAATTCCTAAAGTACCGCGCGCAAAATTAAGGGTAGGGTTGGCATTACCCACCACTCGTCTGAAACTCTTATCAATAGATTCTTATAAGCATTGCTCACCAAAAGATTTTTGTGTAATTAATTTTGTGTAACTACATTATGATTAAATACCTAGAATTTTTTTCATTTTTTCAAGGTTTTTACTATAGGGAGGATAACGCCAATTTAAGTCAAAAAGAAATCCTTTTTTCAAGATACTTTTATAATGGGAAAAAGTATCAAAACTTGTTTTACCATGATAAGCACCAATGCCACTCTCACCCACGCCACCAAAAGGTAAATCTTTGATACCTACTTGCATAATTGTATCATTAATACAAACACCCCCAGATGAAGTATTTTCTAACACTTTTTCTTGATTTTCTTTACTCTTAGAAAATAAATACAAAGCTAAAGGTTTTGGCTTACTATTAATAATATTTATAGCTTCTTCTAAATTGTTATATTCTAATACGGGTAAAATTGGCCCAAATATCTCGTCCTCCATAATAGCAGAATTATCAGAAATTTTATCAAGAATTGTAGGAGCAATATAAAGATTTTCTGCATTATTATCGCCACCAATAACAATTTCTCCTTCCTCTAATAAAGATGTTAAACGAGTAAATTGTCGCTCATTAATAATTCTGGCATAGTTAGGACTTGACTGAGGATTATCACCATAATAGTCGATAATACAATCCTTCATTGCTGAGATTAAATCCTTTTTAATTTCCCTATTTACTAATAAATAATCCGGCGCAATACAAGTTTGTCCAGCATTGATGAATTTACCCCAAGTTATCCTTTTAGCAGCTTCTTTAATATCAATATCTGTCTCGACAATACAAGGACTTTTACCACCTAATTCTAAAGTAACAGGTGTTAAATGTTTTGCTGCGGCTTCCATAATAATTTTGCCGATTTTTGTTCCCCCAGTAAAGAAAATGCGATCGAATTTTTCTGCTAATAATTGTTGACTTGTTTCTATGCCACCCTCAAATACGCAAATATAATTAGGGTCAAAATTTTCGCCAATCATTTTCGCTACTAATCGAGAAGTATTAGGTGCAATTTCAGATGGTTTAAGAATGCTACAATTTCCCGCCGCCATCGCTCCAATTAAAGGGGAAATAACTAAAGAAAAAGGATAATTCCAAGGGCCAATAATTAATACTACACCTAAAGGTTCGGGATAAATTAATGCTGAGGCGGGAAATTGTTCTAAAGGTGTTTTAACTTTTTTAGGTTTAACCCAAGACTTTAATTTTTTAATAGTATATTCAATTTCTGTAGTTACACTTAATTCAAAAAAACTCTCAAATTCAGGTTTATTTAAGTCTGCTTTTAAGGCGGCAATAATTTCTGAGTAATAATTTTTAATAATTTGTTTAAGTTTTGTTAATTGTTCTATCCGAAAGTTAAGCTCCTTAGTTTGACCAGTGGCAAAAAACTTTCTTTGTTGAGTTATGGTTTCCTGAACTGAATTAATAGTTAACATTTAAAAACCCCTATAATTATAATCGGTGTTAAAGGAATTAAAGCATTGCTCTATTCTAAAAAATGCGTTTGCATCAAAAACAGATTCACTAGAAAAAATGTTTAAATGCTTATAGTACAAACCTGTTATTTATTTTAGCGTCAGCTTTTTGTTGACCGTCAAAGCCTTTTCCCCGAAATTTTACCCAAGATATACAAATCTAACTAATAATTGATTATGACTCTAGCAACTCATCAGGCTACAGAAACAAAAATAAGCCCTCTCAACACTGCCTCTGGGGTGTATGTCACAGTACATGGTCATTTCTATCAACCGCCAAGGGAAAATCCCTATTTAAACACCATTGAAAGACAACCTAGTGCCAGCCCTTTTCATGATTGGAATGAGCGCATCTGTTATGAATGTTATCGTCCTAATGCTTTTGCGAGAATAGTTGACGAGCATGGGGAAGCAGTGGGTATTATTAATAATTTTGAATATTTAAGTTTTAACATCGGGCCAACTCTAATGTCTTGGTTGGAAAGCTATGACATAGAAACCTATCAACGTATTATAGATGGAGATCGTGCCAGTGCAATACGCCTCAATGGTCATGGTAATGCGATCGCCCAAGTATATAATCATATTATTCTTCCTCTGGCTAACGAAAAAGACAAATATACCCAAATTCGTTGGGGTAAAGAAGACTTTCGCCATCGTTTTCAACGAGAGCCCGAAGGAATGTGGTTAGCAGAAACCGCCGTTGATTATCCTACCTTAAAAGCTTTAATTGATGAGGAAATTAAATTTATTGTCCTTGCACCTTCCCAAGCAGAAAGATTTCGTCATTTCCCTTCAGAAAATGATCCCCAACCACAATGGCACGAAGTAGGAGGAGGACAAATCGATCCCACCCGCCCCTATCGTTGTTTTATTGATGATGAAAAAGAGAAATATATTGATATATTTTTCTATGATGGGCCAATTTCTGCAGACATGGGTTTTAATGATTTGCTGAGAACTTCCCAAAATTTTGCTGCTCGTATTAGCCAAGCGGTAAGGGGAGATCATCGACAATCCCAGTTAATTAGTGTAGCTACAGATGGAGAAACTTTTGGTCATCATAAATACGGTACAGAAAAATGTGTCGCTTATTGTTTAACTAAGGAATTTACTCAAAAAGGTTGGACTGTAACTAATTATGCCCATTATCTGAGTATTAATACTCCCACCTATGAAGTGGAATTAAAACCAGTAACTGCTTGGAGTTGTTCTCACGGAGTTGAGCGTTGGCAGGATGATTGTGGTTGTGGAGGAGGGGCAAAATTACAACTGAAATGGCGTAAACCGCTACGAGAAGGACTAAATTGGTTAAGGGATCAATTAACAGAGATTTATGAAAATATTGGCTTAAGGTTTTTCCGCAATCCTTGGTTAGCCAGAGATGAATATATTGAGGTTATTTTAGATCGAAGTCCTACCAAAGTAGAGCAATTTTTATCCCGTCATCAACCTCGTCAACTAAATCCCGCCGAACAAATTGATGCTTTACGTTTGTTAGAAATGCAGCGTCATAGTTTATTAATGTTTACTAGCTGTGGTTGGTTTTTTGAAGAAATTTCTCGTCCAGAAGGTACTCAAATTTTGCGTTATGCCGCAAGGGCAATGGAGCTTGCCGGGGAAGTAGCAGGTGTACAATTAGAAACAGAATTTCTGAGCTATCTTGCCCTTGCGCCCAGTAATGCTTTAGAAACCTATCAAAATGGTGCTGATGTTTATAAGCATAAGGTACTTACCGCCCAAATTGGCTTTAAACAAGTAGCGGCACACTATGCCATTAGTTCCCTATTTAATAACTATGGTCAAACAGAAAAACTTTATTGTTATGATGCTCAACAATTAGATTACCACAAACAACAACTCGGTAGTTTAACTTTAGCCATAGGACAAGTACGTTTAGTTTCTGAAATAACATGGGAGAGTAATCATTTTATTTTTGCGGTTTTACATTTAGGAGGATGGGATTTTCATTGCTGTATCGAATCTTTTACTGGGCGTAATGCTTATACTAAACTTAAAGATAGAATTTTTGATGCTTTCAAAAAGGCTAGTGTGGTGCAAACTATCTTAGTAATGCGAGATTTATTTGGTGAAGAATCCTTTGGTTTAGAAAACTTATTTGCTGAAGAACGTCACCACATTATGCAACAATTAACGGAGAAAACTAAGGAAAGTTTAGATCAACTTTATACTCAGATTTATCGGGATAATTATAGTATTTTGATTGCCTTTCATCGAGATAATTTACCTGTTCCCCAAGAGCTAGAAGTAGCGGCAGAAGTTGCTTTATCCCATCGTTGTTTAAAAGTAATTAATGATTTAGTAACTGTTATTAATGATGGGGAAGAAATGCTGAGTTATTTAATAGATTTAAAAGCGATCGCCTCTGAAGCGAGTAACTTACAATGTCAGCTAAAAATTCCCGGAGCTAAAGAAATTTTGGAACAATTAATTCTTAATTATCTGAACCTAATTTTAGATAATAAAAATTACGGAAGTTTAGATTCTCAAGCCGAAAAATTAGAATTAATGATAGCTTTAGGTCAAGAATTACAAATTAACTTGTGTTTAGATAAACCCCAAGAACTTTATTATAACTACTTACACAATAGGATTATTCCTGAAACGATGAATAATAATCACCGGAAAACATTAGAGAGTAAACAATTGTTAAAATTGGGTAAAATCCTCTCCGTTAGTGCTAATAAAATTCTCAAACTTAATATTTAACCTGACAATCCCAGTAGGGTGCGTCAGAGAAATAAATTATCAATAAATTCCCATTACCTAAAAAATCTGACGCACCCTACATTTTAATTTTTGTAGTCCATTTTATGTAATATCTTCTACAGCACGAGTGAGCATATTTTCATCTAAATTCTCATCTTCTAGACGCTCTTTTGCCAATAACTCCCTTGCTTTCTCTTCTGTTACCGCTTTAGTACCATCTTCTATTTCTTCTGCACTACGAGACAGAATATTTTCATCTAAATTTTCATCTTCTAGACGCTCTTTTGTCAGCAATTCTCTAGCTTTTTGTTCGATATTCATAAGCCATCCGTTATCTACAAATTCCAGTCCTCCTAATAACTAGGGTGACATAATTTTCCAAGAAGATGTAGTCAAAGTTACAAAAATTAAGATACCATAATTAAGCTAAAGTTTCTGGACAATATCCTAAACCTTTAGTAAACTGATGACGAAAAGATTCAATATCAGCCAAATCAGGTTGACCATGAGAAATTATCGCGACTTGATAACGACGCATAACATCAACGGGAGATTGTCCTGTATCTAGACTCCAAAAAACCATTTGTAATCGTATTTCTGGTTGATAGGAAATGCCTAATTCATGTAAATAGGCTCTAAAATCTCCATCTTGTCTGCTATTTAAGGGATTTTCTAGTTTTATTTTAATAATCCAACCATCAATCTGATGAATAACTGTCATGATAGAGTGAGATAAATAAGGCATTTGACGTAAATGTTTAATTACTCGTAAAGTCAAACTTGCATTACCTAAAAAATAAATGTATTCCATAGTTGCCCCTTACCCTCATCTTCTGTTTTTCTGTTATATTTCTACTTTGACAGAATAGTATGATTGTTGACTAGGGTATAATCACCATAGTTTTGAGTTTTTTATGGGGGAATTTACCCAAATACTTATGAGTGACATTAATATTACTTATGATCGCCTTTTATCCAGTTATGACTATAACTTGCCTTCAGAATTAATTGCTCAAACTCCAGTAATACCTAGAGATACTTCTCGTTTGTTAGTAATAGATACATTAACATCCCATCATCATAATATATTTCGGGATTTAGTCAATTGGTTATTACCCGGAGATTTATTAGTTTTTAATAATACTAAAGTAATTCCAGCCCGACTTTATGGCAATAAATCTACAGGTGTGCCGATAGAAATTTTATTATTAGAGGAAGTTTCAAATAATAAATGGTTAGCTTTAGTTAAACCGGGGAAACGTTTTAAAATTGGCTCAACCATTATTTTTAATTCAGCAGATAATCAGAATTTTTTACCAGCAAAAGTGATTGATACTGACTCAGAAACAGGGGGACGAATTTTAGAATTTAATTTACCCAAAAATATTTCTCTAATGGAAATTTTACCTCAGTTTGGTCATATTCCCTTACCTCCTTATATTATTTCTACTGAGTCTAAAGATTCTCAATATCAAACAGTTTATGCAGAAAAACTAGGGGCAATAGCTGCACCAACGGCAGGATTACACTTTACTGAAGAATTATTAGAAAAATTACAACAAAAGGGGATTGAACAAGCTTTTATTACTCTCCATGTGGGGGTAGGCACTTTTCGCCCAGTAGAAGTTGAGGAGATTACTAATCATAATATGCACCAAGAATGGTTAGATATACCATCAGAAACTGTGGTTAAAATTGAGAAAACTAAAGCAAATGGAGGCAGAGTTATTGCTGTCGGCACAACGGCAGTAAGAGCCTTAGAGGGAGCAGTAAAAGAGATAAATAGTAGGGATGAAAAATTATTAGTACCTTGGCGGGGAAAAACCAATTTATTTATTTATCCGGGTTACAATTGGCGCATAGTTGATGGTTTAATTACTAATTTTCATTTACCTTGTTCGAGTTTATTAATGTTAGTAAGTGCTTTAATTGGACGGGAACGTTTGTTAAATTTATATCAAGAAGCTATACAGGAAAAATATCGTTTTTATTCTTTCGGCGATGCCATGCTAATTTTGCCTGAAGCAGTTATTTCAGGTTAATAGAGAAAAAGATGTTGCTGAATGTAGGTATGATTTTGATCGCGTAGCGTACCTTTGGCATCGAGGTTAAATAAGTATATTTGTAAATACCTAGATATTTAGATGATTAATCTTCTGCTTGCACTTCATTATGGTTAAATCTCGTTCTGGTTGATTATTATATGAAAATAGTTTCAGATATTCAGATAATTTTATGAAAATTTCCCAATCCCAAAATAAAATCAAACTACCTAAATGTGAAGAATCTCATCTAATTGATAGCCATCAGTTCTCTATTTTTGAAAACAGTATCCTTAGTTCTGAAAAAGCTCAACGCATGGCAGAATTTTTTAGTTTGCTTGGAGATACGAATCGTTTACGAATTTTATCAGTTTTAGCCCATCAAGAATTATGTGTTTGCGATTTAGCTGCTACCCTAAATATGAGTGAATCCGCAGTATCCCATCAATTACGAACTTTAAAAGCCATACGTTTAGTTAGTTATGAAAAAAGAGGACGTAGGGTTTTTTATAGTCTTAAGGATCATCATGTTTTAGATCTTTATCGCTCTGTAGCAGAACATTTAGATGAAACTGATTAATAGGCAATAGTTAATGATGAATAATTATTTGCCGCTCCTTGGTGACTCCTTGAGATCGCTTTAGAGCCTCAACTTTTCTGAAATCACCATTAACTATAAATTATTCCCTATTAAGAAAATTTAACTACCGTGACATCCGCAACCTTGATGAGAACAACCAGCACCGTCGGTATGTCCGTTGGCACAAGCTTCAGAACAATAGTATTTTTGGTCTTTTTCAACAGCCTCACTAATGTTAACGATACACAGACAAGATGGACAAGCACATTTCATTTGAGTAATGGTAGCTGTAGCCATTTTTGTTTTTCTCCTGATAATATTTATTAAATATAATAACACCTGAACAGGTATTCAGATATTAAAATAAGTTGAATTTTAAGCTTGTTTTGTTATATGAGAACGATTATCATTTTTATATAGTTATAATTTTTAGAATTTACTAATGACATTTACTCAATCTGAAAGCAATACCATCAAAGTTAAAAGCTCAAAACTTCCTGAGTTAATTACTCAATCTCAAGCTGCTGTTACAGAAGAAGAGATGATGAAAGCAGTGAGGACATTGCTGCTAGGATTAGGGGAAGATCCTGATAGAGAAGGTCTAAAAGATACCCCAAAAAGAGTGGTCAAAGCCCTAAAATTTCTGACCTCTGGTTATCATCAGTCCTTGGTTGAATTGCTTAATGGCGCTGTTTTTCACGAAAATACGGATGAAATGGTTTTAGTTCGGGATATTGATTTATTTAGCTCCTGCGAACACCATATTTTACCCATTTTAGGCCGCGCTCATGTAGCTTATATTCCTGATGGTAAGGTCATTGGACTTTCTAAAATTGCACGTATTTGTGAGATGTATGGACGAAGATTGCAAGTTCAAGAACGTCTGACAGGGCAAATTGCTGATGCACTGCAAGGATTATTGCAACCAAAAGGAGTTGCTGTCGTCATCGAAGCTACTCATATGTGTATGGTGATGCGAGGAGTGCAAAAACCGGGTTCTTGGACTTCAACCAGTGCAGTTAGAGGAGTTTTTGCTGATGATGCTAAAACTCGTCAAGAATTTATGAATTTAATTCGTCATAATTCAGGGTTTCTTAATTAAGAAGCTCCCTCAACTTTAGTTCAGATTGATCTAACCCTAAAATGATAATAATAATTATTATCATTTTAGGGTGAAAATACACTCAAATTATTTCAGAAAAATTACCATGAATCAAACAAAATTTTGCCCTGAAACAACAATTCCAGTTACGATTATTACAGGTTTTTTAGGCAGTGGAAAAACAAGTTTACTCAATCATATTTTAAGTCAACAACATAATTTAAAAACTGCGGTTTTAGTGAATGAATTTGGTGAAATTGGCATTGACAATAAATTAATTATCGCTACAGAAGATAATGTGTTAGAGTTAAATAATGGCTGTATTTGTTGCACTATTAATAAGGATTTAATTCAGACTGTAGATACAATTTTAAATCGTCCTGAAAAAATCAATTATTTGATAGTAGAAACTACAGGAGTTGCCGATCCACTTCCGGTTGCTCTGACCTTTTTAGGTACTCATTTACGAGATAAAACTCGTCTAGATTCAATTATTACTTTAGCTGATTGTGAAAATTTTAGTTTAGATCGTTTTGAATATAGTGAAGCAGCAATTAGTCAATTAGCTTGTGCGGATGTGGTTTTACTGAATAAAATTGATTTAGTTGAGGAATATGTTATTGATACTATTGAAAAAAGAATACAAGGATTAAGAGAAGGCATTAGAGTTTTAAGAACTATTAATGCACAGGTAGATTTACACTTAATTTTAAGTGTGGGTTTATTTCAATCAGATAAATATTTTCAGCCTGAAGAAATAACTAGAGAATTAGAAAATAAACATCAACATCACCACCATTCCTCTCATTTAGATAATGATAATTTTATTTCCTTTTCTTTTGAAAGTAATAGGCCTTTCAATATCATATTTTGCAAAATAAAGAAGGTTTAAAAATAGCAGTTTTAGTTAATGAATTTGGTGATATTAATATTGACTCGCAATTATTGGTATCTATCGAAGAAGATATGGTTGAATTAGGTAATGATTGTATTTGTTGTACCATTAATGACAATTTAATTGGGAGCATCTCACTTTTGCAATGAGCAATAATACTTAAGGGATAAAACAAATTTATAATTTGTTATTGTCCTCAAGACAAAATTACAACAATAGTTGAAAAGATAAAACCTATCCTCAATAAATATGGAGGAGTTTGCTATTTATCTGATGCTATGGAAATTCGCTCAGTTCACTGTATAGCTTAACCTTAAAATAGACTTCCTGCGTTCGTCAGGGGTTAGGGGTAGCGGGTAGGGGTTAGGGATAAGAATTGATGACATAGGATGACCATATTAACTATTAACTATTTATAAACAGGTAAAGTAAAATAAAAACAACTACCTCCTTGGGGAGAATTTTCTACCCAAATTTGTCCATAATGGGCTGTAATTACTTGACGACATAAAGCTAAACCAATACCATAACCGTCTTGATTTTCATCTCGTTTGAGTCGGAAATGTCCTTGAAAAATCATTTCTTTTTTTTCTTCAGGAATACCAGGCCCATTATCACAAATACTAACTTGTACTTTTTGGCTCGTGCGATGCAAAAGAGCAATGGTAACTTTACCGTTTTCTGGAGTATATTTACTAGCGTTTTCTAAAAGATTAATTAATACTTGACTTAATAATTCCTTATCACCATAAACTTCAGGTAAATCTTGGGGAAAATCTGATATAATTTGCTGAGATTTATCTTCAAATCTTTTTTCTAATTGAGTTAAAATATCTTGGCAAAGAGATTGTAAGTAAAGAGGTTTAGATTTAATTTCAAATTTACCACTAACACTTTTGGAAGTATGAAGAATATCACTAATAATCCGCTCCATTAATTTAAACTGATATTTACTTTTCTGATATAACTGTTTTTTCAGAACAGCAAAGCGTTCAGGAGATTGAGTTTTTTCGGCTAATTGTAGAGTTTCTAAAGCTAGTGAGGCAGCAGTGAGAGGACTACGTAAATCATGTACTAACATGGCTAAAACTTGGTCTTTAAACTGTAACTTTTTTAATAGTTCTTCTTTTTCTTTTTTAAGCATAAAAATTTCATCAGCAAGTTTTAACAACTCGGCTGAATAACCAACAGAACTACAATCGGGATTCCCATAGGGAGATTCTTTAAGTACAGCTTGTTCTTCTTCTCTTAAATCATTTTGCCAACGAGGCCACCATTTCTGTAATTCTGAAATCAAATTAGTTCCAGCTATAGTTTGTTTATTTCCGGGGCTAATTTTAACTAAAGCTGGTGTAACAACTAATTTAAAATGTTCTACTAAATAAGGCTGATCTTCTAAATAAATTATATCTAGTTGACAAGAATAATCTGTTTCTAAGCCGTTTAAATAATTTTGCAATTTATGCATATACTCTTGAGAACTAGGACGATTATCCACGAACAAGAGAAGTTGAAGAGAGATTTGCTTACAACTGTCTTTGGTCAAATGTACCTACCTCTAATTAACCTAGTAATTAATGTTTTCATAATTGACTGGTAAAAAAATATATATTAAATCAGGCCAATTGCCTCCTCTTATTCGATAGAGGATGTTTTTACCTGAAGATTATTTACTAAAGCACGGTTTACAATACAATATTAAGATAATATAAAGTTTATTATAAACTGCCTCGGCGCTTTATTCACGTAAGTAAAAATAGCGAAAAAATTATGGCTCTTGGCTACGTCGCCCTTGTCCTTCATGCTCATTTACCTTTTGTTCGACATCCAGAAAGTGACTATGTTTTAGAAGAGGAATGGCTCTTTGAGGCAATCACAGAGACTTATGTGCCACTTCTGCACGTTTTTGAGGGTCTAAAACAGGATGGCATTGATTTCAAAATGACCATGAGTATGACACCTCCTTTGGTGTCTATGTTACGAGATCCTTTATTACAAGATCGTTACGAGCAACATTTGACACTGTTAGAAGAATTAGTACAAAAAGAATACAAGCATAATGAACATAACGGTCATATTCGTTATCTTGCTGAATATTATGCCAATGAATTTAGTGCTATTCGTCAAACTTGGGAAAAATACGATCGAGATTTAATTCAAGCTTTTAAACAATTTCTTGATAGCGGTAACCTCGAAATCATCACCTGTGGTGCAACTCATGGTTATTTACCTTTAATGAAAATGTATCCCCAAGCTGTCTGGGCCCAGATTCAGGTAGCTTGCGAACATTATGAAGAAAATTTTGGCCGCCCTCCCAAGGGCATTTGGTTGCCAGAGTGTGCCTATTACGAAGGTGTAGAAAGAATGCTGGCCGATGCTGGCTTACGTTATTTTCTCACCGATGGTCATGGGATTCTCTATGCTCGTCCTCGCCCTCGTTATGGCAGCTATGCTCCCATTTATACTGAAACAGGAGTTGCAGCTTTTGGTCGAGATCATGAATCATCTCAGCAAGTATGGTCTTCTCAGGTAGGCTATCCGGGCGATCCTGTTTATCGTGAATTTTACAAAGATTTGGGTTGGGAAGCTGAATATGAATATATTAAGCCTTATATTATGCCCAATGGTCAACGGAAAAACACGGGGATTAAATACCATAAAATCACCAGTCGCCAAGCGGGTTTATCTGATAAAGCATTATACGATCCCTATTGGGCTAGGGAAAAAGCTGCTGAACACGCCAGCAATTTCATGTATAACCGAGAACAACAGGTACAGCATTTACACGACATTATGCACCGCCCACCTGTAATTGTTTCTCCCTATGATGCGGAGTTATTTGGTCACTGGTGGTATGAAGGCCCTTGGTTTATTGATTATCTGTTCCGTAAGTCTTGGTACGATCAAGGTGTTTATGATATGACTCATTTGGCTGAGTATTTACAAAAAGAACCAACTCAGCAAGTCTGTAAGCCTTCTCAATCCAGTTGGGGTTATAAGGGTTTCCACGAATATTGGTTAAATGAAACTAATGCTTGGATTTATCCCCACTTGCATAAAATAGCGGAGCGCATGATTGAGATTAGTTACCGAGAAGCTGCTGATGAGCTGGAAACTATGGCTCTAAATCAGGCAGCACGGGAAGTTTTGCTCGCTCAATCTTCTGACTGGGCTTTCATTATGCGTACTGGCACAATGGTGCCCTATGCGGTGCGTCGTACTCGTTCCCATGTTCTTCGTTTTAATAAGCTTTATGAAGATATTAAAGCTGGTCAAATTGATTCGGGTTGGTTAGATAAGGTCAACAAAATTGACAATATTTTCCCCAATATTGATTATCGGGTTTATCGACCTTTGTAATCTTTTGTGAGTAAAAATATTATTTAAGGTGATTTCCACCAAAAGATTTTACCAGATTTCATAATGGTAGGGTGTCGTTAGCGACAGCGTAACGCACCGTTATTGGGATATTTATTCCCAGAAATTACCTAAGTTTGAAAGCTACTTTTGATCAGTTTGCGTTACTCAACTTGAGCAGCGCAATTTTTTTAGCAATAGAATCTATAGCTAGGGAAAGAGCGCTCATTAACTTGGAATCTTTTTGATCTGTTTTTTAGTCTAAACTCCAGTCATAATTATAATTATTAATACTTTTATCTAAGATAAAAAGTGAAATAGCTAGAGAATCATTAAAATTAGTCTTTTTCAGAAAATCCAATTTCAGTAATTACCATTTCAGGAGAAGATTGAATTGTTTTAGCTCGAAGGCTAGTTTTTTTAGCTAATTTAGATCTGCCGAAATTCCTTTTTGCTGACCAATCACTTAAAATGTCTTTTATTAAAACTTCTTCTATCCATACTTGAGCAACAACAGTCAGAGGTAGTGCTAAAAATAAACCAATAAAACCAAAAAATATGGCAAATGTTGCTTGAGCAAGCAGGGTAATTGCTGGAAGTAAAGATACCTGTTGTTTCATAATCCAAGGTGTCAGGATATTACTTTCAACTTGTTGAATTAAAATGTAGAGAATCAAAACTGCTGCTGCTTTCCAAGGTGCATCAATTAAGGCTAAGACAATGGGAGGAATACAGCTTAAAACAGGACCTAAGTTGGGAATAAAAGTCAATAAACCAGCTAGAAGTGCATTAGCTAGGGGAACTTTGACTTGCAAAATAAATAAACCCAACCAACTAAGAATGGTAATCACTAGCATATTAAATAAGATTCCCTGAATCCAGCCCACTAAAGACTCTTCGCATTTTGCGAGAATATGGGCAGCACGGCGACGGTAGAAGGAGGGAAAAAAAGCTATAAATAGTCTAGTATATGGGCGAGGAGTGGCTAGTAGCATAACAGCAACTACTATAACTAGGAGTGTATTAACCAAAATACCCAGTCCACCAGAAAAAATTCCGTAAAAATTACCAATAACTTTAGTTGCGAAATCGGGCAAGTTACTGGTTAAGTTTTCCAGTTTTTTAATTTCTCCTACTAATTGTTCAGGCACTCGCTGTTGCAACCAAGTTAACCAGTCTTCTATTTTATCTACAGCTTCGGGTAATAAATAAAGAGATTGTTGTACTTGATCTATGAAGGGAGGAACAATTAGAAAAATAAAGCCAATTAGTATTAATAGAAGTGATGCTAAGGAGATAAAAATTGCGATCCCTCGTTTTTTGATTCCCTGTCTCATTAAGAATTTAACTAGGAAATTAATACCTGTTGCTAAGGCTATAGCAGCAAATGTCAATAAAATAATTGAACGAATTTGCCAGATGATATAAATGGCGATTAGTAGCGCAATTGTTCCTACAAAATTACTAAAATACAAAATATTACCTAATGCTTCAAATCCTAATAATAATTAAATAAAGTTGATTATTAAAAATTACCTATAATAATATTATCATTAACTACACTATATATCAGCCTAAAGATATATATTTTGAAAACTTGCCATTTAGCTTTGTATCTCAATTTAGATTATTTATGGTAATAATTAATTATTTTTTTAGGCATGGGATTAATTTTGGGGAGAGTTTCGGGGATGAAATTCAATAGTATTTTCTTTAATTAAAATATCATAATTATTATAAAAATTTTGTCCTAATAATCCTAAAGTTAAAGCAGGAGAAGAAGAAACTAATAAATTATTTATGGTTAAATTTCCAACTTGAATAGAGTCCACTTTACTAATAGAAGACTGAATTATTCCTCCAGCAGTAGCAACGGGTACAACTTGCTCTGCTTGTAAATTTAATTGTTGTTCCATTTCAGGAGTAACAGTAGTGATTGTTGCGCCTGTATCTAACAACATTTCAAAGGTTTGATCGCCATTAAATGTAACATGAATTAAGGGTATTCCGCCTAATTTTTTATGAATTGGTACAGTGAAAAAAGCTGAATTATTAGACTGTAATTGATTATCATCAGAGTTAGGAAGAGTCGGAAAAGTTCTAGGACTATCAGGATTACTAGGAGTTATAGGAGTTTCATTTTCTGGGGATGATGAAGGTGGTGGAGGAGGGGTTTCTGAATTTTCCTCGTTAGAAACTGGTTCAGATTTTTCAGTTACTTGCTCGGGACAAAATTCTCTTAAGTTAATATATTGTCCGTTATTATTAACAAAAAAACAATCCTGATATTCTTGAGCAATAACAGGTAAACTCATCAAAGTAAAAAAAGTTATAGTTGTAATCAATTTATTCATAATTAACCCGGAGGCCAACCCATAGGGCGATCGCCTATAATATGTAAATGTAAATGATAGACTGTTTGACCACCATTATTCCCATTATTAATAACAACCCGATAACCATCACTCAAGCCAACTTGGGCAGCAATTTTTTTAACTGTTAGAAGTAAATGGCCTAAAAGCTGCAAATCATTCTCTTGAGCATCATCTAATTTAGAAATAGGTTTTTTGGGAATTAATAATATATGAGTTGGTGCTTGAGGATTAACATCCCTAAAAGCTAAAGCCAAATCATCTTCATAAACTATATTAGCAGGTATTTCTCTGCGAATAATTTTACTAAAAATAGTTTCGCTCATAATCTACTTATATTTTTATATCCCCAATATTATTAACTTTTTTTCTATTAAAAGCAATATGAATAAGCAATTAGCTGTTAGCGATTAGCGATTAGCGATTAGCTGTTAGCGATTAGCAATTAGCGAGCCGAATACTGAATACTGACTACTGAATACTGATTACTAACTACTGACTAATATTTTCATCTTTAATACCTATAGGTAACTCAACCTCTATGCCTCGATCGTAAATTTCAATATTCCATTGTCCTTGACGATTACTTTCAAAAGCAATAAATCTGCCATTTCCACTAATGGATGGATTTCTCACTGGTGCTAAAATATTTTTAGTGATATTTTTAGGTGTTAAGGTTTGGCGATCGTAAATAAAAATATCTGGTTTGCCCTCTTGTTCAGATAAATAGACGATAAAACGTCCATTAGCACTAATATCAGGCTGCTCTTGAATACTACCTCCTTGATTTAGTCCGGGTAAAGGGACTAAACTACGGGTTTGGGTATCATATAAAAAAATACTCTTTTTATTACCTCGATCGCTGGTAAAAATTAAATAGCGTCCATCATAGGAAAGTTGAGGATTTTCTTCTTGATGTTGACTATTAAGAGTTGCTCCTATGGTTTGAGTAGGTGGAGTAATTAAAATCGAATCCTGACAGCCTGTAAGAATAACAAACAGAGTTAAGGCAAGACTATGTTTCAGATAACACTTCATCATTTAATTGATTTGATTCATGCTCCAATGAAGGTAAAGTGCAACAATTTACCTCATCAAGACAAACTTTTCCCCATGTTAAAGCCCAGCGTAATAACTCCACTCGATTATCAGTTTTAGTCTTATGGAGAATATTACTGATATGATTATCTACAGTTCTTTTCCTAATCTTTAACTTATCAGCAATATCTTGATTCGTTAAACCAGTGGCTACTAACTCAATGATTTGTTGTTCTCGGTCTGAAAGAGATACTCTGATTCCCAATTCACCACTAGTCATAGACCTTTTCCCCAGTAAATTTACTTACTACCTATTCTAATATTTTAAGAGATTTTTAGCTTTTCCTTAGACTTTTTTAAGCTAATCTGAAAAAAAACTTTATATTTGAACATCATTTATGGCTAATCCACCTATTCTTTGTCTTGGTGAAGCATTATTCGATTTGTTGGCTGAAAATGCGGGTAAGTCTTTAGAAGAAGTCAGTTGCTGGCTTCCTTATCCCGGAGGGGCTCCGGCTAATGTTGCTTGCGCCCTTCAGAAATTAGGTACTCCTGCTGGTTTTATTGGTTGTGTGGGTACTGATATGGCCGGAAGTCAATTAACTTTGATGTTGCAGTCTTTAGGAGTAAACACACTCGGTTTACAACTTCATGGCACTGCACCAACTCGACGAATTTATGTTTTAAGAGATTTTGATGGAGAAAGATTTTTTGCTGGTTTTGGCGAATATCGTGCTGATGAATTTGCCGATGCTTTTTTAGATGCTTCTTTTTTACCGATTAGTTTATTTGAAGAAGCAGATTTTTTAGTTATTGGTACTTTATCTTTAGCTTATCCCTTGAGTCGAGAAGCTGTTTTTCAGGCTTTAGAATTAGCTAATTTATATCATCTTAAAATAGTAGTTGATATTAATTGGCGACCTAATTTTTGGCTGAATATTGATGATGCTAAATCTTTAATTAATCAATTATGGGAATACGTTGATTTTGTCAAATTTTCAGCCGAGGAAGCTAATTGGTTATTTAATACGGAAGATGCTGGAAAAATTTCCTATCTTCTTGATTCAGTTGAAGGAGTTATTATTACTAATGGTGGCAAAGGTGATATTAATTATTGTATCAATGATTATCAAGGAAAGGTTAAACCTTTTAATGTAAATAGTATAGATAATCTTGGGGCAGGTGATGCTTTTCTTGCGGGTTTTATCCATCAATTATATCATCGAAAAATTAGTTGTTTAAATGAACCTAAGCAAATTGAAGAAATTATTACTTATGCTGCTGCTGTTGGAGCTTTAACAACTCTAAAAAAAGGTGCAATTCATAGTCAGCCAAGTTCAGAAGAAGTAGATAAATTTTTAAAAATTTAATTGATGAATATATAGATAAAATATCTATTATTTGAAATTTATTAAAGTGGGCATTGCCCACCTTAATTTTATCTCGATAAATCCGTATAAACAATATCTAAAAATTGTTCTGGCTTTAGAAGTCCTTTACCCCAAGTTTCATCTAAATCAGCAGTAGGTTTAGAGTTAATAAATTCTTCTTTGGAACTACCTTTAGCTATGGCTGTTTCTACTCTCATTTTTACAGTTTCTAGCATATTACGATAGGTTGCTAATTCTTCACAATTAGATAATTCACCATGCCCCGGAATAATTTTAGTTTCAGCATTACACATAGATAAAATGTGATTAGTTGCCGCAATCATTCCTGTAATTGAACCACCGCTAGAAGTATCAATAAAGGGATACATTCCATTAAAATAAGTATCTCCAGCATGAAATACATTCATTTCTTTAAAATGAATAATTGAGTCACCATCGGTATGGGCAGGTTCAACATGGGCAACATTAATTGTGTTTTTATTAAGATAAAATGTGACAGTATCATTAAAAGTAATTATGGGAAGTCCTTCTGAAGATAAGGGAGGTATTTTCATATTAATAGCTTCAATAAACTGTTCTACACTAAGCCTTTTTCTAACGTTATCATGGCCAACAATAATTACTCCCGAAGAACCTAAATTTTCATTGCCGCCTGTATGATCGAAATGCCAATGGGTATTAATTAAAAAACGAATTGGTCGATCGCTTATTTGACTTAATGCTGTCTTAATTTTTTCAGTTAAGGGTGCAAATTGATCGTCAATTAGAAAAATTCCATCTTCTCCAACAGATACACCAATATTACCCCCTTCTCCCATCAACATATAAATACCTTCTTTGACAGGAATAGTTTTTATTTCTACTTTATCAAAATCAATTTCTTGTTGGGATTTAGCTATAGTAGGTATGGTTAATAATCCTAAACTAAGGACAAGAGTAGTAATTTGTTTGGTAATTTTCTTCATAAATTGATTTAAGTTGTAAGGATGAGTATATTATTAACTTAGTTTCTGAATTTTAGCAAGTTAGTAAATTTAATATATAGATGGCTATTTGCTAATTTTTCATTTAGTATGTTGAAATAGTTTGTTTATTGCATCTTATGAAAATACAGTTTAATTTATTGATTTTGAGTTTCAAAAAATATTCCTCTTTATTTCTTAATGTTTTGGGAGTAGTTGTTTTAAGTTTTAGTTTGTTGTTTATTACTGGTTGTCAAGGAGAGCAAGTTAATACTGATGTAATCACAATTAATTTTTGGCACGGTATTAATCCACCAGAAAATAGGGAAATATTTAATAATTTAGTAAATAAATTTAACGAAGAAAATGAGGGAGTTAAGGTAGAGTCATTATATATTGGCCAGCCTGATGAACAGTTACCGAAAATATTAGCATCAGTGGCGAACGATCAACCTCCCGATGTTTTATGGTATGTCCCACAATTGACAGGGCAATTAGTTAAATTAGGTGCAATTAAACCGTTAGAAAATTGGTTAAATGATTCTCAATTAATTAATCAGATTGACCCTGGAATGTTAGAAACTATGAAGTTAAATGACCATTTATGGTCTGTTCCTATGGGTACTAATAATGCTGCTATTTTTTATCGTCCTAGTTTATTTGAACAGGCGGGAATTAATGATAGGGAGTTACCAAAAACTTGGGATGAATTAGAAAAAACAGCTAAAAAACTAACTAAAGACAATAATAATGATGGTAGAATAGACCAGCATGGCATTTTATTATCTTTAGGTAAAGGGGAATGGAATGTATTTGTTTGGTTGCCTTTTATTTATGGTGCTGGTGGTGAAATTGTCCAAAATAATCAGCCTTATTTAGTTAATGAAGGTACAATCAAAGCATTACAATTTGGCAGAGATTTAGTAGCAGAAAATGTAGCAATTTTATCTCAACCTGAAAGGGGTTATGAGTTAGATAATTTTCTGGCTGGTAAAGTTGCAATGCAAATTACAGGCCCTTGGACTTTAGCACAATTAAAACAATCAGGCATTGATTATAATGTATTGCCCATTCCTGAGGATAAAACTAGAGCAGCAGTGGTAGGAGGAGAAAATTTATTTGTTTTTAAAACTAGCTCTGAAAGAGAGGAAGCTACACTTAAGTTTTTAGAATATATTATAGGTGAAGAATTTCAAAAAGCATGGGCTTTAAAAACTGGTTATTTACCAATTAATTTACAAGCTCAACAAAGTGAAGAATATCAAGCTTTTGTCAATGAAAATCCTATAGTAAAAGTATTTTTAGAGCAAATGCAAGTAGCTAGAGCGCGTCCAATTATTGAAAATTATACTAAATTATCAGAAAATTTAGGAAGGGCGATCGAAGCATCTTTATTAGGAGAAAAAACACCTCAACAAGCCTTACAAGAAGCACAAAAACGATTACAATAAATTTAATTTGTATTTTTGTAGGGTGGGTATTGCCCACCATTGTTGATATTTATAATAATGTAATTTTTAACCTTAAGACGCATCTAAATCAACTATACTTGTGATCTAAATCTAGCTTCAATTCTTTGTCCTAATGGCTGTTTTAACTACCATTTTAAGTGTGTCACAACTTAATATTTTTTTACTTTCTTTTACGGAAAAATTCTTAATGCTGCGGTAGTACATAAGTAAGAAACGAAAGAGTTAAGAATAATAGGACATATATTCATATGAACACACTTAAACTAATACAAACTATAAGTGTATCTAGTTTGTTTGCTGTTACAGCTTTTGCATCCATACCAACTTCTGTTAAAGCAGTGGAAAAAAACACCTCTAATATGGGACTAAAACAGAATTTCGGTAAATCTGTTATCTACGTTAACGCCAGACAGGGTGTAGATAGTACCAATGCTGGTAGTAGTTTAGATCGACCATTACGTAGTATTAGTTATGCACTTCAATCTGCTCAACCCGGTACAGAAATTCGTTTAGCTGAAGGTGAATATAGCAGTGAAACTTTTCCCCTTAAAATACCAGATGGTGTTAAATTAACTGGAAATTCAGGACAAAAAGGTAGTCAAATAGTAATTAAAGGTGGTGGAGACTACCTAACTAAAACTTTCGGTTTGCAAAATGTTACCATAGTTCCGGGAGATAATACAGAAATAAGTGGCGTTACCGTAACTAATCCCAATGGGCGAGGTACAGGAGTTTGGGTCGAAAATACTAAACCATTAATTAGTGATAGTAGCTTTTTAAATAATAACAGGGAAGGTATTTTTGTGACAGGTAACGCTTCTCCAACTATTACAAATAGTCAATTTAAAAATAATACTGGTAATGGTATAGGTTTTGGCCGTCAAGCTAAGGGAGAAATTCGCAGAAACCTTTTTGATAATACTGGTTTTGGTTTATCTATGGGAGGAGATACTTCACCTTATGTAAGTGAAAATACTATCATTAATAATAATAGCGGTATAGTCTTAACAGAAAATGCTAAACCCATTCTCCAACGTAATATTATTAAAAATAATCGAGATTATGGGATTATAGCCACGAGTCAAGCTAATCCGCAATTAGAAGATGGTAATGATTTTGCTAGTAATGGTGATGACTTGTATGTTGCTCTGAATAAAGGTTCTACCCCACCACCTCAAACCACCATTGTGACTAAACCTTCTACACCTCCACCTCCAAACACCATTGTGACTAAACCTTTTCCGGATACAACGACAAATACTGCAACTAATAGCTCTACCTATTCTGAAAAAATATCCTTTGAATGCGCACAAGTACAATCCGGCTATGCAACTGTTGTACAAAGAGACAATCCCGCAGTGCTACCTAGACGTATGATTAATTGGACAAGACAAGTTGGTACTGATTGGTCTCCTGAAAGACGTTGTGAGTTAGTAACAGAAAAATTAAATCGTATTGTAGCTCAAAATGGTGGAGAGATTGATAATTTATCATTTACCACAGGTAGAATTGAAGGCTCATCCATAGTTTGTTTAGCCAATAGTAGTTCTTTAGGTTGCAATCAATCTAATATGTTATTTACTTTAAGTAATCAAAATGCTAGGAATACTCAAGAGGTGATTGCACGTTTAGGAGATAGCTTTAGCTCAAATGGTGGAGCAACAAATTCAGCCGTTCAAGAATCAGGCTCAGGAAATCCTTATGTTAGTTTAGCTCCTTTAAGTGAAAAATTACAGCCAGAAGATGGTTTGTGGTTTGCTAATTATTAAGTTTTTAGTAGGGTGGGCAATGTCCACCTTACCATATAATAATAGCATTGCTACTGTGTCCTTCCCATGTCTTCTAATGGCCCTTATAAAAGTAGATTATTTAATTTTATCAATCGACAGGCGATCGAGTTTAATAGCCGATTAGGTAAAACTTTTCGTAATTTAAAAGTTACAGTTACTTGGGGAGTACAAATTTTACTTTACCCTTTTTATCTTTTAGTACAAACAGGGCGTTGGGCTGAACGTCAAATAGGACAAAAAATTGAAGAAATCAAATATAAATTACCTATATTTAATCATAAATCTTCATCACAACAGTCTCAGAATCTAACAGATGAAGTTATTTCTAATGTCTTAGAAGAAGTACAAATTTCTCTTTTAAGCAATGATTCATCGGAATTAACCGCAGAAAATATTCTTGATGAAAAAATAGAAATCATCGAACATAAGTCTTTAGTTAAACTAGAGCAAGATAATCATATTCCTGTTATCAAAGAAATTTCACAAATCAGAGGTATTGCGAGTTTATTAAGTACAAAAAGTTTAGTATTAGTTACTAATACCAATGAAATTATTAATATTTTAAATCCCGAACAACAGAAAAAACTAGAACAATTAATTATCTGGGCAATTGCTGAATATTGGATTTTTTATCGTAATCAAATCAAAAAAATACGTTCTTCTTTACCTTTAATTACTAGCAATAATTCTCATATTATTATACCAATTCGTTTATTTTGGCAAGTTATGGGTTGGTTACAAATAGGTGCTGTAGCTAGAGGAGTTAATTTATTTGGTGAATCCAGTTTAACTGTTAATTCTAATTACGAAGACAAAAAAAATTTATTAAGTTTACCTACCATCAATAGTTTAATTAATAAAGTAAATAATAAGTCAGAAAATTCAACCAAAACATCAAATAATCAATCTGAATTATTAACATATAATAATTTTTTTCCAAATAACAACCAATTATTCAATATTTCAAATAATGGAAATTTAACTACTCAAGAAGACGATCCTTTTAAAATAGAAGTATTAATTTGGGCAGCAGTAGATTATTTTTTTGGAAACAAAAATAAAAATAATAAAAATCAATTATCGCAAGTTAATTCAGAATTTATTGAAACAGATCCTTGGTTGGTTTGGGAGGATTTATCTACAAAAAAAACAGAAACTGATTCATTAGAAATTAAAAAAGAGAAACAATTAAACCTACTTCAAGGTCAAACATATCCCCAACCTAACAAAATATCTCAAAATATAATTAACCGAAATTTAATTAATTATCAAAGAAAAGAAATAGTTAAACCAAATTCAACTTATGAAAAATCACTAAAAAATAATAGAGTCAAGAAAAATAATAAAAAAATAAAAGAATTATCATTAGTAAAATCTAATCTTAAATCTCAGACAGGAGAAATATTTAATCAAGAACAAAATAATAATACAAATCAAAACATAGAAGCCAAACCAGATTGGTTAGAAACAGAAGCAACCCCTATAGGTTATGTAAAAAATCCCTTAGAAATTATTTTACAATGGCTAGATAAAATAATTCTATTTATAGAAGAAATATCAATTAAAATTATTGAATTTATTAAAAGAGTTTTTGTAAAAAATAAGTAATATAGCAATACTATAGGGTTTGCTGAAAAAGTTGGCTGGTTATGGTGAGTAGTCAGTATTCAGTAGCGGTTGAGGGGTGGCGAGCGGTGAGACCTCGGCGAGGTTTCCTCGCCATGAGCAGGCTCACCAAGAGAGGTCTCCTCGCAAGGGGCTGTCTTCGGAGGTTGCCTCCGAAGTTTATACGCCCCGCCATACCCAATCAACCAAGAGAGTCAGGAGGGGGAATCTAGTCTAAACAACAGTTATTAACTATTAACTACAAACTACGGACTACCAACCACGAACCAACCCAAATGCCATTTCAGCCCAGAAAGGTGTAAAGTATTGTAAAGAAAATTTTCACCTAACTCATGGCTAATCTAACCACCCAATTGTATTTACAATCTCATTTCTTAGCTACAGCAACTGAGGCTGAAAACAGTACCTTGGTTTTAGCAGGAGTTTTACTAAGTTTAGTAATAATCTATTTTACCAGCAAACTTGGCGGCGAAATTTGTGCAAGAATCAATCTGCCCCCCGTTTTAGGCGAACTAATTGGAGGAGTAATTATTGGTATATCTGCTCTACATCTTCTCGTATTTCCAGAAAGCGGTGCTTCGGTCGAAAATTCACTGCTCATAACCTTTTTAGAAAAAACCGCAGGTTTAACCCCCGAAGGCGCAGCTTCCGTTTTTACTACTCAAAGTGAAATTATTTCTGTTTTAGCCGAACTTGGCGTAATCATTCTTTTATTTGAAATTGGTTTAGAGTCAGATTTAGAAGAACTCATCAAAGTAGGCCCTTTAGCCGCTATAGTTGCCGTAGTTGGGGTGGTTGCACCTTTTGCCACTGGTACCCTTGGTTTAATTTATTTATTTAATGTCAATATTGTTTCTGCCATTTTTGCTGGTGCAGCATTAACAGCAACCAGTATTGGGATTACCGCTAAAGTATTGGCAGAAATCGGACAAATTAGCTCTAAGGAAGGACAAATTATTATTGGTGCTGCCGTATTAGATGATGTTTTAGGCATTATTGTTTTAGCAGTGGTAGCTAGTTTGGCTAAAACAGGAGAAGTGCAAATAACTAATATTATTTATTTAGTTATCAGTGCGGCAACATTTTTAATTGGTTCAATTTTACTAGGACGTTTTCTTGGGCCATATTTAGTTAAATTAACTAATGAAATGAAAACTAGAGGTAAAGTTTTACTGACAGGACTAATTTTTGCTTTTATTCTCTCTTATATTGCCACTGCTATTCATTTAGAAGCAATTTTAGGTGCTTTTGCCGCAGGTTTAATCTTAGCTGAAACCGAAAAACGCCGAGAATTAGAAAAACAAGTAATTCCTGTGGCTGATATTCTCGTACCGATATTTTTTGTTTGTGTGGGTGCTAAAACTGATTTAAGTGTTTTAAATCCCGCAATTCCTAGCAATCGTGAAGGATTAATCATCGCTGCTTTTTTGATTACAGTTGCTATACTGGGCAAAATGGTAACAGGCTTAACAGTGTTTGGCCAACCAGAATTAAATAAATTAGCTATTGGTGTTGGTATGATTCCTAGAGGCGAAGTTGGCTTAGTTTTTGCTGGTGTGGGTGCTGCTAGTGGTGCGCTTTCTCAAGCTACAGAAGCAGGTATTATTATGATGGTGATTATGACTACCTTTATTGCCCCTCCTTTCCTAAGATTAGTCTTTAAAGAGGCAACATCAACAGTTTCCGTAGAGCAGAAAGAATAAAATTAATTTATAAAAATTATTGTTAATTATTGATTTTTTCTGACTATATTTGAGAAACTTGAATTAATCAATTTACGTCAAAATTTGGCAAGATACACAAAGATAGCATAATGTTTGGAGTAAGAAAAGTGAAATTTCACTGGCTAATATTGAGTTTTTTAAGTTTATTTTTATTTGCCTCCCCTGCACAAGCAGGAAAAATCCTTTTTTGGCGTTTTGATTCTTCTCAAAATAGACTTACTTTTACCACAGATGGAGGAGTACAACCAAAAGCTCAATTAATTTCCGATCCTACCCGTTTAATCATTGATTTACCCGGAACTACTTTAGGAAGACCTACTGTTAATCAATCTGTAGGGGGGACAATTACCAGTGTGAGAGTAGGACAATTTGACGCACAAACCACCCGTTTAGTTATTGAATTAGCTCCGGGTTATACCATCGATCCTCAAAAAATTAAAATTCAAGGTAGCTCCCCCAGACAATGGAGCGTGGATTTACCGACTCCAGAAAGAATTAATCTCCTTCCTAATACTTTACCTCCTAATCGGTCTTCTAGTGATTCTGATTTTAGTAATCTTCCATCTTCATCTAACAATAATACACCTAGTGAGATCAATTCCCGTTATTTTCAGGTAACTGACAATGGTTTATTCGTCAAAATTGGTCAACAAGAACCAGACAGAATAACTGTGAGGCGCAGTCAAGATGGGGAACAAATTGATTTTTTTCTAGATGGTATTGTTTTAGATCGCAGTTTGTATAATCAATCTTTTACCGTTAATCGCTATGGGGTTAATAGTGTTGAGTTTTATCAATCTACTACTCCCGATCCTTGGGCTAGGATTACCCTTAAAGTAGAGCGAAATAGTCCTAATTGGCAGGCTAAATATAGTAGCTATGGTGGCTTAGTGCTTCTACCTGAAGGTGGTATGGGTGCGGTTAATAATAATCAAAATTCTCCTAGCCCTAACGTTAATAGACCTTCTTCTCGCTCCCAAGAAAATTTAGTTCAATCCATAGAATTATCAAATGATGGCAGCCAATTATTGATTCAAGGGGAAGGGAAATTTAGGGCTAAGAGTAATTGGAATCGGGATACTGGTATCTATGAAATTAGGATTAAAGATACCAAAATTGCCGAAAACTTTATTGGGCCTCAGTTAAAAGATAACGATCCCATCTCAGTTATGCGTATTCTAGAAGATGATGATGATAATGTTTTGATACTCATTCAACCGGCCTTGGGAGTAAAAATTGATAAATTAAATCAACGAGAGGATCGCCTTTTGGCTCTAGAATTCAATCAATCACAAGCTTCTGTACCTAAACTAATTGATATTCCCGTACCTCCTCCCCAAAATCCTTCTAACTCCACCAATCCTTTACCTCCTGTCTCTACTTCTACCAATACCACCGGCAATAATAACTATAACGGCCGAATTTTAATCATGGTCGATGCTGGCCATGGTGGCAAAGATCCCGGCACCATTGGTATTAACGGAATACAAGAAAAAAATATTATTTTACCTATTTCTCAACATCTAGAACAATTCCTCACCAGTCAGGGATTAAAGGTTATTATGACCCGTTCTAGTGATTATTTCGTCAGCTTAGAAGGTCGTACACAAATGGCGAACCGTGCTGGTGCCGATCTTTTTGTGAGTATTCATGCCAATGCTATTAATTTAAGCCGACCCGATGTTAATGGCTTAGAGACTTATTATTATCAAAGTGGCGGTGGTTTAGCTAATGCTATTCACCGTAGTGTTTTGCAAAGAATGAATATTCGCGATCGCGGTGTACGTACAGCCAGATTTTATGTCTTAAGAAATAGCTCCATGCCTTCAGTATTAGTAGAAGTTGGATTCCTGACAGGGCGAGAAGATCATGCTAATTTGACCAATCCTGATTATCGTCGTCGCATGGCTGAGGCGATCGGTTTTGGCATTTTAGAATACATTAAACAAAATAAAATTTAAGTATATTTTCGTAAAAAACAGTTAAGCTCTAGATTGAGTTATTAAAATTTCATTCTTTATCTATTCTCTTTTTCCATTTATGAGAGTATCTTCTGGTAGCCCAATTGGGATTTTTGATAGTGGTGTGGGTGGTGTCACAGTTCTCAAAGAACTTTATAAACAACTACCTTTGGAGTCAATAGTTTATTTTGCAGATACAGCCAGGTTGCCCTATGGCACTCGTACTGCTGAAGAAATTTTGCAATTTGTACGGGAAATTCTTGTCTGGATGCAAGAGCAAAACGTAAAAATGGTCTTAATGGCCTGTAATACCAGTTCTGCTTTAGCCTTAGACATTGTTCGCTCTGAGTTCGATCTACCCATATTAGGGTTAATTTTGCCGGGGGCTAAGGCTGCGGTGGAAAAAGGCCGTCGCATTGGTGTTATTTCTACTCCGGCAACTGCGGCTAGTAATGCTTATCGTAATGCGATCCTCGAAGTTGAGGCAACTTCAGAAGTTTGGCAGGTGGGTTGTCCTGAGTTTGTTCCTTTAATCGAACAAAATCGAATTTACGATCCTTATACAAAAGAGATTGCCACTGAGTATCTTTCGAGTTTGATAGACAATCATATTGATACTTTGATTTATGGTTGTACCCATTATCCCCATTTAGAATTATTAATTAAAGAAATTCTTCCTTCTTCAGTTAATTTAATCGATCCTGCTAAATATTTAGTGCAAGCTAGTGAACAAGAATTAGAATTAATGGGTTTAAAAAATCATGCCCAGCCATTAGCTACCCGTTTTGCAGTTAGTGGTTCTCCCGAACAATTTGCTCGGTTATCTAATCGTTGGCTAGGTTTTACTCCAAAAGTAGAAAAAGTTCACTTACCCGATTTTTCAAATACATCTTTAACGATGAAATCTGCTAGTTAAAAGAAGTATTAGAATAGTTAAGGCAATCCCACGTACTTTTAGTTGTGGGATTTGTTATTTTGTATTTAGTTCGATCTTATTATCAGATTAATGTTAAATATTTCATTGTTGAGTCAATCATATTTTTAATATAATTTAACTCTTTAACCTTTTAATGCCAGCCATATCTAAAATTTCTGGTATTAATTCCTCTTTTTTGACTGCCATAATATGCACTCCATGACACATTGTTTGGGCTAATTTTATTTGTTCTGCGGCAATAATCATTCCTTCTCTCAGAGGTTCTTTTGCTTTACTTAATCTCTCAATTATCTCATCAGGAATATTACACCCCGGAACATAACGATTAATAAAAACAGCATTTTTAGCAGATTTAATGAGGAAAATTCCCGCTAAAATTGGTTTATCTGCTTGAGTTGCAATTTGAGTCATAAACTTATTTAAACGATCGAAATCAGTAATCATTTGACTTTGAAAAAATTGCGCTCCTACTTCAATTTTTTTCTCAAATCTGCGTTGTAAGCCCGACCAACTTTTGAGTTGAGGATCGACTGCCGCCCCGGCAAACAAATCTAAAGGCTCATCGGTTAAAGGTTTGTTGTTGCTGTCAAAACCCTGATTGAGTTGTTGAATTACCTTTAATAAACGTACAGATTCAAAATCAAAAACACTTCTAGCCTCTGGATGATCTCCCGCTTTGACTGGATCGCCCGTCAGAGCTAAAATATTATGGATACCTAAAGCATGAGCACCCATTAAATCAGCTTGTAAACCAATACGATTGCGATCGCGACAAGCTATTTGACAAACAGGTTCAACCCCATTTTGGAGTAAAATTGCTGAAGCAGCTAAAGATGACATCCGTAAAACTGCTCTACTACCATCAGTAATATTAACAGCATGGACTCGATTTTTTAGCATTTGAGCCATTTTAATCATCTGAGACGGATTACCACCTTTTGGAGGCATAACTTCAGCAGTAATTAAAAATTCCTTATGGGCAATAGCTTGACGAAGATTAGTCATTGGTTATGGAAATTTACTTAAATTAAAGTAGGATAGACAAGATAATATTTTACGTTAGTTCTTAGTTATAATTTTTGCTAGTTAATTAAATCTCAAAATATAATTTGGCAAAAACTTCAAAACTTTTTGACACCAATTGGTGTCATTTTGAATTTTAAAGGGGAGGTAAATAGCCCAAAGCATCCTTAACCTTAGTCAAAGTTTGATTAGCTACAGTTTCAGCTTTTTCTCTACCTTCTTTTAAAACTGAATTAAGATAACCTTGTTCGTCCATTAATTCTTTATACTTGGTTTGAATCGGTTTGAGTGCTTCAATGGTTGCTTCTGTAAATAAAGGTTTAAATTGTCCCCAACCTAAATCTTGGCATTGTTGAGTAACTTGTTCTTTAGTTTTACCAGATAACAAACCATACAAAGTTAATAAGTTATTACATTCTGGACGCTTAGGATCGTCAAAAGTTAAGCCTTTAACCGCATCTGTCTTGCATTTTTTAATTTTTTTAGTAATAACTTCTGGTGTATCTAATAAATTAATCCGACTCAACTCATTAGGATCGGATTTTGACATTTTATTAGTACCGTCTGTTAAGCTCATTACCCTAGCACCTTCTTTTCTAATCAAAGGTTGAGGCATTTTCAATACAGGTTTATCTTTTTTTGCAAACTTATCATTAAACCTAATTACAATATCTCTAGTTAACTCCAAATGTTGCTTTTGATCTTCCCCTACAGGTACTTTATCTGCATCATAGAGCAGTATGTCTGCGGCCATCAAGACAGGATAATCTAATAATCCTACTCCCACATTTTCCCCCTGCTTAAGAGCTTTTTCCTTAAACTGAATCATTCTTTCTAACCAGTTGAGGGGAGTAATACAGTTAAGTAACCAAGCTAACTCACTATGGGCACAAACATGGGATTGAACGAAGATAGTAGAATGCTGTAAATCTATGCCACAGGCTAAATATAAGGCCGCAATAGTATAGGTATCATTAGCTAAAGTAGCGGGGTTATGGGGGACAGTAATGGCGTGAAGGTCAACTACACAGAAAAAATTATCATATTCGCTCTGAACTTCTACCCAATTGCGAATAGCGCCCAAATAATTACCTAAGTGTAAGTTTCCAGTGGGTTGAACCCCAGAGAGAATACGCTGTTTACTCATTTCTATTAAATCTATTAATTTTTGTTACTATTACTTATTATCCTCGATAAAGGTACATAATTAATTAACGACAAGGATTAAACAGGCAAGATGCCTGTTTTTACAATATTATTGACGAGCCACACCATTTAAACGGGCAGTCTGTTTAACCGCAGCAGCAACAGCAGTGGCAACTCTATCATCAAAAACTGAAGGAATAATATGTTCCTTATCTAGGGTAGATGGATTAACCAAAGAAGCGATCGCAGGTTTGTTAGCTCATGGTTTTGTCGATACTGTTTGGTATCGTCCTCAAATTAATACCTTATGGTAGTTTATGTTAGCCATTATTGCCAGTCATCCAAATCCATCTACAATTGATGAAAAGTAGTTAATAGTTAATAATTAATAGTTTTTCGGCAAGCTGTCACGTATTTATTATAAGCTTTAGCTTATAAAGGTTTTAGCTTTATTCATCAATCCCTATTTATTTGTTGTTTTCTCAACAGGAGACTGTTGTGTGGATTGTTGATTTATTGTTTGATAAAATAGAATTCCCCAAACAATATTATTAACTAATAGAAAGCCGATCGCAAGTATGTTTCTTATAAAGGGTCTTACTGTTCTTTTACCTGCTTTAGGAGTATATCTAACAATTTCTGCCAAAGCATAAATAGCTTGAGCTTCTTTTTCTAAAATATCTACAGATTGCTTAAGTTTAGAAAGGTCTAATTTTCGTGAGTTCCGATCTATCAGAAAAAAATTTGAACTAATTTCTTTTATTTTTTCTTCGTATAACTCTTTAGTGATTTCCCGTTCATTAAAGAGAGTTACAAGATGTTTTACAAAATCCTGTGTATAGGTTTTTGATAAAGAATTGTTTATCTCTGTTAAGTGGTGTCTAAATTCACATAGCCTATGGAAATGAGGCATTTGACCCGAACGATGTTTTCTTATTTTTTTTACTAATTCATCATTTTCTTGATAAAGATCGATATTTTGATTTTGTTCTAGTAACGAAACAACTTCACTCCAAATTCGGTAAAGACTATTAGCTTCATCGGCCATTATAGATATGTAATTAGCTATCATCTCTCTCTTTTTTTGATCCTCTTCAAAAAGGGTTTGAAGAAAAGAATTAAGATTTGTAAAATTTTCTGAAGGGTTAGATATTGTCATAATAATTGTAGTTTTTAAAATCTAATTTTAATAATTTTGTCATTTAATATTACAGAATATCTGTATATTTATAAATTAGTTCAATACATTGCATAAGGTGGGCAAATTACTAATAATAATTGTTACTCTACAAAATTTAACAATATTTGCCCACCGTACCAATAATTAATTTAATTAACTTAAATTAGTTATTAATTATTGACGTGCCACACCATCTAAACGGGCAGCTTGCTTGACTGCACTAGCAACAGCAGTGGCAACTCTATCATCAAAAACAGAAGGAATAATATGTTCCTTATCTAGAGTAGATGGATTAACCAAAGAAGCGATCGCCTTTGCTGCTTCTAAATACATATTTGGTGTGATAGAAGAAGCACGACAATCTAAAGCACCTCTAAAAACTCCGGGAAAGGCTAAAACATTATTAATCTGATTGGCATAATCACTGCGCCCAGTGGCCATAACTGCCACGTCATCTAATACCAATTCTGGTTGTATTTCTGGAATAGGGTTAGCCATAGCAAAAACAATGGGATTTTTGGCCATTGACTGTACCATTGCTGGAGTAACAACTTTTGGAGCACTTACTCCCAAAAATACATCTGTATCTTTCATCGCGTCTGCTAAATTACCAGTTTTTTCCACAGCAAATTCTAATTTTTCAGGATTTAACTCAGCACTATCTTGAGTCGAAATAATACCCTTAGAATCGCATAAACAAAGATTTTTAGCTCCTGCTAAACTTAATAAACGAGCGATCGCAATTCCTGCCGCTCCAGCCCCATTAATTACAATTTTTACTTCTTCTAAACGTTTATCTACCAATTTTAAAGCATTATAAAGAGCCGCCAGACTAACAATAGCTGTACCATGTTGATCGTCATGGAAAATTGGAATATCGGTTTCTTCCCTTAATCTGCGTTCAATTTCAAAACAACGAGGGGAGGCAATATCTTCCAAATTCACACCGCCAAAAACAGGAGCAATATTTTTCACAATAGAGATAATTTCATCCACATCTTGGGTAGCTAAACAAATCGGAAAAGCATCAACATTAGCAAATTCTTTAAATAACATCGCTTTTCCCTCCATTACAGGTAAAGCAGCTTCAGGACCTAAATTTCCTAAACCTAAAACTGCACTACCATCGGTAACAATAGCCACTGTATTATGTTTAATAGTTAAAGAATAAACCTTATCCGGTTCATCAGCTATAGCTTTACAAACCCTTCCTACCCCCGGAGTATAAGCCATTGCTAACTCTGATTGGGAAGTTAAAGGAATACTACTACTAATATGAATTTTGCCACCTCTATGCAAGTCAAAAGTGCGATCTGATATTTTTAAAATCTTAATTTCTGGTAAATTTTTAACTGCCTCAACTATTTTCTCAGCGTGTTCTGTACTATAAGCATCTATAGTTATTTCTCTAACAGTGATTTTAAGAGTACGTTCGAGCAAGCTAATTTGTTCTAGACTACCACCTACAGATGCGATCGCACTGGTTACCGTCGCTAAAGTTCCAGCACGATTAGGAATTTGTAAACGTATTGTTAGGCTATAGCTAGGATTAGGAGTTAAAGCTGTCATTGTAATTTTCAATCCATAAGAGTTTCTCAAATATCTTACAACTACTGAAATAATAGTAGTGATGCCCTTTTAATACTGTTGAGAAATGATGACAAACAAAATCTAATGGTGAAAAAAGCTTTTTAATGCTATAATTCAAGATTGCTAGAAAAATATCACAACTCAGTAATTAAGTCAAAGCTATTAAGTTTAAGGCTGTTGCTGATTTCACGATAAACTATTGGTGTAATAAAAAAAACATCTAACCTAAAATTATTAGGAAGGAGATTAGTTGTGGCCAAAAAAGAGGTGGCAAAAACAGAAAAAATAGAGACCCAAGAAAAAGGTCAAGGGCTGAATTTGAGTAAGTTTACCAATGAGACCAAAGAAGAATTATCTAAAGTGGTTTGGCCATCTCGCCAGCAGTTGCTAAGTGAGTCAGCCGCCGTAATTTTAATGGTAATTTTGGTAGCAGTCGTAATTTCTTTGGTAGATAAATTCTTTGTTTGGGGTGCAGGGAAGGTGTTTGGATGAATTTTCCTGAAGATCACAATTTTCCTGAAGATCACATAGAGCAGGAGCAAGATGGAGAAGAAATAAAACCGAAAAAACCTCGCTGGTATGCAGTGCAGGTAGCATCGGGTTGTGAAAAACGAGTTAAAGCTAATCTAGAACAGCGTATTCATACCCTAGATGTAGCAGATCGCATTTCTCAAATTCAAATTCCTCAAGCCCAAACAGTGAAAATCCGTAAAGATGGCTCTCGTCAACACGGACAGGAAAAAGTATTTCCGGGCTATGTCCTAATTCAAATGGTTATGGATGATGAGGCATGGCAGGTAATTAAAAATACTCCCAACGTGATTAACTTTGTCGGCGCAGAACAAAAGCGGCGTTACGGTAGAGGAAGAGGCCACGTTAAACCCGTACCTCTCACCAATAAAGAAGTAGAGCGTATCTTTAAACAAACAGAAGCTCAAGATGTAGTCGTAAAAGTTTATGTGGCAGTGGGAGACAAAATTAAAGTTCTTTCCGGGCCATTTAAAGACTTTGACGGCGAAGTAGTTGAAGTTTTTCCCGAACGGAATAAATTAAAGGCGTTATTATCTATCTTTGGAAGAGATACACCAGTAGAATTGGAATTCGATCAGATAGAAAAACAAAACTAGAAATGGCAAAAAAAGTTGTTGCACTCATTAAACTAGCCCTTCCTGCGGGAAAGGCTAACCCCGCACCTCCTGTTGGTCCAGCTTTGGGTCAACATGGTGTGAATATTATGGCCTTTTGTAAAGAATATAATGCTAAAACTGCCGATCAAGCAGGCATGATTATTCCTGTAGAAATTTCGGTGTTTGAAGACCGAAGTTTTACCTTTATCCTCAAAACTCCCCCTGCTTCTGTATTAATTCGTAAAGCAGCAGGAATTGATAAAGGCTCGGCTCAACCAAATAAACAAAGGGTTGCTACCATCACCAACGATCAATTGAAAGATATTGCTCAAACGAAAATGCCCGATCTCAATGCCAATGACATTGAAGCAGCCATGAGAATTGTAGCTGGTACTGCCCGTAATATGGGTGTGGCCATTCAAGACTAATTGATGTTCCGCAAAATCGAAATAATTGATTTAGTAGTAGTCAGTAGTCAGTATTCGGCTAACCGCTAATTGCTAATTGCTAACACCTAATACCTTTTGCGTAACGTCAGAGACTAATTGAAAATTCAGTAATTAGATTATGGGGAGAGGCGATAGCTTCGTTATTAACCCAAGGAGTAAAAATGTCAAAAAAAATATCTCGCCGCTTAAAAGCAGCATTAGAAAAAGTAGAACAGAGAGCTTATGAGCCTTTAGAGGCTTTAAATGTTCTCAAAGAGACAGCTACAGCTAAATTTGACGAAACCGCCGAAGCCCATATTCGTCTCGGAATCGATCCCAAATATACAGATCAGCAATTGAGGACCACCGTTACCTTTCCCAAAGGTACAGGGCAAACGGTAAGAATAGGTGTAATTGCTAGGGGTGAAAAGGTACAAGAAGCTACCAATGCAGGAGCAGATGTAGTCGGCTCTGAAGAATTAATTCAGGAAATTCTTCAAGGTAATATGGATTTTGACCTGCTTATTGCCACACCAGACATGATGCCTCAAGTGGCTAAATTGGGTAGAGTTCTTGGCCCTAAAGGTTTAATGCCTTCTCCTAAGGGGGGAACTGTCACTACGGACTTAGTAGGTGCGATTCAGGAATTTAAAGCAGGTAAACAAGAATTTAGGGCTGACAAAACGGGTATTGTTCACGTGATGTTTGGTAAAGCTTCCTTTTCTGCGGAAGATTTGTTAACCAATTTAAAAGCTTTACAGGAAGTAATTGACACTCGTCGTCCTTCTGGAGCGAAAGGGCGTTATTGGCGCAGTGTTTATGTATCTGCTTCTATGGGGCCATCTATTCAGATAGATGTTTCTGCTCTGCGGGATTTAAAATTAACTGATAATTAATTGTTATTTAGTTGGTAATGTGCTATCATGGCCGTTACCGCTAAAAATTTAATAATAATACCAAAGACAGTGGGTGCTAAAAGCTTAATTTCCCGCCGAGGTTAATTACTACTCTCAAGATTTTTGCCTTAAATTTTATAAGGTAATTATATTTTTTTGATAGTATGAGACACCCCGGCAAAGCTGTTAGGGGTTTTGTTATTTTTAAGGTTAAAATTTCCCACCAAATCAAGGAGGTGAGAACAAATTGGGAAGAAGCAAGGCAAATAAAGAAGCAATTGTGGCCGATTTAAAAGAACGTTTAAACGAGTCACAACTGGCTGTAGTAATTGATTACGAAGGTCTAACAGTTTCTCAAATCACCGACTTAAGAAATCGTCTCCGCCCTACAGGTGCAACTTGTAAAGTCACTAAAAATACATTTATGCGACTGGCGGTGGAGGAGGATGAAAACTGGAAGCCCATGACTAAGTTTTTGGCTGGCTCATCTGCTTTTATGTTAGTTAAAGACGACATTGGCGGTGCAGTTAGAGCTTATCAGGCTTTTAAAAAAGATACTAAAAAAACCGACTTTCGTGGCGGTGTCATGCAAGGGCAAGCTCTGAGTGAAGAGCAGGTCAAAGCAATTGCTGACTTACCTTCTAAAGAAGAATTACTGGCTCAGATGGCTGGAGCTATCAATTCTCTGGCGGCGAAACTGGCACGGAGTATCAACGAAGTACCTACATCCTTGGCTCGTGGTATTAACGAAGTACCCGCATCTTTGGGGCGTGTTGTTGGTGCAATGTCCGCCGAAAAATAAGGCAATGGTTACACACTGTCTTATCGAATTCAAAAGTCAAAGGAAAACTAATAAATTAATCATAAAGGAGTTCGCTCATGTCTGCTGTAGTTGACGAAATTTTGGAAAAGCTAAAATCCATGACTCTCTTAGAAGCTTCTGAGTTAGTTAAAGGTATTGAAGATACTTTTGGTGTAAGTGCTGCTGCTCCTGCTGGCGGTATGATGATGGCTCCTGGTGCTGCTGCTCCTGGTGCTGCTGCTGAAGCTGTGGAAGAAAAAACTGAATTTGATGTGGTACTTGAAGAAGTACCTGCTGATAAGAAAATTGCTGTTCTTAAAGTTGTACGTCAAATTACTGGCTTAGGGCTTAAAGAAGCTAAGGATTTAGTTGAATCTACACCTAAAGCTGTTAAAGAAGCTGTCGCTAAAGAAGAAGCTGAAAACGTTAAGAAGCAACTGGAAGAATCCGGTGCTAAGGTTAGCGTAAAATAAGCTTAATATTTCATTAGCTTTATTTTTAAGGCAGACATATATTAGTCTGCCTATTTTTTTGTTGGAGTTGGTAAATTATTTAAGTACACATAAATATAATTGATTTAATATATAACTGAGATGAAAGCTATAGTAATTTTTGATATTGATGGGGTAATTCGTGATGTCAGTAATTCTTATCGTAGAGCGATCGCAGATACAGTAGAATATTTTACCAATCAAGCCTATCGTCCCACTATGGCTGATATTGACGACTTAAAATCTGAAGGTATTTGGAATAATGATTGGAAAGTATCAGAAGAACTTACTTATCGCTATTATGAAAGACGAAATCAATCAAGAAAAGAAATTAACCTTAATTACGAGCAAATTGTCGAGTTTTTTCAGTCTCGTTATCGAGGACAAAATTTTGATGGTTACATAACAACAGAACCCCTACTTTTGTCAAGGATTTATTTACAAAATTTAACTAAATCCCGAATTGGTTGGGGATTTTTTAGTGGTGCAACCAGAGGCTCGGCGGAATATGTCTTAAAAAAGCGTTTAGGCTTAGAAAATCCTGTGTTAATAGCTATGGAAGATGCACCGGGAAAACCCGATCCTACAGGCTTATTTGCTACTATCAAACAAATAGAATCAAATGAAAATATACCTGTAATTTATGTAGGGGATACAGTTGCCGATATTTATACGGTGTTTAACGCCCAAGAAATTAAGCCCAAGCGTCAGTGGATAGGGGTGGGAGTGTTACCTCCCCATGTACAGGATAATCAAGGGATTGCCGAGGCTTATGGTACTAAATTAAAGGATGCTGGTGCTAATTTAGTCATCAATAATGTGGAACAATTAACATCAGAATTAATTAGCACTTTACTGTAGTTTAATAAACTTTTCTAAAGCACCAACCATTAAAGGAGGCCAACGACGAATATTTTTAACCCAGTTTAAATCCTGATAACGACTGTCAACACCTACAGTAGCTACCCAGTTGCTTTCTGCTTCTCCCTGTTGATTGTTTTCCCATAATAAAGCAGTTAAAGCTGCCCTAACATCGGCAAACATGGGATATTTACGCACTAAATTACGAAAACTACGTAAAGCCTTATCTTGTTGTCCAGTTTGATAAAGCACTAAGGCATAATTGGCATGGGCAATGGCAAAATTAGGGTTAATTTTAGTAGCTTGAGCATAATCGGTAAGGGCTTCTTCCCAGTTACCTTGTCCGGCTTTAGCGTTACCTAAATTATTATAAGCCATAGCATCATTAGGATCGAGAGCTAAAACTTGATTATAATCATTGATAGCATCATCCCAACGTTGAGCTAACTCATAAGCTATGCCACGATTAAGATAGGAGTCTGGTAAATAGGGAGCTAATGCGATGGCTTGATTAAAATCGGCGATGGCATTTTCTACTTGATTTTGACTAATACGCACATTACCACGATTACTCCAAACAGTAGGATTATCGGGAAATTTGTTAATTAATTGGGTAAAATAGCTTTCAGCTTCGGCAAAATCACCTTGAGAAATAGCGGTAAAAGCTTGATTGGTTAAATTTTCTCCCAATTTTATTTCCTCTGGTGTCAATGGGAGAGGATTATTTTCCGGTGATACTGCTAAAACAGGAAGATTAGCAAAAAATATCAGAAAAATAGCAAAAACCAAGCTGATTAAAGTCCGAATCATAGATAAATACCACTGCTGAAAGTTAAAGAAAGTTTTAATATATTAAGGCTATCATTCTAGCAATTAAAAATAGTCATTTGTCATTTGCTAAAAGCTAATGGGTAACTGCTAATCAAAATAATTTTAATAATGAGAAACAAAACTAATGGAGTAATTGCGGCTGGACATCGGAAAACGGCGGCGGCTGGTGCAGAAATTTTAGCTCAAGAGGGTAATGCTTTTGATGCTGCTGTTGCTGCTATGTTGGCTAGTTGTGTAGTGGAATCACCTTTTACCTCTATTGCTGGCGGGGGTTTTTTATTGGCACATACAAAAAATAATCATAATCTTCTTTTTGACTTTTTTACACAAACTCCTCGCTCTAAAAAAGTAGTTAAAGACTTAAATTTTTATCCTATTGATGTAGATTTTGGGGGACAAACTCAAGCTTTTCATATTGGTTTAGGTTCAATGGCTGTGCCGGGAAATTTGGCAGGAATGTTTGAGGTACATAAACAATTAGGTAAATTACCATTTTCAGTAATAGCAGAACCAGCAATTAATTATGCAGAAAATGGTTTTGAAATTAGCAATTTTCAAGCTTTTGGAATGAAATTATTAGCTCCTATTTTATTAGCATTTCCTGAAGGTAAAAGTATTTATGCACCTGATGGCAAATTACTGAGTACAGGGGATATTTGCTATATGAAAAATTTAGCTAATATTTTGAGAATTATTAGTCAGAAAGGTGTAGATGAATTTTATCAAGGTGACATTGCTCATCAGTTAGTAAAAGATTGCGAAAAGTTGGGAGGATATTTAACTTTAGAAGATTTGAAAAATTACCAAGTTTTTGTGACAAAACCTTTAGAAATTAATTATCGTGAACATCAATTATTAACCAATCCTCCTCCTAGTTCTGGTGGTGCATTAATTGCCTTTAGTTTAAAGTTATTAGAAACAATTGATTTAAGTAATATTGAGTTTAATAGTCCCGAACATAGACAGATTTTAGCTCAGGTAATGTGTTTAACTAATGAAGGAAGAAAAGATGGTTATGATAAACATATTTATCATCCGAATATAGTTGAAAGATTTTTAGCAATTGAACACTTACATCCTTATCAAAATAAATTAAATAATATTATTAATAAATGGGGAAGCACTACTCATATTAGCGTTATAGATGGTGAAGGAAATGCTGCTAGTGTTACTTGTTCTAATGGGGAAGGTTCATCATACCTAATACCGCAGACTGGAATTATAGTTAATAATATGTTAGGGGAAGAAGATTTAAACCCCTTTGGTTTTCATCAATGGGAATGCAATAAACGTATTTCTTCGATGATGTCACCAACAATTGTTTTAAAAAATGCCAAACCAGAAATAGTTTTAGGCTCTGGTGGCTCAAATAGAATTAGAACGGCAATTTTACAGGTAATTTCTAATTTATTAGATTTTAATTTACCGATTCAAAAAGCAGTATCAAGTCCGCGAGTCCACTGGGAAAATAATATTTTTAGTATTGAACCACCTTTTGAGGAAAATATAGATAATTTACAACTTCCTGAGTTAACAAAAGTTGTTTTATGGGAAGCACAAAATATGTTTTTTGGTGGAGTAAATGCAGTTGTAAAAACAGAATCGGGATATTTAGATGGGGCAGGCGATCCTCGAAGAGAGGGATCATTTTTAATTGTTAATTAGGGTTTGCTGAATAACTAAATTTTAAAATCCTAAATCTGCTTTAGCCTTTTCCGCCTCCGCAAAAAGTTCAGTATCAGAAATAGTTGACCAATCTTGAGGTGCGATCGCCTGATAAAATTCTGTATCATAGGCTCTAGTTCTTACTACCACAGGCATAGGTACAGCATGACCTAATACTAAAGCCTGTTGTTTAGAATCTAGTTTAGCAAGTACCGATCGCAAACCAGAAGCCCCAGAAACCCCCGTAAAAATCGCTTCAATATCTTTATCATCATTCAATAAACAGGTAATCCTTGTACCAACTTGAGACATAACTTCTTTATCAATACCTGAAGGACGTTGATCTACCACAAGTAAAGTAACAAAATATTTCCGCATTTCCCTGGCAATTGTGCCAAAAATAGTTTGATGAACTATCTTAGAGTCAAGAAAACGATGCGCCTCTTCTATAGTAATAACCAATTGTCGGGGGCGATCGCAAGGGTCTTTTGACTGTAAAAACTTCTCCGATTTTCGTACATAAGCCTTATGAATCCGTCGAGTAATCATATTAGTTGCCAACATATAAGAAAGCATATTACTTTGAGAGCCAAACTCAATTACAACGTGCTTACCCGCCTCAAGAGCTTGTAAAATTTGCTCGATATAATTATGCTTGCAACTAGGTTTTAAATACTTCAGGCTATCTAACCGCATTAACTTCCTTTGTAGAGATGAAATTGAACCAGGATGACCTTGTTTTTCTTCACAAAAATATCTAATATCTTCATTGGTCATATTAAGAAGATGCTGAATCCAGTGTTCTTTGTATTCCAAATAGAGAATATTGGCATTATCCAAACTCGCTTCAGATAAACCCAATTCATAACTAATTAATCTTAAATCCTCAATTTCAATTTGATTATAACTAAGATAAAGTTCGTGGGCATTTGCTACCCCTCGGCGTTTGGTCGATTCTGCATCTAAAGTATAAACTTCTACTTCTTCAGGAAATAACTGACGCAAACCCTTAACCGTGCTAACCCCCTTACCCTCCTTCATCGCTTCCCAGCCGTATTCTGAGTGCATATCAAACATCAGATTAACGGCCGCTTTTTTACTAATAATTCCTGAAATGAGCAAACGAGTTAAAAAAGACTTACCCGTGCCAGATTTCCCAAAAACCCCATTACTGCGTTCAACAAACCGATGTAAATCAATACAAATAGGAATATCCATATCCAAGGGTTGCCCAATGGCAAAATTACAATGGGTAGGATCATCTTCCGAGCCAAAAACCGTATAAAAATCTATTTCTGTCGCCTCAAAAACCTGACTAAAATGACTGGGAATAGTTTTAACAGGTAATAATTCTACCTCCGCACTACTACTTACTTCAAAAGAAGCTAAAGAAGTATTAGTAATTGCCCTTGGTTCTTTGCCTGCTCGATTAATTAACATTAACATAGGAGATAGTTCTAAAGTTCCGTAGGTACTACCTCCGGCTAAAACTTCACGCATAAATAAATCTTCAAAAGCAGGGGGATTAAGACTAATGCGAGGATCTGATGTACCTAATCTAACATCAGTAAGCATACAAAAAAACTTTGTTTTTACCCCTTGAATTACTAAAAATTGTCCTACCCGCATATCTTCGACAGATATTTCAGGATATAATCTTACTTCTAATCCATCTAGAGAACCTTCAATAACCGACCCTAATAATTTGAGATTTTCATACATAATAAAAATAGATAATTATTAAATTAAATATAGATTAAATATCAATGATAATAACAAATAATCAATAACCAATCACAAATATTAACCACTAACTACGCTCGCGAAAGCGACGGCGAAGACGAACTACGAACTACGAACTAAAAACTAACCACTAACTACGAACTAAAAATGGTTTCTATAGCACGCAAAAATTTATTTGAAGATATTCCCCGTTTTTTAGTTGCTCAAGCGGGAATAATGTTAGCAGTAACTCTTGTAACTATTCAAACAGGGGTATTAAAAGGATTTTCTCTTTCAACGGGCTTATTAATCGATCAATCTCAAGCTGATATTTGGGTTGGCTCTAAAGATATGGTTCATTTAGAATTAACTAAACCCATTTTATACGAACAATACATCCAAGCTCAAAAAGTTGAAGGAGTGGCAATTGCAGAGCCATTAATGCTTGGGGCAGCTTTTTGGACAAGCCCTAGTGGAGAACTTACTCCTTTAAAAATGTTTGGTTTTAAGGCTGAAGGAAAACTATTTGTACCGGGTAAAATTATTCAAGGTGATGTTAATGCAGTAAGTCAACCCCTTAGTATTATTGCCGATCAAACTAGCTTAGATTCCCTAAATTTAAAGAATATTAATGATGTGGGTCAAATTCGCTCTTTACCTGCGAGATTAGCTGCTATTACAGAAGATACCCAATCCATTACCTCTAGCACTTTTGTTTTTACTTCCTTAGAAAATGCCAATATTTATGTTAATTCTGGTTTAAGTTCTAAAGTTAATTGTACTGTGGAAAATAATGATTTTAAGTGTACTACTACCTATGAAAAAGAACCAGAAAAACCAGATAATTCTGCTGTAGAAATTCCTGCCATTGAACCATTAACAGCCACAGATCCGATTACTTATGTTTTAATTAAAGCTAAACCGGGGGAAGATTTACAGAAACTTAAGCAAAGGTTAAATGCAGCTTTACCCAATACTCAAGCCTATACCACCGAAGAAATAGCCCAAAAAACCAGAGATTATTGGACACAACGCACTGGTGTCGGATTTATTTTAGGAATGGGTGCTACAGTGGGTGTAGTTGTGGGAATGGTAGTAGTAGGACAGATTTTATATACTTCTGTTTCCGATCATCTTAAGGAGTTTGGCACTTTAAAAGCAATGGGTGCATCTAATAAGATGATTTACGGTGTGATTTTTGAGCAAGCAATCTGGATGGCCATACTCGGTTATATTCCGGGGATGTTACTTTGTGTTGGTTTATCCCATTGGGCGCTACAAACCCAGGGCATTATGATTTTAATTACTCCATTTACTGCCGCAGGAGTTTTGGGAATAACTGTATTAATGTGTGTAGGCTCGGCTTTATTCGCCATCCAAAAAGTTACAGGAGTCGATCCTGCTATTGTTTTTAAGGCTTGAAACTTCCACTGACAAATCAGTAGCAGGGCGAGCAACAATAACTAAATAAAAGGATTTAATAGTTTGTTCATATAAGTATGAATATGTTGGAGAGCAAGTGAGACTGAGTGAATGTAGGAGTTATAATTAGGGTTTGCTGTCTTTGTCGATATTGGCAATCACGAGCAAGTTTATTGATTATTAAGATTAAGAAGTGCGATCGCCTGTTTGTGGTCTTTCTGAGTCGAGTAGGCAAGGCTTCTGTGAATATAAGTATGGATATGTTTGGGAGTAATTGCGACTTGCCCTTGAGAAAAATTACTCGCTGCAATGGTAAGGAAAAATAATTATCGCTTGCGGCTGATGAGAAAACTTTTTAAGCTATTGACTTGAGTTATTTCTGAAGACTTTTGAGGTTGTTTTGGGCTAAAGCAAGGTCAGGATCGAGACGAATAGCTTCAGTGTAATCTTCTATTGCTTCATCATATTTTTCCAAGTTGTGGTAAACAACACCCCGATTGTTGTAGGCTAAAGCAAAGTCAGGATCGAGGTGAATAGCTTTAGTGTAATCTTCTATTGCTTCATCATACTTTTCTAAGTTTTGGTAAACAAGACCCCGGTTGTAGTAGGCATCAGTGGTTGAAGCACGGTCAGGTTTAAATTTACTAAGAAGTGTGTCGTATGTTTCTATTGCTTTCTTGTAGTTCACTTCTACGTCGTTAGAGATGGTATAGGTATAACCGAGCTCTAACAAGAGACTTATAGCTTGCTTTTTAGCTATTTCTTTTCTAAATGTAACGACCTGCAAAAATCCCTTGTTTGCAGGTCGTTACAGTTACTACCACTCGCCAGAACTTGCCCATCTCGTCTAAAAGCAATAGACCAGATCCTATCTGGATGTTCTAGTAACTCTCCCTTTTTTTCTCCAGTTTGAAAATCCCACAGTATTATTTTATGATCGTGGCTGCTACTAGCTAGCAGTGTTTGATCGGTTGGGCTGAAGACCACCGATGTAACTCTTGCGGTATGTCCTTTCAAAGTACGAAGAAAACGACGATTATTCACATCCCATAACTTGATTGAGGTATCATCACTGCCACTAGCTAAGGTCTTTCCATCTGGACTGAAGGTTACACACCATACTCGATCGCTATGTTTATACAAAGTTTCGTATTGCTTTTTTTCAATATTCTCAATATTCTCAATATTCCACAAGTTTACTTTACCATTGTCACCACCACTAGCTAGGGTCTTTCCATTAGGGGCAAAAGTCACACTCCAAACCCAATTGGTATATCCTCGAACAATATTGGTACATTTACCATTACTAATATCCCAAAAACGTACTGTTCGATCATCACTACCGCTAGCCAAAATCGGTCGATTTGGACTTAATGCAACTGAGGTTACGCTACCATCATGTTCTGGGGAAAATATCTGTAAACACCGACCAGTGCTGATTTCCCATAATCTTGCTGTTCGATCAATACTACCGCTAGCAAGTTGTTGACCATCTTTGCTAAAGGTTACAGAGAGTACACTCTTATTGTGTCCCTGCAAGATACAATCTTGAACAGTACCAGTAGTCCATAACTTGATTGATGAGCTATTATCACCGCTAGCTAAGGTCTGCCCATCTGGACTAAAGGCAAGACACCAAACTTGATCGCTATCACTCTCCAAGTTCTTAATGTTTTTACGATTTTTTACATTCTAGATTGTAAATGTTTTTTCGATTTTCTCAGCTATTTGACAGATAATCTCTGGGTGATTAGAAGCAATAGCATTCACAACTAAAATCTGTCTTTAGTTAATTGTTGAGTGCTATTGGTTGATGCTACACAAATCTCATCAAACAGTCAGTTCAGGAACATTTTCTGATTCATAATACTCAATTAATAAGCCAATAATTTCCATCAAAGAAGCTAAAGGATGAGATTCATCTTCTCCAATGTTATCAATCAAGTTGTCAAGTAAACTAACTAAATTTTGATATTCTTCTTCTGTACGAGGAACAACAAGAGTATTACCTAAATTAGACCAATTTTGGATAGTTTGATTAATATCAATAGTTGCCATAATTTTATTCCTTCCACTTACCTAAATCATAGTCAATATGTGTTAAAACAGCACGAATATAAACTTTTTGGCGATTATAGTGTATGGCTGTAATGAGACGAACTTTATTACCGCCAATATTAAAAACAGTTAACTTGCCAACTCGATCAGCACTTGGAAAAATCCGTCTCAACTCAACAAGGGAATTAAAATTGGATTGTTTCATCAATTGATACCACTGTGCTAAAGCTGTTCTTGTTTCAGGATACTTAGCAGCAAATTCATTAAGACGCTTACGAGTAATAATGTGCATCATCAATCATTGTTTAAATCATACAGATTAAGCGATAGCTTTATCTTTTTTCTCTAATCTTCTCAGCTATTTGACAGATAATCTCTGGATGATTAGAGGCAATAGCATTAACAACTAACTGGTAGAGTCGATGTGGGGTATTATCCCCAGCACCTCTCTGTTAAATCCGTACGTGCGAGTTTCCTCGCATACGGCTTCCGACTTAATTAGGGTTTGATTCCCTTTTGCTCATATGAATATACTGGTGACAACTCTGGTGAATTGCCATAAGATTTTTATCCTTCCAGTTACTGTGGTTTCCATCTATATGATGTAGATGTACTCTTTCATGGTTGATAAACTTCAATCCACAGTGTCCACATGAATGGTGCTGTTTTCGTAATGTTTTAGCTGTTGCTCCATCATAAAGTTTGCTGTTACGCTCACTCCAATATGTTACGTTGCCATCGTAGGGTGAAGAATCACCTGCTACCATTACGAATTTGTTTTCTGAGTAAGGTACTGCTGGAAAGGCTGTGTCGATAAGCTTTTTGGAGCTATATCTATTCAGCTTAGTTTCCTTGTTGAAGACTTTATACGCTCTGTTTGTCATGAAGTACAGGCTATTTCTAGACCCGTCCATTTTACAGTAGCGATGGTAGTTTCTCCACCCCCTGATGATGGGAGCGAGTTTCTTACCAAGCCCTTCGGGCTGAAGTAATGAGTAATAAGTAATAAGTAATGAGTGAAAGCCCGAAGTTTGGTCTAAAGCCTCCTCATTCATGAGGAAAAAGCTAAAAATATAATTCAATAATTGAATCCTCTGACTTCAGGCAGAGGTATTACTCATTACTCATTACTCACTACTCATTACTCGTGAATCCACGTTCTCCATTCAGGATCATCTAAAAGAGTCATAACAGCCCTTCTTTTATCAGCATTGGTACGTCTTAATCCGTGTTTAGCATTAGCACCAACAGAATAGAGAATCGCATCACGTTTTGTCCCTTGTTTTATTTCTACTGGTATTTCTGTTAATCCTGCTGCGATCGCTGCTTTTACTCGATGAAAACCATCAGATAAGAAATATTGCTCACTATCATAAAACACTATCACCGGAGGAAATTCGACACCTTGAGCATAAGCCTCGGTATATTCTTCTAAAGTTTGTTCATGAAGCTTAACCCTAGATTGCAACTCTTCATCAATTAGGATTGAATTTAAGGGTAAAACTTTACCAAGCCCTTCGGGCTGAAGTAATGAGTAATAAGTAATAAGTAATGAGTGAAAGCCCGAAGTTTGGTCTAAAGCCTCCTCATTCATGAGGAAAAAGCTAAAAATATAATTCAATAATTGAATCCTCTGACTTCAGGCAGAGGTATTACTCATTACTCATTACTCATTACTCACTACTCATTACTCGTGAATTGTTGAGATATTCAATTGTTCAAGAGTTAAAAAACTTGATTCCTCATCGGAAGAAACTACCTCTAACAAAATTTGTGAATCCCAAATCATTTTCTTGATATGTCGGTTATTGGATAGTTTTGTACCAGCCAAATCTTTTCCCGAATAATCAATCTTGATTAACTTGCTGGCCAAATAGTTAATGGGAGGTTTTTCTCCCGAACAAGTAACCCAAAACTCGCAGATATGGCTTTTAACAGGTTCAAGCACTTTACCTAGCTTGTTACCAAAAGCAACCCAATCCCCAGATTGAATTTGGTGAGGATTAGCCTTTAAATCAGGCATATTTAATTGTTTAGTCATTGTTTTACTTCAAACTCCGAACCCAACTGGTTTGTTTTTGGTGATGAACTGTGTGGCAAATTCCTTAAACAAGTTAAACTTGGCTTTTCTTTGTTCAGGAGTTTCTGGTAACTTGTCATGTTCTCGGTAGTAAATCCATTCAGCGTATTGTTCAGGATTATGGGGAGGAGTTGAGTAAGTTAAATAATCAGGGATATTTTCTTCAACTTGGGAACAGCTTTTTTCTGGTTCT